>NZ_CP147404.1:2123333-2446666 GCF_037201805.1 Bacillus sp. FJAT-52991 | reverse complement strand
AAATCTCGATTTATTCGTTTGTCGCGAACTTGTTTTTTGTTCCTTTTTATTCTTTTCTCCTTTTACCTTGTCTTCTTGTGATTTATATTCTTAGTTTTACGTTTCCGCCTATATTGTCCCTTTTGTCGCCATTAGGTGAGATGTTAAGTCGGGTGGACGAGGCAGCGATGAAAGTGAGTGCATGGCCGTTTGCTGTTGTTGTGACAGGTCGTCCGATGCCTCTCTTTTTCGTGTGTTCCTTTTGTATTGGTCTTGTTGCCTTTTTGTATTGGGAAAAATCGAAAAGGTTACAGCCGGTATTTTTGATGCTGACCTTTGCAGTGAGTGCTCAAATCATCGCACAAACGTATTCGCCAAAAGGAGAGGTGACGTTTATTGATATTGGCCAAGGGGATGCAACATTCATTAAATTGCCCTTTAATCAAGGGAATTATTTGATTGATACAGGAGGAGTACTTCCCTTTCATAAAGAGGAGTGGCAGAAGCAAAGAAGGGATTTTACCATTGGTGAAGATGTGTTGTTACCTTATTTTAAAAGTATGGGCATCACTCGAATTGATAAGCTCATTTTAACCCATAGTGATTATGATCATATTGGTTCAGCGACCGAACTGTTTCCTTACATGGAGATAAAAGAAGTGATTATTAGTCCAGGCTCTGAGGTGAAACCAGTGATGCAACAAACGATCGAACAAGCGAAGAGGTTTCATGTTCCTGTTCGCTACGGCACATTTAAAGAGAGCTGGCAAGCTGAAGAGTCTTTTTTTCAATTTTTATCGCCGGAAGATGATCAATATGAAGGCAATGATGATTCCCTTGTATTATATGCTCAAATAGGCGGGAAAAAGTGGTTATTTACTGGGGATGCCGAGGTCCATGCGGAAAAAAAGATGGTGGATCGCTTCGATATGGATGTTGATTTTGTCAAACTCGGCCATCATGGAAGTAAAACATCGACAGCTGAGGAATTTGTCGCTGAAACGACGCCTGAATATGGTATTATCTCTGTCGGCAGAAAAAATCGTTATGGACATCCACATCGAGAAGTGGTTCAGCGGCTTCATGAGCATCAAGTGAAAATATGGAGAACGGATCTTCACGGAGAGATTACTTATACTTTTCGTGGCAGGCAAGGCACATTTTCTACATGTATTCCGTAAAATAAAAGAAAGAAGCTCGCCGAGTGGCGAGCTTCTCACACAAAGTTATCCGATCATTTTGATAGCTGTTGCAATAATAAACATTGTAGCAAAGAAACCGAAAGAAACGATAAATCCAACACCGGAATCTACTGCGTCATTACGCTTTGATTGGACATTTTTTTCAAATTCGTTCACAACTACCCCTCCTATTTCCATTCTAGTATAGACGATCATTTCTGAAAAATCTAGACTTCTCTTGACAATTTCCTGTGCTGACAAGAGTTAACTTCGATAAATTTCACAAATTCGGTGAAAATACAAGTAAGACGCGATCACCGTCAGCAAAGCTGTTTCCGGGACATCATTGTTGGCGTTCATATAGATCTCAAGGGGAGGCTCCTGGATCAGTTTCCCCTTGTCAAATGGATCAGGCTTTTTTAACATAAATAGTATCAAACGAAAATGGAGAGAAAAAGCCCTTGATACCAATTTGGAAAGAAATTGAACAAAAACAGTTTGCCTCTGTTTATTTATTATATGGAAAAGAAGATTTTTTAATCAATGAAACGAAGCAAAAGCTGATTGCCAACGCGTTGACGGAAGAGGAGATGGATTTTAACTTCGCCCTATATGATTTAGAGGAAACATCTGTGGAGACAGCTTTAGAGGAAGCAGAAACGTTTCCATTTATGGGAGAAAGGAAAGTTGTGTTTTTAAATCATCCGACGTTTTTGACGGCTGAACGAACGAAAGAAAAGGTCGAGCATAATTTGCAGAAGTTTGAGCAGTACATAAAAGACCCGGCTCCGTATACGATTCTAGTGTTGCTAGCCCCCTATGAAAAGCTAGATGAGCGAAAGAAGCTAACGAAACTATTAAAAAAAGAAGCTGCCGTACTAGAAGCAAAAAAGCTTGGTGAAAAAGAATTGAAAGGGTGGCTTCGAGACCGAGCGAAAAGCCATCATGTTGAAATGGATGAAGAAGCACTTGAGCATTTACTAGCGCTTGCTGGTACAAATTTAATGATGTTGACGTCAGAACTCGATAAGTTATCGCTTTATGCACAAGGAAAGAAACGGATTACAAAGGAGATGGTAGACAAGCTGACCGCTCGATCACTTGAGCAAGACATTTTTTCACTAGTGGATCGGATTGTTACAGGAAAAATAGAAGAAGCGTTTCGAATTTATTATGATTTACTGAAGTTAAATGAGGAGCCGATTAAAATTCTTTCGTTGATTGCCTCGCAATTTCGTCTTATTTATCAGACGAAAGAATTGTCAAGAAAAGGGTATGGACAGCAGCAAATAGCGGGCTTTTTGAAGGTACACCCTTTTCGGGTCAAGCTAGCAGCTGGGCAAGCACGGAATTTCACAGATGAACAGCTTGTTTATATTATCAAGAAGCTGGCGGATAGTGATTTGCAAATGAAATCAAGCGGGATGGCAAAAGAGATGATTATTGAAATGTTTTTATTTCAATTACAAGGAATAATGACAAAGTGTAAATAATAAGAAGGAGATGTCCCAAAAGTGTGCGTCGCAAACTTTTGGGACATCTCCTTCTAAATTAGTTTTTTTGCACCTGTTGCTTCGCTTTCGGTGCAGAAAAGGGTTCGTCTCATAAGTGTTGAGACGAACCCTTTTTGCTATTAAGCGTTTAGCTTTTTCATAAGACGGCCTTTTGTACGGTTAGCAGTGTTTTTGTGGATTAATCCTTTTGCTGCTGCTTTATCAAGGCTGCTTACTGCTTCAGTTAAAAGTACTTTCGCGTTATCTTCGTTGTTAGCAACCGCTACTTCAAATTTCTTTACAGCTGTACGCATAGCTGATTTCACTTGAGAGTTTTGCTCAGTACGTTTTTGAATAGTTTTTACGCGTTTGATGGCAGATTTAATATTTGGCATTCCTGTCACCTCCTAAAACGATCGAGATTCTATTTATTGCTCGATTTTCACAATTAAAGAACAAAAGTTATTCTATCAAACGAGGCGCTAGATTGCAATACTTACATTCGGATTTTGTGTCAAGGAATGAACTTTTACACAGTCGGGTAAACTGAAAAATAACATGAATGGAAGGGAGATCACTTCGATGGAAGAGAAGTCAATTAATTTAGATGTTTACCAGGTTCGAACCGATTTGGCGGTTGAAGCAAGGGTCATGGCGCAAGAGCGACAAGGTCAAATCGAGGAATTACCAGGTGTGTGGACAGAAGAACGAGAAGTGGACGGTATCAAGATTACCAATGTGACGATTGATGAAGAAGGGGAGAAAACAACAGGGAAAAAAGTGGGGCAGTATTTGACGGTGGAATCTCAAGGGATTCGAAGTCATGATACGACTCATCAGCATGAAGTAGAAAAAGTATTAGCCGCTGAGTTATCGGATTTTTTAAAACAGAAGGGGATCCAAGAAGGAGCTAGTTGCTTAGTTGTTGGACTTGGTAACAGCGATGTGACTCCAGATGCTCTTGGTCCACTCGTCTGTAGCTCTGTGATGGTGACGAGGCATTTGTTTGAGCTTCAGCCTGAAAACGTCGAGGAAGGATATCGGCCGGTTAGTTCTCTCGTGCCTGGTGTAATGGGGATGACGGGAATTGAGACAAGCGATATCGTTTTTGGGGTCGTGGAAAGGTCAAAGCCTGATTTTATCATTGTCGTAGATGCCCTCGCTTCACGCTCCATCGAACGAGTAAATGCCACAGTGCAAGTATCAGATAGTGGGATACATCCCGGGGCAGGTGTAGGGAATAAGCGAAAAGAAATTAGTGAGAAAACGTTAGGGATTCCAGTGATTGCGATTGGGGTGCCGACGGTTGTTGATGCCGTATCGATTACGAGTGATACGATTGACTATATTTTGAAGCATTTAGGAAAAGAAATAACTGAGGGAAAACGACCATCAAGCGCTTTGGCTCCAGGGGGATTTTCGTTTGGAAAGCGTGAGAAGCTAACGGATGAGCACCTTCCGAATGAAGAAAAACGACGTTCCTTTCTCGGAATGATTGGTGTGCTGCAAGAAGAAGAAAAGCGGCAACTTATTCATGAAGTGCTAGCACCACTAGGTCATAATTTAATGGTCACACCAAAAGAAATTGATTTATTTATGGAAGACACAGCGAATCTTTTGGCGAACAGCTTAAATGCGGCTCTTCATCCAGCGATTGATCAGCAAAATGCCGGCTTTTTCACGAAGTAAACTATTGGTTCTGCTTCTTTCTCTATTGTCATACGTATAGTACAAGACTTTAGTAGAAAGGGTGGAGCAATGAAGGGGACGCAGCCGAATTATATTTTGTCTATCAACTTGTCAACGATCTTAAAGGGTATGATGTTGTTAACGATCTCTCTCCTTTCACTTTTTTCAGTTGTCGGATTATTGACCTCTCTAGCTTATAATTATCGAATTTCTTCTCATTCCGTCAATGAAGCAACAGAGCATGTGAAAGGTGAAGCGCTTTACTACTTGTATACGTTAGAGAATAGAATGTTCACTACGTATGCACCTAGAAATGTGAAACCACCTTCATTAGGCGAAATAGCTTTTAGGTATGCTACCAATGTTCGTTTCCAAGATCCAAGGAGCTTTTTAAGTAGGGAAGTACCGGGGTTTTCTATTTATGACGGACAAATTTTAGTAGCAGGAGAAGGAACGAACTATTTGAATATGCCGATTGAATCTGGGCCGTCAGGTGAAGTGTTAGAAAAGCAAAATGATGCACCGCTTGCTAAGAATCCTCCAGACATTAAGAAGGATAAGCTGAGTTCGCCACCAACAATGACAACAAATGGGAAAGAACGAGTGTTCATGTATTTTACACATACAAGAGAGTCGTATTTACCGTTGCTTGCAGGTGTTTCTTCTCCAGATTCGGCCCAACATTCTTCGGTGAATGTGACAAAAGTAGGCGAAATGATAAAAGTTGCTCTTGAACACAAAGGTATTGGAACAGCGATTGATAAAACAGATATAGTTGCAAAGCTTGAACAGTTAGGAAGAGGCTACAATCAATCTTATCAACAATCACGTGAGGTTGTTACTTCAGCACAGACCAATAATCAAGATTTGCAATATTTCATTGATATTCACCGCGATTCACAGCGGAAACAAGTAACGACAACAACGATCAACGGAGAAAGTTATGCCAAGTTATTCTTTGTGATCGGTGGGGAGCATGCGAATTATGAGAAAAACGTTAAGCTAGCAACAGAATTGCATAATCGCATCGAACAAAAATATAAAGGACTTTCAAGGGGAGTTATTTTAAAACGAGGTAAAAAGACAAATGGAAAATACAATCAGGATTTGTCCGAAAATGCGTTACTTCTCGAATTTGGAGGAGTGGATAATACTTATGAAGAATTAAATCGGACGGCTAATGCTTTTGCCGATGTGTTTGCGGAATATTACTGGGAAGCTGAAGCGGTTCAAGGCCCTGCCGATTAGAAAGGAAGAAAAATGAAAGCCTTTTTGCTAAAAATTTATTTAGTGACTTCCGTATTTTTTTTAGGAATGTTGATTGGCATCTTTCAAGATAACGAGGAAAAAGAGCCAGTCAATGACAGAGAGGTGGCTCTCCATGTCGATCGTCCACAAACTTGGATAGATCGAGATGTCGCACAGCAAGATTTAGCAGAAAAACAAGCTAAGCTAGAAGAAGAAGGAGCGATCAATCTATTTTCTGCTTTTGGTCAATCCATTGCTGAAACGGTGACCGTGGTGACAACCACAATATTCGATGGATAAAGACTCGCCAACCCGCTTTCGATGATTAGGCGGGTTTTTCTGTTTTTCGTTGTCCAGCTCCAGCAGCCAGACTCTCGGACATAAGCCGTCCCGCCTGTGTGGCAAAGAACGCCACTTCAGCGGTCCATCTTATGTCTGCCGAGTCTAAACGGCTGCTTCCGCTTTTCGCATTGTCCAGCTCCAGGCGCTAGCGACTAGTGTACTTCCGCCCTCCTCCTTGCGATAAGTCAACATCGATTCACTAACGTTCATCGTGTTTCCTTTATCTCGATCGGATGGCTCCAGTCCATACGTCGCTGAACAAGCGCCTTCCGCTTTTCGCATTGTCCAGCTCCAGGCGCTAGCGACTAGTGTACTTCCGCCCTCCTCCTTGCGATAAGTCAACATCGATTCACTAACGTTCATCGTGTTTCCTTTATCTCGATCGGATGGCTCCAGTCCATACGTCGCTGAACAAGCGCCTTCCGCTTTTCGCATTGTCCAGCTCCAGGCGCTAGCGACTAGTGTACTTCCGCCCTCCTCCTTGCGATAAGTCAACATCGATTCACTAACGTTCATCGTGTTTCCTTTATCTCGATCGGCTCACTCCAGTCCATACGTCGCTGAACAAGCGCCTTCCGCTTTTCGCATTGTCCAGCTCCAGGCGCTAGCGACTAGTGTACTTCCGCCCTCCTCCTTGCGATAAGTCAACATCGATTCACTAACGTTCATCGTGTTTCCTTTATCTCGATCGGCTCGCTCCAGTCCATACGTCGCTAAACAGCGCCTTCCGCTTTTCGTTGTCATTTGCTTTTGGGGCTGATATAATCAATGCTAGTGTAATTGTGCCGACTAACAGGAGAAGGTGAAAGTATGAATCATGAAGAGAGATTAAAGAGACAAGAGCGTATTCGAAACTTCTCGATTATTGCTCATATTGATCATGGGAAGTCTACGTTAGCAGACCGAATTTTAGAGAAAACTCAGGCGTTGACTGCTCGTGAAATGAAAAGCCAGCTGCTTGATTCGATGGATTTAGAGAGAGAGCGCGGCATTACGATTAAATTAAATGCAGTCCAATTAACATATAAGGAAAAAGATGGAGAAGAATATATTTTTCACTTAATTGATACACCGGGACACGTCGACTTTACGTATGAAGTATCTCGAAGTTTAGCTGCCTGTGAAGGGGCGATTTTAGTTGTCGACGCCGCTCAAGGGATTGAAGCACAAACGTTAGCGAATGTGTATCTTGCCCTAGATAATGACTTGGAAATCCTTCCGGTTATTAATAAAATCGACTTGCCAGCAGCGGAACCAGAGCGCGTACGTCAAGAGGTGGAAGACGTCATTGGTCTTGATGCTTCAGAGGCAGTGCTTGCTTCCGCAAAAGCGGGAATCGGGATTGAAGAGATATTAGAGCAAATTGTCGAAAAGGTACCAGCTCCACAGGGAGATCCATCAGCTCCATTAAAAGCGCTTATTTTTGACTCGATGTTTGATGCGTATCGAGGAGTTGTCGCTTACATTCGTATTGTTGATGGAACGGTCAAAGTAGGCGATCGAATTAAAATGATGTCGACTGGAAAAGAATTTGATGTGACAGAGGTTGGAGTGTTTACGCCGAAAACGACTGCTCGTGATGAACTAACAGTCGGTGACGTAGGCTTTTTAACAGCTGCTATTAAAAATGTGGGAGATACAAGTGTTGGGGATACGATCACTTCAGCGAAAAATCCGGCACAAGAAGCTTTACCTGGATATCGAAAGCTGAACCCAATGGTGTACTGTGGATTATACCCAATTGATTCTTCCAAATTTAACGATTTGAGAGATGCACTTGAAAAGCTTGAGTTAAATGATTCTGCCCTACAGTTCGAGCCGGAAACATCACAAGCTTTAGGCTTTGGTTTCCGTTGTGGTTTCTTAGGCTTGCTCCATATGGAAATTATTCAGGAGCGTATCGAACGTGAATTTAAAATTGATTTAATTACGACAGCGCCAAGCGTTATTTATCAAGTAAAAATGACAAACGGTGAGGAAGTCGCTGTCGACAACCCGTCTAATATGCCTGACCCACAAAAAATTGATAGCGTAGAAGAGCCTTATGTAAAAGCGTCTATTATGGTACCAAATGATTATGTTGGAGCGGTAATGGAACTGGCACAAGGAAAACGAGGAATCTTCATCGATATGCAATATATGGATGAAATTCGCGTGAATGTTGTGTATGAAATTCCGCTGTCGGAAATCGTTTATGATTTCTTCGATCAGCTGAAGTCTAATACAAAAGGCTATGCTTCATTTGATTATGAGCTTATTGGCTATAAGCCGTCGAAGCTTGTGAAAATGGATATTTTATTAAATGCTGAAAAGGTCGATGCGTTAAGCTTTATCGTTCATCGTGACTTTGCTTATGAGCGCGGAAAAGTCATTGTAGAGAAGCTGAAGGAATTGATCCCAAGACAGCAGTTTGAGGTACCTGTTCAAGCGGCGATTGGTCAAAAAATTGTTGCGCGTTCAACGATCAAGTCCATGGGAAAAAATGTATTAGCTAAATGTTACGGTGGGGATATTTCCCGTAAACGTAAGTTGCTTGAGAAGCAGAAAGAAGGTAAGAAGCGGATGAAGCAAGTTGGATCTGTTGAAGTGCCGCAAGAAGCTTTCATGGCTGTTTTGAAAATGGACGAACCAAATAAATAATTGATGAGGGAAAGGGAAAGCGTAACAGCTGACCCTTTTTCTTGTTATGTTAGAGGAGTTTTTTAATGATACGTTCCGCTTATATTCATATCCCTTTTTGTCATCAAATTTGTCATTATTGCGATTTTAATAAAGTGTTTATGAAGAATCAGCCGGTTGAGGAGTATTTAGCAGCACTTGTAGCTGAAATGACACTGATGAAGGAACAAGCCCCAACGACTCATCTAGACACCATTTTTGTTGGTGGCGGTACCCCAACGGCTTTAAGTGCCGAGCAATTGGACATTCTTTGTCGATCCATTCGAGAGATTCTCCCATTTACAGAGGGAGAGTTCACTTTTGAAGCCAATCCGGGAGATTTAACCGAGGATAAGCTGAAAGTGTTAAAAGAGTATGGTGTGAATCGCTTAAGTATTGGTGTGCAGTCCTTTGATGACGAATTATTGGCATCTATTGGCCGCACGCATAAAGGTCAGGATGTATTTACGACCATTGAACGTGCTCAAGCCATTGGGTTTGAAAATATTAGCATTGATTTAATTTATGCCTTACCTAATCAAACGATCGAAAATTTTCGTGACACATTGCGGATTGCATTAAGTCTAGGCCTCCCGCATTATTCAGGCTATTCGCTGATTATTGAACCGAAGACGGTCTTTTATAATTTAATGAGAAAAGATCAATTGCCTCTTCCTAAAATAGAAACAGAGGCGGCGATGTATCGAGAGTTGATGGAACAAATGTCTACTCATGGACTGACACAATACGAAATCAGTAACTTTGCCAAGTCAGGGTTTGAAAGTCGTCATAATCTCGTGTATTGGAACAATGAACAGTATTATGGCTTCGGAGCTGGATCGCATGGGTATGTAAATGGCGTTAGAACAGCCAATCATGGACCATTGAAAAAATATACCGAGCCACTGATGAATGGGCAACTCCCAGTTTTATCGGCCCATCAAGTGTCGAAAAATGAAAAGATGGAAGAAGAAATGTTCCTTGGTCTTCGGAAAATGGCAGGGGTATCCGTTACGCAGTTTAGTCAAAAATATGAATGTTCCCCGCTTGAGCTATTTAAACAACCTCTCGCTGATATGACAGCAAGAGGGTTGCTGATCATTGAAAACAATGAAATGATTCGCTTGACTGATGAAGGGAAGTTACTTGGCAACGAAGTATTTCAGTCGTTTTTATTATCCATCGAATGATCATCAACAACATGAGCATGTTCATTGACAATAGGCATTGATTTTGATAATTTATTTATAGATTTAGCACTCGCAAAGAGAGAGTGCTAATAGAGGTGATGAACGTTGTTAACAGATCGTCAGCTTTTCATCTTACAAGTAATCATTGATGACTTTATTCAATCTGCACAGCCGATTGGCTCTCGCAGCTTAGTTGAAAAAGAAAGAGTGTCTTACAGTTCAGCGACCATTCGCAATGAGATGGCTGAACTTGAGGAGCTTGGTTATTTAGAGAAAACTCACACCTCCTCAGGTAGAGTGCCTTCAGAAAAAGGATATCGTTATTATGTCGATTACCTGTTACAACCTGAACAGCTCAATCGAAAAGAAGTGCAAACGATTCACTCCATCTTTTCTGAACGAATGTATGAATTAGAAAAAGTGGTGCAAAAGTCGGCGAAAATTTTATCGGAGTTGACGAATTACACAGCGATTGTATTAGGACCTGAAATTAAAGATAATAAAGTAAAGAGGTTACAAATTGTTCCTTTAAGTAAAGACACAGCGATTGCTATTATTGTGACGGATACCGGGCATGTCGAAAATCGAACGTTCACACTTCCTGAAAGTGTGGATGCTTCAGATATTGAAAAAATGGTGAATATTTTGAACGAACGATTGGTCGGCATTCCTCTTTCTAACTTACATGATAAGCTGTATAAAGAAATTGTTGTTCTGATGCAGCAGCATATTTATAATTATGAAGCGATGTTAACTATGTTTGCTGATGCTGTTGACTTGCCAACCACAGAAAAATTATTTTTTGGTGGCAAAACGAATATGCTCAATCAGCCAGAGTTCCATGATATTGCGAAAATTCGTCAAGTGATGAATATGATTGAACAGGAAGAAGGCATTTATAAATTAATTAGCGATATTCCAACCGGCATTCAAGTAAAGATAGGAAAAGAAAATAATAATGAGGCAATGGAGCATTGCAGCTTAATAACCGCTTCCTATTCTGTTGGAGAAGAGCAAGTGGGGACAATTGCCATACTTGGACCGACGCGAATGGAATACTCGCGGGTGATCACCCTTGTCGATTTTTTAAGTCATGATATGACAAAAGCGTTGACGAAGTTGTATGAAAGTTAAATCTAATAGATGAAGCAGAGTTAGGTGATAGCGGCTTAGCTCAATATCTCATTTAACGAATTTCTTTGACCTTTTGGATAGGAAGATGATGCTTAGTATAAGCATGGAAGTTATTGCTGACTTCCTTCTCTTTCTGTGTATAATATAAAGGTCGAATCATTAGGAAAAACTTTGAAGGAGGTGAAACCAATGGCAGAAGATAAGCAACTACATGAAGAAGGGTTAGAACAAACTGACGATCAGCCTGTAACAGAAGAAGAAGCTTCTTTTGACAAAATAAATGAATTAGAACAAAAATTAGAAGAGGCAGAGAATTCTTATTTACGTCTGCGTGCAGATTTTGATAATTTCCGTCGTCGTACGCAAATCGAGCGTGAAGCGGCTGATAAATATCGTGCACAAAATTTAATTTCTGACTTGCTTCCATTGTTAGATAACTTTGAGCGTGCGCTTAAAGTCGAAGCAATGAACGAGCAGACTCAATCCGTTCTTCAAGGGATGGACATGGTTTACAAAGGATTGCTCACGGCATTAGAAAAAGAAGGCGTCGAAGTGATCGAAGCTGTTGGCAATGAATTTGATCCGCATATTCATCAAGCGGTTATGACAGATAATGATGAAAACTACGGATCAAATATCGTGGTGGAAGAGTTTCAAAAGGGATATAAATTAAAAGACCGTGTCATTCGTCCATCAATGGTCAAAGTTAATCAATAAATCATTACATATATTTTTCAGGGAGGTAGTACAAATGAGCAAAATTATCGGTATCGACTTAGGTACAACGAACTCATGTGTGGCGGTTCTTGAAGGGGGAGAAGCAAAAGTTATTCCTAACCCAGAAGGCAATCGTACAACACCATCTGTTGTGGCATTTAAAAATGGTGAACGGCAAGTAGGGGAAGTAGCGAAGCGTCAAGCTATTACAAATCCAAACACAATCATTTCGATTAAACGTCATATGGGTACGACTCATAAAGAAACAATTGAAGGAAAAGAGTATTCTCCTCAAGAAATTTCTGCAATGGTTCTTCAACATTTAAAATCTTATGCAGAAGAATATTTAGGGGAAAAAGTAGAAAAAGCAGTTATTACTGTTCCTGCTTACTTTAATGATGCTGAGCGTCAAGCAACTAAAGATGCTGGTAAAATCGCTGGCCTTGAAGTAGAGCGTATTATTAACGAACCGACAGCTGCGGCTCTTGCGTACGGTATGGATAAAATGGATGAGGATCAAACAATTCTTGTATACGACCTTGGCGGTGGTACATTTGACGTATCGATTTTAGAGCTGGGTGATGGCGTGTTTGAAGTTCGTTCTACAGCGGGTGACAATCGCCTAGGTGGAGACGACTTTGACCAAGTGATTATCGATTACTTAGTACAAGAATTCAAAAAAGAAAACGGCATCGACTTATCTCAAGATAAAATGGCGATGCAACGTTTAAAAGACGCAGCTGAAAAAGCGAAAAAAGACCTTTCAGGTGTGACTTCTACACAGATTTCTTTACCGTTTATCACAGCAGGTGAAGCTGGTCCGCTTCACTTAGAATTAACATTAAGCCGTGCGAAGTTTGAAGAGCTTTCAGCGAACCTTGTTGAGCGCACAATGGGACCTGTACGTCAAGCACTTCAAGATGCAGGTATGTCTGCTTCTGAGCTTGATAAAATCATTTTAGTTGGTGGATCAACACGTATTCCAGCTGTTCAAGAAGCAATTCGTAAAGCAACGGGTAAAGAGCCTCATAAAGGGGTAAACCCAGATGAAGTAGTAGCAATGGGTGCTGCTGTTCAAGGTGGAGTATTAACAGGAGATGTAAAAGACGTTGTTCTTTTAGATGTAACTCCACTATCTTTAGGTATTGAAACAATGGGCGGCGTATTTACGAAGTTGATCGATCGTAATACAACGATTCCAACATCAAAATCACAAGTGTTCTCTACAGCTGCTGATAGTCAAACAGCTGTTGATATTCATGTGCTTCAAGGGGAACGCTCGATGGCGTCTGCAAACAAAACATTAGGTCGCTTCCAATTAGCAGATATCCCACCAGCACCACGTGGTATTCCACAAATTGAAGTAACATTTGATATCGACAAAAATGGTATCGTCAACGTTAGTGCGAAAGATATGGGCACTGGCAAACAACAAAACATCACGATTAAATCTTCTTCAGGTCTTTCTGATGACGAGATTGATCGCATGGTGAAAGAAGCAGAAGAAAATGCAGAAGCGGATAAAAAACTAAAAGAAGAAGTAGAACTTCGCAATGAAGCTGACCAATTAGTCTTCACAACAGAAAAAACATTAAAAGAACTTGAAGGCAAAGTAGATGCTGAAGAAGTGAAGAAAGCAGAAGACGCGAAAGAAGCGTTGAAAGCAGCAATTGAGAAAAACGAACTTGAAGACATTCGTACGAAAAAAGATGCGCTATCTGAAATTGTGCAAAACTTGTCCATGAAACTGTATGAAGAAGCAGCCAAGCAAGCCCAGGCGCAAGAAGGACAGGCACAAGGCGGACAAAAAGGTGATGACGTCGTCGATGCTGAATTTGAAGAAGTAAACGACGATAAATAATCACAAGCTTTAGCCTTTTCGCTAGGCAGCTAAAGTCAAAGTCAGGGGTTCCTTGACTTTGACTTTTTTCATGATTAGGTGAAAAAATGGATCGGTATTAACTATTCACTATTAAGGAGCAACTATGTTAAAATAGCCCTTATGTGAAAAGGAATCGGGGAGTGGAAAGTGATGAGTAAACGAGATTATTATGAAGTGCTTGGCGTCGAGAAAAGCGCCTCAAAGGAAGAAATCAAAAAAGCATATCGCAAGCTCTCAAAAAAGTATCATCCAGATATTAATAAAGAAGCGGGAGCCGACGAAAAATTTAAAGAAGTAAAAGAAGCCTATGAAATTTTAAGTGATGATCAAAAACGAGCGCAGTATGATCAATTTGGTCATACCGATCCAAATCAAGGGTTTGGTGGAGCAGACTTCGGTGGTTTCGGAGGATTTGAAGATATTTTTAGCACGTTCTTTGGCGGTGGCGGCGGCGGTCGTAGGAGAGATCCGAATGCTCCGCGTCAAGGAGCAGACTTACAATATACGATGACGATCAAATTTGAAGAAGCGGTTTTTGGGAAAGAGACAGATATTGAAATTCCGAAAGAGGAAACTTGTGGAACATGTACAGGTACGGGTGCGAAACCTGGTACAGATCTAGAAACTTGCTCTCATTGTCATGGTTCGGGTCAGTTAAACGTAGAGCAAAATACGCCATTTGGTCGTATCGTTAATCGTCGTGCTTGCCCATATTGTAGTGGTACAGGTAAGATGATTAAGGAAAAATGCTCGACATGCGGCGGCGATGGAACTGTCACGAAAATGAAGAAAATCCATGTGAAAATACCAGCTGGGATTGATGATGGTCAACAACTTCGTGTGTCTGGTCAAGGAGAGCCAGGTGTGAACGGAGGTCCCGCCGGAGATTTATTTATCGTTTTCCGTGTTCTTCCACACGAATTGTTTGAGAGAGATGGCGACGATATTTATTGTGAAATTCCAATCACATTTGTTCAAGCTTCACTTGGTGATGAGATCGAAGTGCCAACCATTCATGGGAAAATTAAGCTGAAGGTACCAGCAGGAACACAAACGGGAACCAAATTCCGTCTGCGTGGCAAAGGTGTGCCGAATGTTCGCGGATATGGTACAGGGGATCAGCATATTAGGGTGAAAGTAGTCACCCCGACGAAATTAAATGAAAAACAGAAAAACTTGCTGCGAGAATTTGCGGAAGTAAGCGGTGAAATGCTAGATGAGCAACAAGCGGGCTTTTTTGATAAAGTAAAACGCGCTCTAAAGCGTGACTAATAAAGAATGGAGCTGGCAACAGATGAAGTGGTCGGAGATTAGCATTCAAACAACAAACGAAGCAGTAGAGCCTATTTCTAATATTTTGCATGAAGCGGGTGCGAGCGGAGTTGTCATTGAAGATCCTTTTGAATTAAAGAGAGAGCGTGAGGATCAATTTGGTGAAATTTATCAGCTAAATCCCGATGACTATCCTGAAGAAGGTGTAATCGTTAAAGCGTATTTACCTGTGAACAGTTTTCTGGCTGAAACCGCAGAAGGGATTGCTCAATCGATTAAGAGCCTTGTCGAATATAATATTGACATCGGTCAAAACGTGATGACGTTGATTGAAGTCAATGAAGAAGATTGGGCGACCGCATGGAAGCAATATTATAACCCGGTGAAAATTTCTGAAAAATTTACGATTGTTCCGACTTGGGAAGAGTATAAACCTGTAAGTACCGATGAGTTAATCATTGAATTGGACCCAGGAATGGCTTTCGGGACAGGTACGCATCCGACAACGGTCATGTGTTTGCAAGCGTTAGAACGATATGTCAAATTAGGCGACCATGTCGTCGATGTCGGCACAGGTTCAGGGGTGTTAAGTATTGGTGCGGCACTACTTGGTGCAAACAAAGTAACAGCCTTAGACTTAGATGAAGTCGCTGTTGAGTCCGCAAAAGAGAATGTCCATCTGAATCGTGTCGAAAAAACAGTTAATGTGTCGAAGAACAATTTGTTAGATGGCATTGACGAACAGGTCGATGTAGTGGTAGCCAATATTTTAGCTGAGGTTATTATGTCATTTACAGATGAAGTGGCTCAAGTAGTGAAGCCAGGCGGTTACTTTATTTCCTCAGGGATTATTAGTCAAAAGCGTGATGAAGTGAAAGAGGCCGTCATTGCTGCTGGTTTTGATATTGAAGAAACGGTTTTAATGGAAGATTGGGTAGCTATTATTGCCAAGAAAAAATAATCAATTTGAAGCTGTCTCAGAAGTTGGTGAGACAGCTTTAAAGAAAATGAAATAGACGGGGTGACAATCGTGCAGCGCTACTTTGTAAATGAACAGTTAGAGGATGGCAAGTCAATAAAAATCGAGGGAGAGGATTTTCATCATTTGTCAAGAGTGATGAGGATGGAAGTAGGCGATCATGTATATGCTGTATTTCCTAATGGAGAGACAGCAGAGGTAGAAATTGAGCACCTTTCTAATGATTATGCACTTGCCTTTCTCGTGGAATGGATTCATGATAAGAAAGAGCTGCCGGTTGATATCGCCATTGCGAGCGGTCTGCCGAAAGGGGATAAATTCGAACTCGTCATTCAAAAGGGAACAGAACTGGGAGCTAGCTTGTTTGTCCCTTTTCATGCGGATCGCTCCATCGTGAAATGGGATGAGAAAAAGGGTGAGAAAAAGACGGAACGTTGGTCTAAAATAGCTAAAGAAGCCGCTGAACAATCTCATCGTAACCGCGTGCCCAAAGTGATAAAGCCGGTGAGTTTAGATCAATTGATTGAAATCGGACAAGATTATCCGTTTAAATTATATGCTTATGAAGAAGAAGCGAAGCAAGGAGAGAAGCAGGCGTTTCACCAAGTGCTAGCAGATATGCAGCCTGGTGATCGATTGTTAATTGTTTTTGGACCTGAAGGTGGAATTTCAGATAAGGAAGCGGAAAAATTACGGAGTCATGGTTATACTCCATGCGGGCTAGGCCCAAGAATTTTACGAACAGAGACCGCTCCGCTGTACGCTTTATCTGCAATTTCCTACCATTTTGAACTAATGAGGTGATGATAATGCCAACAGTGGCATTCCAAACACTTGGATGTAAAGTAAACCATTATGAAACAGAAGCGATCTGGCAGCTTTTTAAAAGCCAGAATTACGAGAGAGTCGATTTTGAAGCAACGGCAGATGTATATGTCATCAATACATGTACAGTGACGAATACGGGAGACAAGAAAAGTCGCCAAGTCATTCGTCGAGCAGTTCGGAAAAATCCGGATGCGGTTATTTGTGTCACTGGTTGTTATGCACAAACATCGCCAGCTGAAATTATGGCCATTCCAGGGGTCGATGTCGTTGTCGGAACGCAAGACCGAACGAAAATGCTTGAATATATTGAGCAGTTTAAAAAAGAGCGTCAGCCGATTAATGGCGTTGGAAACATTATGAAAAACCGCGTGTACGAAGAGTTAGACGTACCTGCTTTCACTGATCGCACACGAGCTTCTTTAAAAATTCAAGAGGGCTGCAATAATTTCTGTACCTTCTGTATTATTCCATGGGCACGTGGCTTAATGCGTTCTCGTGATCCGCAAGAAGTACTTCGTCAGGCACAACAGCTTGTTGATGCTGGATATAAAGAAATCGTGTTAACAGGTATTCATACAGGCGGATACGGTTCTGATATGAAGGATTATAATTTAGCGATGCTTCTTGCTGATTTGGAAAAAGTAAAAGGCTTAAAACGCATTCGCATTTCTTCCATTGAAGCAAGTCAGTTGACGGATGAAGTAATCGATGTCATCGATCGTTCGAACATCGTGGTGAGACATTTGCATGTACCTCTACAATCTGGTTCGAATACCGTTTTAAAAAGAATGCGTCGTAAATACACAATGGAGCATTTCGCCGATCGTTTAAACCGCTTGAAACAAGCATTACCAGGATTAGCTGTTACTTCAGATGTTATTGTTGGCTTCCCTGGTGAAACAGAAGAAGAGTTTATGGAAACGTATAATTTTATTAAAGAGCATAAGTTTTCCGAACTTCATGTCTTCCCATATTCAAAACGAACAGGTACACCAGCTGCTAGAATGGACGATCAAGTAGATGAAGAAGTGAAAAATGAACGTGTTCATCGGTTAATTGCTCTTTCAGATCAATTAGCGAAGGAATATGCTTCTCGTTTTGAAGGAGAAGTGCTTGAAGTGATCCCAGAGGAGCCTTTTAAAGAAGGGGAAAAAGAAGGTTTGTATGTTGGTTATACAGACAATTATTTAAAAGTAGTTTTTGAAGCAACTGAAGAAATGGTTGGTCAAATCGTGAAAGTGAAAGTCACGAAAGCGGGCTATCCGTACAATGAAGGTCAATTTGTCCGAGTGTTAGAAGAAGAATTAAATGTAGTGAATTAATTTACCGCCTTTTGTGCAATAACTAACTGCATGAAAGGCTTTTATTTTTTTTAGGCCATGCTAACGTTTTCTGTTTGCTCTATTCAAGTGAGTCAAAAACAATTGAAATCAATATCATGCATTCTCGCAATTTTATCGAGGCAATGGTAAGATGGAGATGTACGGACAACTTATCTGAAGGAGGATAATCGTTCATGACGAAACCATTTGAAAAAGTAGCAAAAATGATTGACCATACATTATTAAAAGCGGATGCAACAAAAGAAGAGGTAGGTAAAATTTGTGAAGAAGCAAAGGCTTA
Organism: Bacillus sp. FJAT-52991; assembly: GCF_037201805.1. Classification (GTDB taxonomy): domain Bacteria; phylum Bacillota; class Bacilli; order Bacillales; family Domibacillaceae; genus Bacillus_CE; species Bacillus_CE kandeliae. The sequence continues at coordinate 2,428,451 of NZ_CP147404.1, read as the reverse complement.
TGAATTTGCTTCCGTGTGTATTAATCCAGTATGGGTACCTTATGCGAGTGAACAGTTAAAAGGAACACCAGTCAAAGTATGCACAGTGATTGGCTTTCCATTAGGAGCTATGACATCCGACGTGAAGGCGTTTGAGACGAAGAACGCGATTGAAAACGGTGCCGAAGAAGTAGATATGGTCATCAATATTGGCGCCTTAAAAGCTGGAGATTATGAAGCGGTATTGAAAGATATTCAAGCGGTTACATCTGCCGCTAAAGGCAAAGCATTAACGAAGGTGATCATTGAAACTTGTCTGTTAACAGATGAGGAAAAGAAAAAAGCTTGTGAACTTGCTGTTGAAGCAGGGGCAGACTATGTGAAAACATCTACAGGCTTTTCAACGGGCGGTGCGACGGTTGAAGATATCGCGCTGATGCGAAAAACTGTTGGCCCTGATATCGGTGTGAAAGCATCTGGTGGAGTTCGTAGTAGAGAAGATGCTGAAAATATGATTAAAGTCGGTGCAACAAGAATTGGGGCAAGTTCTGGTGTGAAGATTGTTCAAGGGCTTCAATCGGACTCTGATTATTAATTAGCCGATGTTTTGTAAAGAAAATTTCTTGACCGTTATAATTGCTTGTATTATAATTGTTTAGTACATGGAATTTCCATAAAGGAACATGTAATCGTAAGTGTTCGGAGGGAGGGAAAGAGAAATGTCAAGAACAGTTGTTCGTAAAAACGAATCGCTTGAAGAAGCTCTACGTCGTTTCAAACGTTCTGTTTCCAAAACTGGAACTTTACAAGAATTTAGAAAACGTGAATTTTACGAAAAGCCAAGCGTGAAGCGTAAAAAGAAATCTGAAGCGGCTAGAAAACGTAAGTGGTAAAGAGAGAGAGGGTGTAAGAATGAGTCTTCTCGAGCGTTTAAACAATGATATGAAGCAAGCGATGAAAAACAAAGAAAAAGATAAGTTGACTGTCATTCGTATGCTTAAAGCTGCGTTGCAAAACGAAGGCATTAAAGCAGGTAAAGAGTTGACAGAAGATGATGAATTGACCGTACTTTCTCGCGAAGTGAAACAACGCAAAGACTCCCTCCACGAGTTTGAGAAAGCAGGACGTGAAGATCTGGTTTCAAAAATTCAAACTGAACTAACTTACGTGAACATATACATGCCGAAGCAACTTTCAGAAGAAGAATTAGAAGCGATCGTTCAGGAAACGATTGCTGAAGTTAATGCTTCCTCTAAAGCTGATATGGGTAAAGTAATGAGTGCGCTCATGCCGAAAGTAAAAGGTAAAGCAGACGGCGGAATAGTGAATAAGCTAGTTCAGGCAAATTTATCATAAAAAAGAGATGGCGATAGCTGCCATCTCTTTTTTATATTTGACAACATTTGCTTGTCGTGTCTAAGCAGTCGGCTCCGCTTTTCGTTTTTCATGAATCTTTTTTGTTTGGTTATTCGTATAGTAGGAAAGGGAGGTGAGGAACAGGTGGTGAGTTTGTTTAAAAATTATGGGCTTTTTTGGATTGGCTTGGTATTATTGGTTGCGGGGGTGTGCTTTCCAGTTGTTTCACAGGCGGAGAGTAAGCCTGTATATGTGATTCCAGTACATCATGAGGTCGAGAAAGGCTTATATGGATTTATGAAGCGTGGGATAGAGGAGGCAAAGGAACAGGGTGCTCAGTTAATTGTGCTTGACATTCACACTCCTGGTGGACTAGTCAACGCAGCGGGAGATATTGGGAAATTGCTGGATGAAACTGATATTCGTACAGTTGCCTTTATCAATAATCAAGCATTGTCAGCGGGAGCGTATATTGCTCTTCATGCCGATGCGATCTATATGGTGCCTAATGCACAAATTGGAGCAGCGGCCATTATTGATCAGCAAGGAAATATGGCTGATAAAAAAGCACAAAGCTACTGGCGTTCAGCGATGAAAAGCGCAGCTGAACAACATGGACTTGATCCTAAGTATGCCATGGCTATGGCCGATCCTAATATCGATTTACCACAATACGATGCTCCTAAAGGTGAGTTGTTGACTTTCACCTCTAAGCAAGCACTGGAAACCGGTTATTCAAAAGCTACTGTTGATCAGTTAGAAGATGTATTGAAAAAAGAAAAGGTTGAGCATGCCCCGATTAAACAGGTGGAAGAGAGCTGGGCGGATAAAATAGCTCGATTTGTCACTAACCCTATTGTCATACCTATTCTGTTGTCACTTGCTAGCCTTGGTCTCATTTTAGAGCTGTATTCTCCTGGTTTTGGTGTTCCGGGCTTGGTTGGCATATCCTCTTTATTGTTATTTTTCTACGGTCATCTTGTTGCTGGTTTAGCAGGATATGAATCGATATTACTGTTTGTCATCGGTGCTATATTAATTGTAGCCGAGTTGTTCCTACCGGGTGGGGTTGCTGGCCTTCTTGGGATCACGTCAGTCACTGGTAGTATTTTACTTGCTGGTGATAATGTCAAATGGATGGGCATTTCATTATTAATTGCCATGGCTGTTGCCATCATCAGCATGATTTTAATGGTAAAGGTGTTTGGTAAAAAGATGAAATTTTTCAAGAAAATGATCTTAACGGATTCGACCAGTACAGAAAGCGGTTACGTATCTAATGCCAATCGTTTGGAGTTGATCGGAAAAATAGGGATCACGAGAACTCCTTTTCGGCCAGCGGGTACGGTTATGATTGATGGAGAGCGGATTGATGCTGTCACTGAAGGTGGCTTTATTAATGCCGAAAAATCAGTAAAAGTGATTAAGGTAGAAGGTTCACGAATTGTTGTAAGAGAATTAGAAGAATAAAGGAGGAAATCAGATGGATGCTAGTTTGATTTTAGTTATCACAGCGATTGTTATCGGTATTATTTTATTAGCAATTTTATTGACGTTTGTGCCAATTATGCTCTGGATTTCCGCATTAGCTGCTGGAGTGAAAGTGAGTATTTTAACTTTAGTAGGAATGAGGCTACGCCGAGTCATTCCAAGTCGAGTGATCAATCCATTAATTAAAGCATCAAAAGCTGGAATTGATGTATCAACGAATCAATTGGAAAGCCATTATTTGGCCGGAGGAAACGTTGACCGCGTGGTAAATGCGTTAATTGCGGCACATCGTGCGAATATTGAACTAACGTTTGAACGTTGTGCGGCGATCGATCTTGCCGGTCGTGATGTGCTTGAAGCTGTACAAATGAGTGTTAATCCGAAGGTCATTGAAACACCGTTTATTGCTGGTGTGGCAATGGATGGAATTGAAGTGAAAGCGAAAGCTCGAATTACCGTACGCGCCAATATTGATCGTCTTGTTGGAGGTGCTGGTGAAGAAACCGTTGTTGCTCGTGTAGGTGAAGGAATTGTCTCCACGATTGGTTCTAGTGATAATCATAAAAAAGTGCTTGAAAACCCTGATATGATTTCGCAAACGGTTCTTTCTAAAGGGTTAGATGCCGGAACAGCCTTTGAAATTTTATCGATTGATATTGCGGATGTAGATATCGGTAAAAATATTGGAGCTGAATTGCAAACAGAGCAAGCGGAAGCGGATAAAAATATTGCTCAGGCGAAGGCAGAAGAGCGTCGAGCAATGGCGGTTGCTACTGAGCAAGAAATGAAAGCACGCGTACAAGAAATGCATGCGAAAGTTGTAGAAGCGGAAGCGGATGTACCTTTAGCAATGGCTGAGGCGTTACGCAGTGGAAATATTGGTGTGATGGATTATATGAACTATAAGAACATTGATGCAGACACAGATATGCGTGGTTCGATTGGCAAAATGGCTGGTGGAAAAAAGGATAGAAAAGACGAGGGGAAATAACTCCTCTGCCTTGCTTTGAAGGGAGGTCTTTGCGATTGAATCGATTATCGTAGCGATTGTGATCGGGATCATTGTTAACATTTTTAAACGATTTAGTGACAATGAAAAAGACAAAAAATCACCGGGACCAGTGGCTCAGCTACCTAAAACAAAAAAGAAAGCGAAAAAGAAAAAAACAGTAAACAAGTTAAAGCCAGCTATGGAGGAAGTAAAGGTAGAGATAGATCCACATCCTAGGCAACTAGAACAAAGAATCGGAAGTGTAAGACAAGAGCGATTGAAAGTGAAAGAAGAGAAGCGCTCCTCGTATGAAATAGAAGAGGAGGATGTATTAAAAGGCATTATTTTTTCACAAGTACTTGGTCCTCCAAAGGCACGCCGCAGGAAATAAACTGACATGAACCCTCTTTTCTTTTCATACATTTGAAAGGAAAGGAGGGTTCTTTTTTATGGCGAAAAAATGGGGCCAACAAATGAAAAATTGGCTGGCGAATTCAATGAACTTACCCGAAGATGTCATGATGGACCTTCCGCGGATCACAATCATCGGTCAGCTCCATATTTATATTGAAAATCATAGAGGTCTTCTTGCTTTTTCAGATAAGGAAGTTCGATTATTGCTAACAAAAGGTCAGTTATTAATTCAAGGGCATTCTTTTACGATCAAAACGATATTACCAGAGGAGATATTACTTGAAGGGAAAATCGTCAAGCTTATGTATTTAGAAGGATAGGGGGGAGAAGGGTTGAACAATCAGTGGCTTGTTTTCTTTAGAGGAGTTGTCCATGTCAAGATTATAGGGCCGGGGGCTGAACGATTTCTAAATCAGCTGATTCGTTCCCGTATCCCTCTTTGGCAAGTGAAACGGCAAGAAATGGGGACTATTACATTTTCACTTTCTCTTCATCACGTTCAGGATTTAAGAAAGTGTGCTCGTGACTTTGAAGGAAAGGTGTTTTTTTTAAAAGGAGAAGGTTTGCCCTTTTTGTTGAAAAGAATGCTCAAAAGCTCTGGTTTTATCATTGGGATGGTAGCGTTTTTGGTTTTAGTCTTACTGTTATCAAATGTCGTCTGGAGGATTGATATTAACGGAGCTAGTCCAGAGATGGAGCATAAAATTCGTAAAGAGCTAGACCGGATAGGGATTGAGAAAGGGCGATTAATCTTTTCATTAGATGACCCGGAAATGGTGCAAAAAAAGCTATTTCATGAGGTAGATGGATTAACTTGGATTGGAGTAGAATTAAGGGGAAGCACCTATCACTTCCAGGTGGTTGAAAAAAATGCTCCGAAAGAAAAACAAACAAATGATTCGCAGCACCTGGTGGCAAAAAAAGATGCCGTCATTGTCAATATGTTTGTAGAGAAAGGACAAGCTGTTGTAAAAAGAAATCAATTTGTTCGAAAAGGTCAGCTGTTGGTTTCTGGGTATATAGGGGATGAGAAGAAGTCCAAAAAAGTATCCGCGGCCGGAAAAGTATATGGAGAAACATGGTATAAAACGGTGGTAGAGCTCCCGTTAACGACCGACTTCAATACGTTAACAGGCCTAAATGTGAGAAAGCATTATATAAAAGTAGATCGTTTTAAGCTGAAAGTATGGGGGTTTAAAGAGCCTGCTTTTGCGAATGCTCAACTAGAGGACAAGGAGTACCCCATCTCTTTTTTAGGGATGAAGTTGCCTATTAATTACATCGAGAAAAGCTATTATGAAAGCGAGCAAGTCCAGCGATCATATACAGAAAATGAAGCGAAGACACAAGCTCTTCAAGCGGCTAGAAAAGATTTACAAGCTCAATTATCTGAAAAAGCAAAAATTAGCGGGGAAAAGATTTTACACAATCAGATCAAGAATGGTAAAGTTAAATTAATTGTTCACTTCCAAGTACTAGAAGATATAGCAGTAGGTCAATCAATTACTCAAGGAGACATAGAGAATGCCAGAAGAAAAAAACATAATGAACCTCCAGCTCGATAACCCGAATGAGGCCCAAGCTTTATTGGGAGTATCAGATAAAAATTTAACGATATTAGAAGAAGAGTTTAACGTTTCGATCATTACAAGAGGAGAAACGATCCATATTGCCGGACTGGAAGACGCAACAGCGTTAGTGAAAGAAATTATTTACCGTTTGTTGGTGGTCATTCGAAAAGGGATTCAAATTAGTGAGCGTGATATCATCAATGCAGTGCAAATGGCAAAGCGCGGGACGATCGAATATCTTGAAGAATTGTATGAACAAGAAATCACGAAAAATGCGCAAGGTAAACCCATCCGCATTAAAACGCTAGGACAGCAGCAATATATAAGTGCGATTCGCCATAAAGATCTTGTATTTGGCATAGGTCCTGCAGGCACAGGTAAAACGTATTTAGCCGTGGTAATGGCTGTTCATGCACTCAAAAAAGGACAGGTAAAACGAATTGTTTTAACGCGTCCAGCGGTGGAAGCAGGGGAGAGTCTTGGTTTTCTTCCTGGTGATTTAAAAGAAAAAGTGGATCCTTATTTACGCCCGCTTTATGATGCTCTAAATGATGTGCTGGGAACCGAACATACTCAGCGACTGATTGAACGAGGGACGATCGAGATCGCTCCGCTTGCTTATATGAGGGGGCGGACACTTGATGATGCGTTCGTCATTTTAGATGAAGCGCAAAACACTACAAAAGCACAAATGAAAATGTTTTTAACTCGTCTTGGCTTTGGTTCGAAAATGGTGATCACAGGTGACAGAACGCAAATTGACTTGCCTAAAGGAGCGCAGTCAGGACTTGTCTCTGCAGAGCATATATTAAAGAATGTAACGTCCACTTCGTTTATTTATTTAGAGCAAAGTGATGTCGTTCGTCACCCGCTTGTTGCTAAAATTATTCAAGCATATGAAGAAGCTAAAGAATAAAAGGCGGCCAATGAGTCGTCTTTTTTCGTTCAGGATGAAGCAGAATAGTTAACATGCTCATCAAGGCGGTACATGAATTTTTTTGAGAAAGCTGTTATCATTTTACATATACGATAAAAGTGAAACTGAGTGTTAGCGGGAGGACAGGATGGATATACAATCTATGATTTGTCGGATTCGTAGCTATGTGAGTGATCGAGTGCTTACACTGATTGTGTTTTTTTTATTGGCGATATTAATGTTTGTGCTGCTTTATACTCATGTGAAACCTGAAACGTATCAAATTGAACTCTTCTCGGTTTCAGATAGGACGATTCGATCGCAAGTCACAATAGTAGATGAACAGAAAACAGAAGAAGAGAAAAAACGAGCGGCCACTGAAGTAGAAGAGGCCTACGTGTATAAAAGTGATATCGTCAATAATCGGTTGTTACTAGTTGACTCGTTATTTGATTTTGTTCTTGAGGCGAAAACGAAATATCCTGAGGATCAGACAGAGCAGTTGTTATTTTTAAAGAAGAGATTTACAAATGAAGCAGAAGATGCGACGAAAGTTATTGGAGACGAGGAATTATCTTCTTTGCTTGAAGCCAAACCGAAAGAACTCGAACTATTGAAAAAAAAGACAGCGGGCCTTGTAGAATCCTCTTTGGAAAATAGAATTCGTGCAGAAGAAGTAGCTACCGCGAAAGCAGAGATTGTTAATCAAGTTCGAACGTCTTCGATTCCAGATGAATATCAAGATGCAGCGGCTGCCATTGCTAGCTACGCCATCGTACCAACAGTCGTGTATGATAAGGAATTAACGCAGAAAAGAAGAAAAGAGGCGATGGAGAATGTAGAGCCTGTCCGCATTCTTCAAGGGCAAGTAATTGTGCAAGAAGGTCATTTAATTGATCGAGAAACATATCGTCAGCTAGAGCTGCTAGGCTTGTTAAAAAACGATCCATCTTATAAACCGGTGATCGGATTATTAATTTTTATTGCGGTTGTTTTGTTTTTGCTTTACTATTATTTTCATTATTCACCTATGGAAGAAGAAAAGAAAACATCAGCAGTACTGCTTTCCAGCGCAGTCTTTCTTTTTTCTTTACTTCTTATGAAGCTTGCCGATCTATTAGATTTTAGTGATTTTTATGAGCTCACGTATGCTTATCCAGCCGCGTTAGCCGCGATGCTGTTAACCGTTCTTGTCAATGAGCGGATCGCTATCATGGTAACTATTGTTTTATCTGCTTGTGGAAGTATGGTATTCAATGAGCAGCTCAATGGAACGCTGAATGTTGAGATGGGGCTATACATTCTGTTTAGTGGATTAGCTGGGGTATTATTCTTAATGGGAAGTAAAAACATTAATTTATTGCGTGCTGGGATGCTTGTTTCTCTAGTTAATGTATTTGTTATTTTGTTTCTGAAGTTACTTGTGAGTGGCCAGTACACCCAAACCGAATTTTTGTATTTTACTTTATTCTCATTTTTGTCTGGTTTGTTATCAGCCGTTTTGACGATGGGGATGTTGCCGTTTATCGAAGCCGCATTTGGTATGTTGTCAAAGATGAAACTGATTGAATTATCAAGTCCCAATCAGCCGCTTTTAAAAAAATTATTAACCGAAACCCCTGGTACTTATCATCATAGTGTCATGGTGGCTAATCTATCAGAGGCGGCTTGTGAAGCCATTGGAGCTAATGGGTTATTAGCACGAGTAGGATGTTATTATCATGATATTGGAAAAACAAAGCATCCGCAGTTTTTTATTGAAAATCAAGGCAGTTTAGGAAATCCTCACGATCAGCTTCCGCCTGAAGTGAGCAAAGATATCATTATTTCCCATGTGACTGATGGGGTGAAGATGTTAAAAGAACATAAACTTCCGCAAGAAATCATCGACGTAGCGGAGCAGCATCATGGAACAACGCTTGTTAAATATTTTTATTTTCAAGCAAAGAAAATCAATCCTGATATAGAAGAAAGTGATTTTCGTTACGTGGGGCCCAAGCCTCAAACAAAAGAGTTAGCAGTCATCAATATAGCAGATAGTGTCGAGGCGGCTGTTCGATCGATGGACCATCCGACGACTGAACAAATTGAAACGCTTGTAGAACAAATCGTTTCCGATCGGCTATGTGATGGTCAATTCAGTGAATGTGATATTTCGTTAAAAGAATTACAAATTGTAAAGAAAACATTATGTGAATCATTAAGTGGAATATTTCATTCTCGAATTAAGTATCCGGGAGTAGAAGAAGTGGCTCCTGCTAAGCAAAGTTGAATATTGGAGGGCATAAGATGGGTTTAGTGATCGATATTATCGATGAGACAGAAGAACTAGGAGAACAAACGTGTCAACTTATAACAGACGTATTAAACTTCACCGCCAAAAAAGAAGGTGTAAATGCAGGAAGTGAAGTGTCTATCACGCTTACTGACAATGAAAGAATTCAGGAAATTAACCGAGACTATCGAAATAAAGATCAGCCGACAGATGTTATTTCTTTTGCGCTAGAAGAAATGGGAGAGGAAGAGGTAACTATCACTGGAGCGGAGGATCTTCCGCGGGTTCTTGGTGACATTATCATTTCCATTCCTCGAGCGAAGGAACAAGCGGAGGAATATGGTCATAGTTTTGAACGAGAATTAGGTTTTCTTGTCGTTCACGGTTTACTGCATTTACTTGGATATGATCATATGACAGAAGAGGAAGAGAAAGTGATGTTTGCGAAGCAGAAGGAGATTCTTGATGAATACGGTCTCGAAAGATAAGCGAACATTTCATTGGAAACGATTGACGGCCTCTCATCAGTTTGCACTACAGGGCATTCGATTAGCAATGGACGAACCGAATTTTCGCTTTCATATGGCGGCAGCTGTTATTGCCATATTGATGGGCATGTGGCTGTCGCTTACGAAAATGGAGTGGGTTCTTGTTTTGTTTTTAGTTTTTGGGATGTTTATTTTAGAAATAATTAATACGGCTATTGAAAAAACAGTCGATTTAGTGACAGAAGAGTATCATCCTTTAGCGAAACAGGCAAAGGATTTAGCGGCAGGAGCCGTTTTGCTATATGCGTTTCTTTCTGTTATTGTAGGTTTGATTATATTTATACCCAAGTTAATGGAATTATTTTTAAAAATTTAGATTTTTCAGATTTTTAACCAAGAAGGGATTACAAATGAGTGAATTTGTATTAAAATAGAAAGCAAAGGAGCATGAAGATGGATATTGATCAATTAATTCAAGAAGCTAAAGCTGCAAGAGAACGTGCCTATGTTCCTTATTCTCATTTTAAAGTAGGAGCGGCGCTTTTGACCAAGGATGGAAAGGTCTTTCAAGGGTGCAATATTGAAAATGCTGCCTACAGTATGTGCAATTGTGCTGAACGGACCGCTTTATTTAAAGCGTGGTCGGAAGGAGCAACTAAGTATGCGGCCTTAGCGGTCGTAGCGGATACGAAGCGTCCCGTGCCTCCATGTGGGGCATGCCGGCAAGTCATTTCCGAGCTTTGTCCACCTGACATGAAAGTTATTTTAACGAACCTTCAAGGAGATATAGAAGAACATACAGTTGAACAATTACTACCAGGAGCATTTTCACCGGAGGACTTACATGAATAATCAAACGAATACAAGATACAAATCAGGCTTTATTTCGATCATTGGCCGCCCGAATGTCGGCAAATCCACGTTTTTAAATCGAGTGATCGGACAAAAGATTGCGATTATGAGCGACAAGCCGCAAACAACCAGAAATAAAGTGCAAGGTGTCTATACAAAAGAAGAGGCACAAATGATCTTTATTGACACACCAGGTATTCATAAGCCAAAGCATAAGCTTGGGGACTTTATGATGAAAGTGGCTGTCAACACATTAAAGGAAGTAGACCTTGTACTGTTTATGATTAATGCGGAGGAAGGCTATGGGCGCGGAGATGAATTCATTATCGACAAGCTGCAAGGCATCCAAACTCCCGTGTTTCTTGTCCTCAATAAAATCGATCAAATTCATCCAGATCAGTTAATGGAACTGATCGAACAGTATAAAGATTTATATCCATTTAAAGAAATTGTTCCGATCTCTGCTCTTGAAGGCAATAATGTGGAACGATTGCTGGCACAAATCGAGGAGATTTTACCAGAAGGTCCTCAATATTATCCAGCTGATCAAGTGACCGATCATCCGGAACGATTTATTGTGTCTGAGCTTATTCGTGAAAAAGTTCTTCATTTGACAAGGGAAGAGGTGCCTCATTCAATTGCCGTTGTGATTGATAAGATGGAGCGCAGGGAAGATAAAGATATTATTAATGTGATGGCCACGATCGTTGTGGAACGGGATTCACAAAAAGGGATCGTCATTGGTAAACGTGGAAGTTTATTGAAAGAAGTAGGAAAGCGTTCACGAATCGATATTGAAAATCTGCTTGGTTCCCAAGTGTTTTTAGAGCTATGGGTGAAGGTGCAAAAGGATTGGCGTAATAAACAATCTAATCTTCGTGACTTCGGATTTCGTGAAGATGAGTATTAATGAGAACACTAGAAATTTTTGCTCCTCATAATCAATAAGGAATCGGTGAAACTAAAACAAGAAGCCACAAGTGAATGCCAGTTTCAATTTTAAGAAAGGCGGGAAAAATATGTTGGATTTTACCTGGAAAGTCTTTTCGGAGACGGGAAGTGTAGAAGCATACCTTTTGTATAAGGAAATTAAAAATGACAACGAAGGATCCCCGTTTGAACAAGAGCACAGGCTGGCGGAATTAGATTTCCCGATTACTGGGATTACCAATTGAGGAGGATGGAAGGATGGCCTTCTCATGCTTCAAAAAGTTGAAGGAATCATTATTCGAACAATAAATTATGGTGAAACGAATAAAATTGTGACGGTATTTACAAGAGAGAATGGCAAGCTTGCTTTCATGGCTAGAGGGGCTAGAAAACCAAATAGTCGACTTTCTGCCATTACCCAGCCATTAACACATGGACAGTTTCTTGTACAGCGAGGCAGTGGTCTCGGAACATTACAGCAAGGGGAGATTCTCACCTCGATGCGGCATGTTCGCGAAGATTTAATGATTACTGCCTACGCGGCTTATATGGTAGAATTATTAGATAAAAGTACGGATGACCAACAGGTGAATCCGTACTTATATGAGTTTCTTAAGCAGTCGCTTTATTATTTAAATGAAGGCTATGACGCGGAAATTTTGACGAACATTTTTGAAATGAAAATGTTGCAAGTCATTGGTTTACGTCCCGAACTGTCAAGCTGTGTCCAATGTCAAAGTTATGAAGGTCGCTTTTCCTTTTCCGTTCGTGAAAACGGTTTGCTTTGTCATCGTTGCTTTGACATCGATCCTCATCGGTTGCCGCTTTCTCAGCCAGCGATCAGGCTGTTACGATTATTTTATTATATCGACTTAGAGCGTCTTGGGGCGATCAATGTGAAGCCGGAGACGAAAAAAGAGCTGCGAGCAGCAATTTCACTTTATTATGATGAATATTCTGGTTTATTTTTAAAATCGCGAAGATTCATTGATCAACTAGAAAAGATGGAAGCGATCTTTACGGAGCGTAAGCAAGAGGATTGACAAATTCTCGATTTTCGATTAAATTTTATATACTTAATCGATAGTAAATAGCTGCAGTGAAGGAATAGAGTATTTGACTTCCTCTACTTTAAGCGAACCCGGGATAGTGCGAGCCGGGGAGAGAGCGTCAAAGAAAGGCAGTCTGGAGCAGCCAGTGGAAAAGAGGCCGAGGGATTTTCCTTGGCAAGTAGGGTGGAACCGCGGGTAACTCTCGTCCCTATGTACAATTTTGTGCATAGGGACGAGAGTTTTTTATTTATGACTTTGTTAAACCATGATGTTGATTTCAAGTGTTTTTATTTCATTCAAATGAGTCAAAAATCAACACTATATTCTAACAGAGCTTTATTTATAACATAAGGAGAAAGAGAGGCTAAACAATGAATATTCAAAATATGATTTTAACATTGCAAAAACATTGGTCTGACCATGGCTGTATTTTAATGCAAGCCTATGATGTAGAAAAAGGAGCAGGGACAATGAGCCCTTATACGTTTTTACGGGCGATTGGTCCGGAACCGTGGAATGTAGCGTATGTCGAGCCTAGCCGTCGTCCGGCTGATGGACGTTATGGAGAAAACCCAAACCGTTTATACCAGCATCATCAATTCCAAGTGATTATGAAGCCATCTCCAGATAATATTCAAGAAATGTATTTGGACTCATTAAAAGCTCTTGGGATCGACCCATTAGAGCATGATATTCGCTTCGTAGAAGATAACTGGGAAAATCCTTCCCTTGGCTGTGCAGGGCTTGGTTGGGAAGTTTGGCTTGATGGTATGGAAATTACTCAGTTTACTTATTTCCAACAAGTTGGTGGTTTAGAATGTAAGCCAGTTTCGGTAGAAATTACATATGGAATTGAGCGTCTTGCGTCGTATATTCAAGAAAAAGAAAATGTGTTTGATCTTGAGTGGACGGATGGATTTACCGTAAGAGATATTTTTTATCAACCGGAGTTTGAGCATTCTAAATATACGTTTGAGACAAGTGATGCGGACATGTTATTTAATCTATTTACGATTTATGAAAAGGAAGCAAAGCGCCAAATGGATGAGGGACTTGTTCATCCGGCCTATGATTATGTATTGAAATGCTCTCACGTTTTTAATGTGCTTGATGCGAAGGGGGCCATTTCGGTTACAGAAAGAACGGCGTATTTAGGTCGTATGCGCAGTTTAGCGAGACAAATTGCAAAAACGTTTTATGAAGAGCGTGAAAAATTAGGATTCCCAATTTTAAAGGGGAAAGGGGAGCCAGAACATGAATAAAAGAGATTTGCTACTAGAGATTGGTTTAGAAGAAATGCCTGCTCGCTTTGTCACTGAATCGATGAATCAACTAGGTCAAAAAGTAGAAGCATTTCTAACAGAACAAAAAATTGCGCACGGAGACATTCAAGTATTTTCTACTCCTCGTCGCCTAGCTGTGATTGTCAAAGATGTGGCGGAAGCCCAACCAGATATGGAAGAAGAAGCAAAAGGACCAGCGAAGAAAATTGCTCTTTCAGAAGACGGAGAGTGGTCAAAAGCAGCGATCGGCTTTACTCGTGGTCAAGGAATGACGGTAGATGATATTTATTTTAAAGAAATCAAAGGGATTGAGTATGCTCATGTCAATAAGTTTGTTAAAGGTCAGCCAGCGAAAGAATTGTTACCTGAGCTTCGCGAAGTGATCACAAGCTTACACTTTGGCAAAAATATGCGTTGGGCTGATAATGATTTGCGTTATATTCGTCCGATTAAGTGGATCATTGCTCTATTTGGGCAAGATGTGATTCCTTTTAGTATCACCAATGTTTCAACGAACAATCAAACAAATGGTCATCGTTTCCTTGGGGAACAAGTAGAAATTACAGATGCTTCTACTTACGTACAACGTCTAGAGGAGCAACACGTCATCGCCGAGCCAGAAAAAAGAAAAGCGATGATTCGTGAGCAATTAATAACTATTGAGAAAGACCAATCATGGGTCATTCCTGTTGATGAAGCGTTGCTTGAAGAAGTGAATAACTTAGTTGAGTTTCCAACGGCGCTTTATGGTTCATTTAATCAAGAATTTCTTGAGCTACCAGAAGAAGTGTTGATTACTTCAATGAAAGAGCATCAACGCTATTTCCCAGTGAAAGATCAAGATGGGACGCTTCTTCCATACTTTGTTACGGTGCGCAATGGAGACAGTCGTGCTTTAGACAAAGTGGCTCACGGAAATGAAAAAGTTCTTCGTGCTCGCCTAGCAGATGCAGACTTCTTCTATAAAGAGGATCAAAAAACAACGATTGATACATTTTTAAACAAACTAACAACGATTGTTTATCATGAGAAAATCGGAACCTTGGCAGAAAAGGTAGCACGCATTCGTAAAGCAGCGGTGACATTAGCTGAATTAACAGGTGCCGAGAGTGAAACAAAGAGCAAAGCGGATCGTGCTGCACAGATTTGTAAGTTTGACTTAGTGACGCAAATGGTGTATGAATTCCCAGAACTTCAAGGAATCATGGGAGAAAAATACGCTTTGCAAAAAGGTGAAGATCAAGAAGTAGCTCGAGCGATCAACGAACATTACCAACCGCGCCATGCTGAAGATGACACACCTGCTACACTAACAGGGGCATTGGTGAGTTTAGCGGATAAGTTGGATACGATCGTTTCTTGTTTTGCTGTTGGTATCATTCCGACAGGCTCTCAAGATCCTTACGCATTAAGAAGGCAAGCAGCGGGCATCGTCCATATTTTAGCTGATAAAAAATGGAATGTTTCTCTTGAAGAAGTGTTAGAAGCTGTCATAGCCATCGTGAAAGAGGATCAGATCGGTGATAAAGAGGCACATACTTTGTTGGAAGAACTAATGGTCTTCTTTAAGATGCGGGTTAAATATAATCTGCAAGAACAAGAGGTGCGTTATGACATCATTGACGCTGTTCTCGAGGGTCGCATTGGTGTGTTACCAGTACTATTTGAAAAGGCGGCCGTTCTGATGGCTCATAAAGAGGATGCCGACTTTAAAGAGGCGATGGAAGCACTTAGTCGCGTGTTAAATATAGCGAAAAAAGCAGAGGGTACAGGTGATGTGGATCCAGGCTTGTTCATAAACGATGAAGAGCAGGCATTGTATGAAGCGGTTACTCGTGTACAAGAGGCATTTGAAACAACTGAACTAGCAGAAGAAAAGTATCAATTACTTATTGGTCTTCAACCAGTAATTGAAAGCTATTTTGAACACACAATGGTTATGGCACAAGAGGCTAATATAAAGACGAACCGATTATATCAAATGAAAACACTTGCTCATTTAATCACGGAATTTGCCGATTTTAATGCGATTTTAGTCAAGTGAGTAACGATGCAATTTGCGTACAGATTCGCTCTCTTGATAATCGGTTATTCAATGACACACCTCATGAATGACGACTAAAAGGGCCGTCTAAAACAAAAATAAGAACAAACTATGCTGTTCATTTTTGTTAAATAGTATATAATATTTCTTATATGGTATAACACTTTTAGTTCATTTAAGCATCAATATTTGGTTGTTCGAACAATATTGGTCTCCTTTGCAGTGCGGAGTATCAGTTCTTGTAGCCAGATATTTGATGCCTTTAATGCGTGTTAGGTGGTGAGGACATTGGAACTAAATAAGCGACAAGATCAAATATTGCAAATTGTGAAAGAGAATGGCCCTATTACTGGTGAAAATATTGCCGAACGCTTAAATTTAACGAGAGCAACTTTACGGCCTGACTTAGCGATATTAACGATGGCTGGTTTTTTAGATGCGAGACCAAGAGTTGGCTATTTTTATACGGGGAAAACCGGCACACAGCTGCTTACGGAAAACTTAATGAAAATTTATGTGCGAGACTATCAAGCCATCCCAGTTGTGGTCAGAGAAAATCTGTCTGTGTATGATGCAGTCGTCACTATGTTTTTAGAAGATGTTGGTACGTTGTTTGTTGTAGATGAACATTCTTGTCTGGCGGGTGTGCTATCAAGAAAGGATTTATTGCGAGCAAGTATTGGGAAACAGGAGTTAAGTGCGATTCCAGTGAATATTATTATGACTAGAATGCCTAATATTACGGTTTGTGAGAAAGATGATTTACTGCTTGATGTGGCAAAGAATCTGATCGATAAACAAATAGATTCCGTTCCTGTTGTCAAAAAGACAGACTTAGGTTATGAAGTAACTGGACGAATCACAAAAACAAACATCGCCAAAGCCTTCGTATCACTCGCTGATGACGATTGAGTGCTGAAATAAAAGGAGGTTACTGATTGTTGGTAAATGACCCAATTATTTATATTGTTTCCGATTCGGTAGGAGAAACGGCTGAACTAGTAACAAAAGCCGCGGTCAGCCAATTTAATGGATCCCATGCGGTAATTAAGCGATTCCCTTATGTGGAAGACCTTTTTCATATTGATGAAGTCATTGATCTTGCCAAAAGCGAGCGTGGCATCATTGTTTACACTTTAGTGAAGCCGGAAATTAGAAAATATATGCACCAACGAGCGGTTGAAGAAAATATTGTCATTTTTGATTTGATCGGACCGTTAATGGATCAATTGCAATCGATGTATGGTAAGGAGCCACTTCTTGAACCGGGGCTTGTTCGCAAGTTGGATGAGGAATACTTTAAGAAAGTAGAAGCGATTGAATTTGCGGTCAAGTACGATGATGGTCGAGATCCTAGAGGGCTACTTAAAGCGGATATTGTGTTAATTGGTGTTTCTAGAACCTCTAAAACACCTTTATCTCAGTATCTGGCACATAAGCGATTGAAAGTGGCGAATGTACCACTTGTACCTGAAGTGGACCCTCCGGAGGAATTATTTTCTATCCCTCTAGAAAAATGTTACGGTTTAAAAATAAGTCCAGAAAAGCTTAACCAAATTCGACGGGAGCGATTACGTTCTCTAGGATTAAATGACCAGGCTAGTTATGCGGATGTTGAGCGGATTAAAACGGAAATGGCTTACTTTGAAAAGGTCACGAGCAAAATTGGCTGCGAAATCATTGATGTTACCAATAAAGCAGTAGAAGAAACAGCGAATATTATTATGAGTAAATTTAGAAATAGAAAATAGAGGGTGTCCTAAAAACATGGCTTCTTTAGCGCCATTTATAGTGTAAACATACTATATTTTGTCGTTGAAATAGAAGTTGTGTGATGAGGGGGACAGCCTCTTTCACTTTCTTTTGAAAGTTGTAAAAAAATAATAGTCTTTTTACAGAAGATATACTATAATAAAAAATTGTGATAAAAATGTATTTAAAACAGGTTTAGAGGTCTGAATAAAGGAATAAACTATTTATGTGCTTTAGCCATCCTCCATCGAAAGCTTGGAGTGGGGAGTGTTCGTAAATTTTTTATGTTATTTCGTATATAAGAAGGATTCTAAACAAGCTTGTAGAATAATAAAGCATAGGAAAGAAAGAAAAAAATGAAAGTATTTGTCGATAACCATCTCATCTGTTCGAACAATGCGTGTTTATCGATCAATCGTATAGCTGGTGATGTGTAAGTGGCAGGGAAGATTCCTGAAGAAACGATTCAACAGATTAAGCAATCGCTTGATATTGCTGAGGTCATAGGCGATTATGTTCAGTTGAAGAAGCAAGGTCGAAATTACTTTGGGCTATGTCCTTTTCATGGAGAGAACTCTCCTTCATTTTCCGTCTCACCCGATAAACAGATCTACCATTGTTTTGGATGCGGAGCTGGGGGGAACATTTTTACCTTTATTACGGAAATGGAGAATGTTTCTTTTCAAGAAGCCGTCAGTAAGCTTGCTGACCGTGCAGGAGTTTCTGTTGATATTCAAATTCCTGGTGAACGTCCTGATCGAGCTGTTTCAAAAGAAGAGGATCGGATGCTTGAAGCTCATGAGCTTCTGACTAAATTTTACCACCATTTGTTGGTAAATACAAAGGAAGGCCAGGAAGCGTTACAGTATTTGCAAGAACGCGGCTTTACTAAAAATGAAGTAGAGACCTTTCAAATTGGTTGGTCACTCCCACAATGGAATTTCACGACTACTTTTTTGCAAAAACGAGGTTTTTCAGTCGAGGAATTAGAACGGGCAGGACTGATCATCCAAAAAGAAGAAGATTCTTACTTTGATCGGTTTCGAGGAAGGATTATGTTTCCGCTTCATGATGACAAAGGAAAGGTTGTCGCCTTTTCAGGTCGAGCCTTACATGAGGAAAAACCAAAGTATTTAAACAGTCCGGAAACCGCTATTTTCAATAAAAGTCGCTTGTTATACAATTTTCACCGAGCAAGGTCAGCCATTCGCAAGCAGCATGGTGCCATACTATTTGAAGGATTTGCTGATGTGATTGCGGCAGCATCAGCAGGGATAGAAGCTGGTATTGCCACGATGGGTACGTCATTAACAGATGCTCATATCCAACAGATTAAGCGGATAACTGATCAAGTAATCATTTGTTATGACGGGGATTCAGCGGGTATTCAAGCGGCCTATCGTGCTTCAGAGATGCTAAGCGAAAGTGGCTGTCATGTGAAAGTGGCGATGATTCCTGACAAGATGGATCCTGATGACTATATTAAGAAACATGGAGCTGAGAAGTTTCGTGATAATATAATAGGGACTGCCTTGACGCTGATGGCGTTTAAAATGGAATATTTTAAGCAAGGAAAAAACCTTCAAGATGAAGGACAAAAGCTTGCTTATATCGAAGAAGTGTTAAAAGAAATTGCGAAATTGCAAAAGGCGGTTGAGCGCGATTATTATTTACGCCAAATAGCCGACCAGTTTTCTCTTTCGCTGGATGCATTAAAACAGCAAGAGAAGCAGGTGTTTTTTAAAGAGAGGAAAAAACAGCCGGTCAATCGAGAGTCATTGACGTTGCCTGCCGCGATACCTCAGACGACCCAAAAGCTCTATCCAGCTTATCAAACAGCTGAACGAAGGCTCATCGCTCATATGTTGAAAGATGTAGATACTGCCTATAAAGTGAAGGAGCTAATGGGGAGTGAAGCATTTAACATTGATGAACATCAAGCTATTTTCACGTATTTACTCGGCTTTTACGAAGAGGAGAATGAACCGGATTCAAGTATCTTTATCAACTTTCTTCCAGACGCCAACTTGCGCCGACTCGTTTCCGATATTGAAATGATGATGGTTAGTGAGTATGTAAATGACGAGGAAGTGCATGATTATATAAAAGAAATATTTAAGTACCGCAAAAAGTTAGTTATTAAGACAAAGAAACAACAGCAAATAGCAGCGGAAAAAGCAAAGGATTATCAAACGGCCGCTCAACTTGCGATGGAAATAGTAAAGCTTAAAAAAGAGTTGAAAGTGTAAGTAGTATGAGGTAAGGATGTTGGAAGGAGGGGGACAAATGGCTGAAAAGTCAACACGTTCCAAAGAAACTGAAGTCACATTAGAAAGAGCAAAAGAGCAAATTATAGAAATAGGGAAAAAGCGCGGGAAGCTATCCTATGACTATGTAGCTGATAAATTATCACCATTTGAAGTAGAATCCGATCAAATGGATGAATTCTATGAGCACCTTGGAGAGCAAGGGATCGATATCACCAATGATGAAGATGAAGAGGAAGATCCAAACATTCATGAACTTGAAAAAGAAAGTGAAGAGTTTGATTTAAATGACTTAAGTGTTCCTCCTGGTGTGAAGATCAATGATCCAGTGCGTATGTATTTAAAAGAAATTGGTCGTGTCGACCTTCTTTCAGCAGATGAAGAGATTCAACTCGCTACTCGCATTGAAGAAGGAGACGAAGAGGCGAAGCGCCGCCTTGCTGAAGCCAATTTACGACTAGTTGTTAGTATTGCTAAACGCTATGTCGGACGTGGGATGCTCTTCCTTGACTTAATTCAAGAAGGAAATATGGGTCTCATTAAAGCGGTTGAGAAATTTGACTATCGTAAAGGTTTTAAATTTAGTACGTATGCGACATGGTGGATTCGTCAAGCGATTACTCGTGCCATTGCTGACCAAGCAAGAACGATTCGAATTCCTGTTCATATGGTCGAAACGATCAATAAGCTGATTCGTGTTCAAAGACAACTGCTTCAGGATTTAGGTCGTGAACCATCTCCGGAAGAAATTGCCGAAGAAATGGATTTAACACCTGAAAAAGTAAGAGAAATCCTTAAAATAGCACAAGAGCCAGTCTCCCTTGAAACACCAATTGGTGAAGAAGATGATTCTCACTTAGGTGATTTTATTGAAGACCAAGAGGCTACTTCGCCATCTGAACATGCTGCTTATGAACTATTGAAAGAGCAGCTAGAAGATGTATTAGACACATTAACTGATCGCGAAGAAAATGTGCTTCGTCTTCGTTTTGGCTTAGACGATGGCCGTACACGCACACTTGAAGAAGTAGGAAAAGTTTTCGGTGTTACCCGTGAACGTATTCGTCAAATTGAAGCGAAAGCACTTCGTAAGCTTCGCCATCCAAGCAGAAGTAAACGCCTAAAGGATTTTCTTGAATAATAGGTTAAAAAACTGATCTACAAGTGCCTAGCCTCTCCAAACATATAGTATTTTTCAAATGATAAATACTATTGGAGGTGCTTGGCACTTTATTTTTTGAGATGGTGTATTTGTGACAAACTACGTATCGATCAGGATGTGACAATAGTTGGATGATAAACAAAAGATTATTATGAAAGAAATATTATTCTGGAAAGAAAATCACATGCTTCCTGAACAATATTGTGATTACTTGCTTTCCTTATACAGTCAAGGGGAAGAATGGGATGACTCTTCTGTTCAAACAAAGCAAAGCCAAAGCTTCCCGCTACAAAGTATATTAGTGTCCTTATCCATTTTAATGATTTCGCTATTTGTCCTATATTTTACTGAAATGTCTTTCTCTTTGCAAACAGCGATTTTGGTATTTTTTGTCGTAATGCTCTTAGGCTTAGGTTTTTATTTTTCTAAAAAAGGTTTACTATTTCCGATATTTTATATTGTTGCTGCCATTTTATTGCTTGTATATTCAGTAGAACTTCATGAAATAATGAAAGGGAAGAGGTTCTTTTCTCTTAACTTTCTTCTTTTTGTCAACTGTTTATTATGGTGGGTGGCAGGAAGAAAACTACAATTAATTTATTTTACCATCTCCGCTTGGTTAGGTTTTGGTGTGTTAATTATTTTTATATTTATATAATATAAAAACATATAAAAATTTAGCTAAAACGTAATGTTCTTAATTATTTTAATTATCAAAGAACAATTTGTGTCTAAATTACAACAAAAGTGAAAAAACTTGGTGATAAGGGCTTTTCGTCTTTCTGTTTTTAAAGTAAAATAAGAGGTGTTTGTACTTTCTATTTGTTATACGTATACATAAGGGAGGTTAAGAAATGAATCGTAATCCTGTTATTCCATTCTTATTAATTATGGTATTTGGATTAGGTCTAATTTTCTTCTTGTCACTAGAAGGACTTAGCAATTCTAAAGAAATGGCAAAAGAAAAAGAAGGCGGAGAAAAAACCGAAGAAACTGCTGGTGGAGAGTTCGATCCTGAAGGTCATTATAAGCAATCTTGTGTTGGCTGTCACGGCGGTAACTATGAAGGTGGAGCTGGCCCAGCACTAAAAGGTGTTGGCGAAAAGCTATCAAAAGATGAAATTAAAGAAGTTCTAGTTAACGGTCGTGGTGCAATGCCAGCAGGACTTGTTCCAGCTGAAAATGCGGATGCAATGGCTGAGTGGGTTAGCAAAGTTAAATAATTGCGAAAAGTTCTTTGCCTGGTGCAAAGAACTTTTTTTATCAAATAAATTTGTTTACACTAGGTACGAAAACAAAACTAAAAGTGGTGACTATATGAATATAAATCAATTATCTAAACGATTAACAGCTGTGGCTAATCAAATTCCGAACCAATCAACTTTAGCGGATATTGGATCGGATCATGCGTATTTACCTTGCTATGCGGTAAAAACAGGAATCGTCACGAAAGCAGTTGCAGGAGAAGTGGTAGAGGGTCCTTTTCAGGCTGCGAAACAGCAAGTGAAGGAAGCGGGGCTAGAAGAATTAATCGATGTTCGAAAAGGGAATGGTCTTGAGGTCATTACCGCTGGTGAAGTGGAGTGTATTACGATTGCAGGGATGGGCGGTACTCTGATCGCTTCTATTTTGGAAGAGGGAAAAGCTAAGCTTGAGGGAGTCAAACGTCTAGTGCTTCAGCCAAACATAAGTGCAATCAATATTCGTCAATGGCTACTCGCTAATGAGTGGGAACTGATTGCTGAAATGATTATGGAAGAAGATGGTAAGGTGTATGAGGTGTTAACAGCTGAAAAAGGTGATCCTTCTAAGCCTTATAAGGAAAATCAAGCACAACAACTATTGTTGGGACCATTTTTGATGGAGGAAAAGAATGACGCGTTTTTGAAGAAATGGAAGCGGGAAGCTAGTCAGCTTGAGCTTGTTTTGGAAAATTTAAAGAAGGCGGAAGACGGAGAAGCCATTATGAAGAAGCAACAGCAAGTTCTTCATGAATTGAATTTGATTAAGGAGGCAATCGAATGAAAACAGCCAATGGTCATGAAATCATTCAGCTATTTGAACAATTCTCACCGAAAAAGTATGCGATGGAAGGTGATAAAATTGGTTTGCAAATCGGTCGATTAAATAAACCCGTTGAACGAGTTCTCGTTGCACTTGATGTGTTAGAAGAGGTGGTAGATGAAGCGATTGCTAACAAGGTAGAACTCATCATTGCTCATCATCCGATCATCTTTCGCCCACTGAAATCAATTGTAACGAGTGAACCTGCTGGAAGAATGATTGAAAAGCTAATCAAACACGATATTGCCGTCTATGCCGCTCATACCAATCTTGATGTAGCCAAAGGAGGGGTAAACGATCTTCTGGCAGAAGCACTTCAGTTGCAGGAACCAGAAGTGCTTGTACCAACGTTTGAGGACGGTTTAAAGAAGTTGGTAGTCTTTGTGCCAGGAACCCATGAACAGGCAGTGAGAGAAGCATTAGGAGCGGCTGGAGCTGGTTTTATTGGTGAATACAGTCATTGTTCTTTTTCATCACAAGGAACAGGGCGCTTTCAGCCGAGTGCAGAAGCTGCTCCTTATATTGGACAAGCAGGCACCCTCCAAGAAGTGGCAGAAGTGAAGATTGAAACGATTTATCCTGAAAGTATCGAAAAGAAGGTACTATCCGCTATGCTGAAAGCTCATCCTTATGAGGAAGTAGCTTATGACCTTTATCCGTTAGGAAATAAAGGCGAAACATTAGGACTTGGAAGAGTAGGGAAGCTGAAAGAATCGATGTCTCTTCGTCAATTTGCTGAATTTGTGAAAGACAAATTGGATGTCAATGGAGTTCGTGTTGTAGGGGAGTTAACCGATCAAGTGAAGAAAGTAGCTGTGCTTGGTGGGGATGGGAATAAATATTTCCAAGCAGCTAAATTTAAAGGGGCTGATGTATACGTCACGGGCGATTTTTACTATCATACCGCTCATGACGCCATGGCAGTCGGGCTAAATATTGTGGATCCAGGGCATAATGTCGAGAAAGTAATGAAAAAAGGGACAGCCGTAAAAATGAAGGCATTAGCTGATGAAAAGGGGTTCAATGTTGAATTTATCCCTTCTTCCGTTCATACAGATCCTTTTACATTTATATAAGTAATAAAAAGGGTTGGCTCAAATAGAGGCAACCCTTTTTATTTGCTTTATCTCGTGCAGAGTGCTCCAGCTCATACGTCGCTAAACGGGGGCTTCCACTTTTCTTCATTGTCCAGCTCCGCCTCCTAGACACTCGAGTCAAATGCCAGCCTGACTACATGGCTGAGATACGCCATTTCATCATTCTGTCATTTGCTTGTCGTGTCTGAACAGTCGGCTCCGCTTTTCTTGGTGTCCAGCTCCAGCGGCCAGACTCTCGGACATAAGTCGTAACGTCTGTGTGGCAAAGAACGCCACGTCGACGCTCCGTCTTATGTCTGCCGAGTCTAAGCAGCCGCTTCCACTTTTCTTCTTACCTTGAAGTTAGTGTGGATTTTTTGACTTTTGGTAAGATTTTGTTTAAAGGTACTTTTTTCTCTCGTGTCCATGTGCTTTCATCGTTAGGGTCAAAGCTTTCAAGGAATTGAATGACTTCTTTGACGATCGGTGTTGGCGTGGAGGCACCTGCTGTGACGGCGACTTTATGGACACCTTGTAGCCATTCAAGTTGGATTTCTGATACATCAGAGACACGGAAAGCTTTTGTTCCAGCAATTTCTTCTGATACTTGAGCTAGACGATTAGAGTTATTGCTTTTTGGATCACCTACGACAATTAATAAATCCGCTTCGCCCGCTTGCTCAGCTACTGCTTCTTGGCGAACTTGAGTAGCTAAACAAATTTCTTTATGCATTTCGGCATGGGGGTATTTTTCTTTAATTTTGTCCATAATATCTGCAACGTCCCACTGACTCATGGTTGTTTGATTTGTGACAATGATTTTTTCATTGGTGATGGTCAGTTTTTCCACGTCTTCTGGTTTTTCAACTAAGTGAACAATATCAGGGGCGACACCGACTGCGCCTTCTGGTTCAGGGTGCCCTTTCTTTCCAATATAAATGACGACATAACCTTCCGCTTTTTTGTCGCGGATTAAGTCATGTGTTTTTGTCACATCTGGGCAAGTGGCGTCAATCGTGACTAAGTTTTTTTGCTTAGCAAGTTCCCGTACTTCAGGAGAAATGCCATGTGCGGTAAAGATGACCGTACCTTTGTCGACTTTTTCTAAAATTTCTTTGCGGTTTTTGCCGTCGATTGTAATGATGCCGTCTTCTTCAAAAGCATCTGTCACATGCTGATTATGAACGATCATTCCGAGTATATAAATCGGGCGAGGCAAGCTTTTATCTAAGGCAGCATTGCGGGCGATGACCATCGCATCGACAACGCCATAACAATATCCTCTTGGGGCAATTTTAATAATATCCATAAAAAAATCCTCCTATAAAATTTTTCGGAGTAAAACTACTACAATTTTATTATATAGGAGGGAGGCAAGCATGAAAAGAAAAGGGCGATGCTATACATAAAGTTTAGGTGTAGAGGAGCGATCTGTTAGTTGTTCGCTTTTTTCTAGTTTAGCCTTTTTGGAAGCTGAAGCAGAAGGAGCGGGCAGTGATTCTTTATTTTTGACTGGAGCTTTCGTTGTTTCCTTTGTTTTTTCGCTATTGTCCTTTTCTGCATCAGGCAGTGATTTTAATCCGCGATATAGTTTCCACATCGCTGGTAAATTTTTAACAATCGGACCATATTGTTCAACAATCGGCCCCATCTGTTGCACCGTTTGTAACACTTGTTGCGTATTGGAGAGCATTTGCTGAAAGTTCATCGGATTAGCTAGCTTTTGAGCAGCAGAAGAACCAACTGTTGCTGCTCCTTGTCGTTCAAAGCCAGTGAACGGCATACTAGATGAATTTTGCCGATTCAACAAGCGACTAAGAAGTCCTGGTCCGCGTCCCGTTCTTTGTGGGGAGAAAGAAGGCCGGTTAGTTGGGTAAGGCCTCATCGGTGGTCCGTAAAAGAAAGGGGACTGCTGCTGCGGTCTAGGTGAAAATGGAGGCATATCGTTTCATTCCTTTCATTGCAATTGTTTGTTCTTCTGTATTGTATGCAGACAAACTAGAAAAGGTTTAGTGGTGATGAGGATACAAAAAATATTTGCCAAAGCTTTGATTTATCGGCGTTTTTAGTATAAGATACAGAATGGAGAAAAAGGCTTGTTTTGAGCCAAAAGGAGTGTCAATATTGACAAAACAACGATTTGAATTATATGGTTTTCGACCGTTTATAAATAAAGGAATTGAAGAATTAGGTTTTTATGAGCCAACAGAAATTCAAGAAAGAATGATCCCGCTTATTTTAAAAGGGGAAAGTGCCATCGGACAATCTCAAACAGGAACGGGGAAAACCCATTCCTATATCCTCCCAATCCTTGAAAAGATCAATCCTGCGAAAAAAGAAGTCCAAGCGGTTATCACAGCACCAACGAGAGAATTGGCCGATCAAATTTATAAAGAGATTCTTAAAATGATTAAGTTTTCTGAAGAAGAGATCACTGCTCGTTGTTATATGGGTGGGACGGATAAGCAACGTGATATTGATAAATTAAAGACGCAGCCACAAATTGTTGTTGGTACACCTGGACGAATTAATGATCTCATTAAGGAGCAAGCGTTATTTGTTCATCGTGCATCCATTCTTGTCATCGATGAAGCGGATTTAATGCTTGATATGGGATTTATTGTTGATGTCGATCAAGTCGCAAGCAGAATGCCTGAACAGTTACAAATTCTTGTATTCTCGGCAACAATTCCAGAAAAGTTAAAGCCATTTTTAAAGAAATACATGGAGAACCCTGAATATGTTCATATTCAACCAAAGCATATTTCAGCTGAAAATATTGAGCATGTATTAGTATCAAAGAAAAGCCGAGAGAAAATCGATTTGCTTCATGATATGTTAGTTGCTTATAACCCTTATTTAGCGGTTGTATTTACGAATACAAAGCAAAAAGCGGATGAAGTGGCGAATGCACTGCTAGAAAAAGGCTTGAAAGTTGGTCGCATTCATGGCGACATGTCACCAAGAGATCGCAAAAGAATGATGAAGCAAATTCGCGACTTAGATTATCAATATATTGTTGCGACCGATTTAGCTGCTAGAGGGATTGACATTGAGGGCGTTAGTCATGTCATCAACTACGAACTTCCGCGCGATCTTGACTTTTATGTTCATCGTGCCGGACGAACAGCTCGAGCAGGATTTTCAGGTATTTGCGCCACTATTTATACACCGAGTGACGAGGATGCCCTCGCTCGCTTAGAGAAAATAGGCATCACATTCAGTCATACGGATATTCGTCAAGGTGAATGGACTGAATTAAAGGATCGCAATCAACGAAAGAAAAGAGAAAAAACAGAAGACAGCATTGATTTGAAAGCGAAGTCGATTGTCAGAAAACCGAAAAAAGTGAAGCCAGGCTATAAGAAAAAAATGCAAAGAGAAATGACTCAATTTAAAAAGCGTGAACGACGCTTAGAATCGAAACGAGGCAATAACAAAAAGTAGTTTTAAAAGAGAAGGTCTGCTTTTGCAGACCTTTTTTGCTGATAAATCATGAAGTTTTTAGTACAATGAAGTTAGGGTAAAGGAGAGGAATGTATGCTGAAAATTGGTTCTCATGTGTCTATGAGCGGCAAGAAAATGCTGTTAGCTGCAAGTGAAGAAGCAGCTTCTTACGGTGCGAACACCTTTATGATTTATACCGGAGCACCGCAAAATACTAGAAGAAAGAAAATAGAAGACTTGAACATTGAAAAAGGCCAATTTCATATGAAAGAACATGGTATGGTCGATATTGTTGTTCATGCTCCTTACATTATTAATATCGGAAACACAAAAAATCCTGATACGTTTGAGCTTGGAGTCAACTTTTTGCGCACAGAAATTGAGCGAACTGCTGCATTAGGAGCAAAGCAAATTGTGCTTCATCCAGGTGCTCATGTCGGTGCTGGGACAGAAGCTGGCATTCAAAAAATTGTTGAGGGATTAAACGAAGTATTAACAAAAGAAAATGATGTACAAATTGCTTTAGAGACGATGGCTGGAAAAGGGTCGGAATGTGGGGTTTCCTTTGAAGAACTAGCCATGATCATAGAAGGTGTTCATTTAAATGAGAAGTTATCCGTTTGTTTTGATACATGCCATACTCATGATGCTGGTTATGACATCATTAATGATTTCGATGGTGTGCTGGATCAATTTGATCGTATCGTTGGGCTTGATCGATTAAAGGTTTTTCATATTAACGATAGTAAAAATGAACGAGGTGCACGAAAAGACCGTCATGAGAACATTGGTTTTGGTCATATTGGATTTGATGCACTTCAGTACATTGTTCATCATCCTCAATTAACAGATATTCCTAAAATTTTAGAAACGCCTTATGTCGGTGAAGACAAGAAGACGAGTAAACCACCTTATCGTTTCGAAATCGATATGCTTCGCTCGAAAGTATTTGATCCGGAAGTACGGGACAAAGTTATTGCTCCTTAAGACAACGATGAATATCCGGCAGGGTCTAATAAATAATAGACTCTGCCGGATGGATCATCGTGTTCATGGTTGAAACATAGAAAATAGTCTGTTAAGCTTTCGAGCTGTTTGTTCATTTGTAATGCGAGCGATTTCCTTCAGTAATTGAATTCTTTCTCCATCATTAAATAAATCAACTTTTTTCCTGCGCAGTTGGCTAGCGATTTTCTCTGCTTCCTCTTGTTTCAATGAAATACTTAACCCTTTTGCATATTTCATTAGCTCATCTCCTGTGATGACTTGAGCTCTTTGATTGATTAAATGCTGAACAAGTTTCACTGATCGTCACTCCTTTTCTGTTCTCTATAAATGTATGAGTAAAAGAAGAGATGAGTGAATTTGTATGAAAGATAATACTAATAAAAGGAATGATGATATGCCTAAAGAACATAAAAGAGAAAAAATGACTCACTTAATTTATCGTCTAGCGCTTGTATTTTTAGGAGCGGCACTTGCAGCGATCTCCATCGAATTATTTCTAGTCCCCAACAATATTATTGACGGTGGAGTTATTGGGATTTCCCTCATCTTAAATTATTTAATCGATCATCCTGCTTTTTCTTTCTCAACATTTGTTGTCGTACTAAATATCCCGTTCTTATATTTTGGTTATAAGCAGATCGGAAAAACGTTTATGTTTTCCTCACTATTTGGTATCGTTTGTCTAGCAGTGGTAGAAAGTCAGCTGCACCATTTTGCTCCATTTACAACAGAACCCATATTAGCTGCAGTATTTGGTGGATTGATGTTAGGTGTAGGAGTAGGCCTAGTTATTCGACATGGTGGAACACTTGATGGAACAGAAATTTTAGGTATATTAATGACGAAAAAGCTACCATTTTCGGTTGGAGAATTTGTCATGTTTATCAATATCTTCGTATTTACTTGGGCAGCGTTTGTGTTTGGACCAGAAAACGCCATGTATTCTGTTATGACTTACTATATTGCTTTTAAAGCGATTGATACGGTATTGCAAGGGCTAGAAGAAACAAAAGCCTGTATTATTGTGTCCGATCAATATGACGAAGTATCTGATGCGATTTTACATCGATTAGGCCGTGGAACGACCAAACTGAAGGGAAAAGGTGGCTTCACGGATGCGGATAAAGATGTGATTTACGTCGTAGTGACCAGGCTTGAGGTTATGAAATTGAAAAGCATTATTACCGACATTGATCCAAATGCCTTTTTAACGATTATGAGTACGCAAGAAACGCATGGCGCTCGTTTTAAGTCAGCCATTCATTAATAAAAAAACCGGGACCGCTTTTCGAAACGGTTCCGGTTTACTTTTTCGCTGAAATCCTGTATACTTCAATTTGTTCTTAAATCGTAACCATTCTTATATAAAAAGGAGAAATTTCAATGAATCAATTACCTATCATTGAAATAAAAGATGTATCCTACAGCTATGACCGTGATAATGTATTGGAAAATATTCAATTATCTGTCCCTAAAGGGGCATTTTTAGGTTTAGTAGGTCCGAACGGTTCAGGAAAATCTACATTATTAAAATTAATTTTAGGATTATTAAAAGTAAAAGAAGGCGAGATCTTTCTGTTCGGCACACCTCAACGTCATTTTAAAAGCTGGGATAAGATCGGATTTGTGTCACAAAAAGCCAATTCTTTCAATACAGGATTCCCTGCGACTGTATTTGAAGTAGTGGCAAGTGGTTTGACAAAAAAGCTTGGATTGTTTCGCAGGATTGGTAGTAAAGAAAAACAGGAAATTTTTGAAGCTGTCAAGGCAGTAGAGATGGACCCATTTTTACATCGTAATATCGGGGAGCTGTCAGGCGGACAACAGCAACGAGTATTTATCGCCCGGGCGATTGTATCAAAGCCTGAAATATTAATTCTTGATGAACCGACTGTCGGTGTCGATTCGAAAAATGTTCAATCTTTTTATGAAATGCTGTCATACTTAAATAAAGAGATGGGGATTACTTTGCTACTGGTGACTCATGATATCGGGATTGTTAGTGATAAAGTGACTCATGTGGCTTGTTTAAACAAATATCTTCATTTTCATGGAAGCATGACACAATTTAGGCATTTAGATGAATCGGATCTGTCTAAACTATATGGACATGGGATTCACCTGCTGGAGCATCATCATGACCATAAGGAGGACAGCGAATGATTGAGGCCATTTTACAATATGAATTTTTGCAAAATGCCTTCATTACAGGCATCATTATCGGGATCATTGCTCCTCTTCTTGGCGCATTTGTTGTTGTGAGAAGACTGTCTCTCATTGCGGATGCTCTCAGCCATGTAACGCTTGCTGGGATTGCAGCCGGCTTGTATTTTGGACAAAAATTTTCCTTAACATGGTTAAACCCGCTTTATGTTGGGATGGTGTTCTCCGTGTTAGGCTCTTTATTAATTGAGCGACTTCGCACGGTATATAGGCATTATCAGGAGCTGGCGGTTCCCATTATTTTATCTGGTGGGATCGGGATCGGTGTTATTTTTATTTCGCTTGCCGAGGGTTTTAATACAGATTTATTCAGTTATTTATTTGGAAGCGTCAGTGCGGTTAGTCATAATGATTTGATCGTCATTTGTGTGATTAGCGTTTTTGTCATTGCAACTGTCTTTTTATTGTACAAAGAGTTATTTTTGCTTTCATTTGATGAAGAGCATGCCAAGGCATCTGGCATACCAGCTAAGGCGATCCACTTTGTCTTTATTGTTCTTGTTGCACTTGTGATCGCGGTTTCGATGCGAATTGTCGGGGTGCTATTAGTGTCCTCCTTAATGACACTACCTGTGGCTGCTAGTATGAGGATTGCTAGAGGGTTTAAGCAGACGATTTTCTTTTCCATTATATTTGGAGAAATCGCTGTGGTGTCAGGGCTTGTCAGTGCCTATTATTTAGATTTAGCACCAGGAGGGACAATTGTTGTAGCTTCAATATTGATTTTGTTACTGGTCATTTCGTTGAAAAAGTTGAGCAAGCAATTTTAATATGGGGTGAATAAAATGAATTTAACTCAGGCAATGGAGCTTTTAAAAGCAAAGGGGTATAAGCAGACGGGGAAGCGAGAAGAAATGCTTTCGTTGTTTGCTAGGGCGGATAAATATTTAACAGCTAAAGATGTGCTTGAGGAAATGAAAGTGGATTATCCAGGGCTTAGTTTCGATACCATTTATCGGAATTTGTCCTTGTTTGTGGACATGGGGATTCTTGAAGAAACAGAATTGTCTGGAGAGCGTCATTTTCGTTTTACCTGTTCTCACTCTAAGCATCACCATCATTTTATCTGCATGGTATGCGGAAAAACAAAAGAGATTCATCTATGCCCGATGGATCATATCGATGAACTAAATGAATATGAAATCTCAGGACATAAGTTTGAAATTTATGGAACTTGTCCGGAATGCAAGGCATCATAGTATTCATCGTAAAATGCAGTTATTGTAAAAGCCTGGTCTCTCCGCTATACAGTGGAAGATCAGGCTTTTATGCTTGATTGGCGTTTCTTTTAGAGGGTGACAGAATAGTTGCACCAGTTTTGCACCCATTGTTTCGCTTGTGCCCAGTTATCTACACGAATGACTCCGTTAGGGACAGGATCTTGATTATAAGGTGTGTTAAATAGCATCACAGGAATATGAAGTTCTTCATGAATGCTGACGGCATTGTCATGTTTATCTTCAAAGAAAATATCGACTTGATATTTTTTAGCAGCTTTAATTTTGTCATGCGAACCAATTAATTCAATATGATCATATTGAAGATCATGTTCATGGAACCATTTCTCCGTCACATGTTGTAAATGATTTCTCCGTGCACTAATAAAAAATAATTCAAATTGCTGCTTCCAGCTATCTAATACTTCTTTAGCGCCCGGGGCAATCGGTGAGTTCTCATAAATGATGGGCTCTCGTTCATCAAACCAGTCACGGAATCGATCAGCAGGAATATTGAGCGCTTCTGATAAATCATATTTTTTTATATCCTTCAACGTTATATTCATGGAAAAATCTTGATTAATAAATGGAACTAGGCTAGTGGGACAAGTAACTGTTCCGTCAATATCGATACCAAAACGTTTCTGTTTCATTATGTTTGCTCCTTACTTTGTTCACTCTTCCCAAAAGTGTAACATATTTTTTCGACGATTGTTATGTGAAGGAATGACAGTTTTGAATAAATTCTTTTTTCTCGCACACAATAACAATGCTCCTCAAATTGTGAAAGTGGGGGATGAACAGTGAAAGATGAAACCAATGATAAGAATCGGTATGTAAATGACACAGATATGAAACCTATGCGAGAAGAAACTGCTGCAGAAATTGCTGAGCCTATTCCTTTTCGACGAGATGATACTCGAGAAGTAGACCGAGACGTTGGCGAAGAGGAGGGAGGACGTGGGCTAGGTTATGCTGGCTTAATTTCCTCCATTATTGCGCTTTTCATGCTTCCTGTATTATTCGGAGCTATAGGTGTAGTGTTAGGGTTCATGGCTAGAAGAAAAGGCGCAGAAGGGCTTGGAGCATGGGCGATTGGGATCGGTGTTGTCGCTCTTGTAGTTGGTTTATTTATTCTTCCGTTTCGCTTTTTCTAAGATGATGTTTAAAAAGGAGCAAAAGGGACCGTCTCATAAGTAGTTGAGACGGTCTCTTTTCTGCACCGAAAGCGACAGGTGCAAAAAACCTAATTTAATGGCATTTTCAAATAAGAAGTATCGTCCCAAAAGTTTGCGACGCAGACTTTTGGGATACCCCCTTTTTATATTGATTTCGCTTCTTGATTTTGGAGATACTCTTCGGCAATTTTGTCAATTTCTTTTTTTAACTCTTCTACCATTGTTTCTTCAGGTACTTTTCGAACAGTTTTTCCTTTACGGAACAGTAATCCTTCGCCTCTTGCTCCAGCGATGCCAATATCAGCTTCCCGTGCTTCTCCAGGACCGTTTACAGCGCATCCTAGGACGGCTACTTTAATCGGTGCTTTAATTTTCTGGATATATTCTTCCACTTCATTGGCAATGCTGATCAAATCAATTTCAATTCGTCCGCAAGTAGGGCATGAAATTAATGTCGCTGCGTTAGAGGATAGGCCGAAAGATTTTAATAACTCTCTTGCCACTTTCACTTCCTCAACAGGATCGGCACTTAAAGAAATACGTAATGTATTCCCGATTCCTTTGCTTAGTATTGCTCCGAGGCCAGCTGCACTTTTGACGGTACCAGCAAATAGCGTACCAGATTCGGTAATACCGAGGTGAAGCGGGTAATCGAAGGCGCGTGCCGCTTTTTCGTACGCTTCAATGGCAAGATTCACATCCGATGCCTTCATGGAAACGATAATATCGTGAAAATCTAGATCTTCCAAAATTTTAATATGGTGTAGCGCGCTCTCTACCATGCCATCCGCGGTAGGGTAACCATATTTTTCTAAAATTTTGCGCTCCAAGCTTCCGGCATTGACACCAATTCGAATCGGAATGCCTTTTGCTTTAGCGGCATTAACAACCGCTTCGACTTTCTCGCGGCGCCCAATGTTTCCTGGGTTGATCCGAATCTTATCTACACCACCTTCAATGGCTTTTAAGGCGAGTTTATAATCAAAATGAATATCGGCCACTAATGGAATATTAATTTGTCTTTTTATATCAGCAATGGCATCCGCGGCACGCTCATCAGGACAAGCGACGCGAACGATTTGACAGCCTGCTTCTTCAAGGCGATGAATTTCCTTGACTGTGGCTTCGACATCGTGAGTTTTTGTTGTAGTCATGCTTTGAATAAATAGTTCATTGCTTCCGCCAATAGTTAAATCGCCAACTTTAACGGGACGGGTATTTGAACGATGGGTGATTTCACTCAATGGTGATTCGCTCCTTTATAAGATCTAATAAAAAGCTTCTTCAATAAGTAATTGTACCAGTATTTGAACACATATGACAAGAAAATGGCTAGTGAAAATGTTTATTCATAAATCGGAAATTGATAGGATTGTCCGATTTGTACTTGTTCAGGTGTGATTCCTTTGTTTAATTGACTGAAATCGTTGACGGCTTGTGAAATGTCAACAGGTAGCTTCCCATTGTGTATTTCCTCTAGAATCGATAGAACGGTGTCTCCGCCTTTGATTTTAACTGTTTGAGAAGGGATAGAGGTGTTGGTTGCAGGAGAACTTTCTTTTTCATGGATAACAGATGGGTCTTTTTGTGGAAGGGAACCTCTTGTTAAATCATTCCATGTGCCGGCTAACACTATTAATAAAATCACAAAAAAGATAAAATTCTTCATATGCTCCCTCCTCTTTTATCCCGCATTAACGGGCTATAAGACCCCCACCTCAACATGGCAGAAGAAGCGCCGGTATGTAGGTGAGGGATCAACAGCCGATCCGTTCGGGCCTGCACGATGCAGGTTACAAAGGCGTTGCAACAGGATGTTGCGACTTTAGCCTTTGTTCTTCTTTTATCAGTGGGGGATGAAGCCCCCCACTGATTGAAGTTTCACTTTATTATGAATATATGCTTGTCCTGCAAATAAATGACCATAATAAAAGCTGAGGCGATCCCATGCGTTGTTCTAGGGATCGCCTCAGCGAATGTTTGGTTAAATTTTAGATTTTGGAAGCGGGATTGCTCGGATGGTGAAATACATCATGAGGATCGTTAGCAACCAGTTTAGTAAAAAGCTATAAGGAAGCTGGATATGTGCGAAACCAAGAATGGTCATAATGACAATCGATGGTGTGATCGCGTAGGCGGCTATCCGAAAGCTATGACGATACTCTATCTTTCTTTTAAGTCCTTTATTCATCAATGATCCCAATGCGGCAAAGATGGAGACTTTAATGAATCCAACAGCAGAAACAAATAAATAATACATTAAAAATAATACTGGTAGAAATATAACTAAATAGGATTGCAATGTGTCGATGTATGACACCACTTGTTCGTTTGTTACATTCTTCGCAGTGGGAAATAGGTAAGGAAAAGATTGGGTTTGTCCCTGAATGGATAAAACGATTTCATTTTTTAAAAGTCCTATAGCTTGCTCTTTGTTTTGAATATCGATGGCAGAAACGGTGCCTGAAGGATCAAAAATGATTTCCGTGTCGCCATTTTGAGCGACCTTTGTCTTAGTAAATGAAGATGTTAATATGCCATCCTCAATGGTAAACGAAGGAAGATCTTTCTTAATAGATGTTTGCAAGTCGCCTAGTACACTTGTAGTCATGTGAGTAGAGTAGATCACAAAGGGTGAGCAAGAAATGAGCATGACAAAAAACACATAGCTAATCGTTTGACCAATTCCTTGAAAACGAAAAAAGCCAATATGTTTAGGGGAATATAAGCTTTTAATGAACTGCTGAAAAATATTCACGATGGTTTCCTCCTTATGATTCTATTGTATGTAAACTTAGCAAAGAAAGCCACTATTCATTTTTTGTAACATAAATGTAATAAAACCACCCTTTTGTTAATCAATTGTAAATTTTAAGTTGAGGTTATTTACATTTAACTCATAATTTATTAATAATTGTAGAGGGTTTGCAAGTTTTGTCGAATTCAATTGATTAGGAGTTGGAGAAATGGAAATCAATGTCCAGGAAATGCTCTTTCAGTTTTTGGGTGGACTAGGGATATTCTTGTACGGAATAAAGCTAATGGGAGACGGATTGCAACAATCGGCTGGAGATCGACTCCGGGACATCCTAGATCGTTTCACAACCAATCCTTTGATGGGTGTGTTAGCAGGGGTACTGGTTACCGTACTTATTCAAAGTAGTTCAGCAACCACCGTTATTACTGTTGGACTTGTAAGTGCTGGGTTTATGACATTGAAGCAAGCAATTGGTGTCATTATGGGAGCGAATATTGGAACAACGGTGACAGCTTTTATTATTGGAATTGATGTAGGTGAATACGCTCTACCAATATTAGCGATCGGTGCAATTTTAATTTTCTTCTTTAAAAGTAAACGAATCCATAATGTTGGAATGATTTTCTTTGGATTTGGTGCTCTCTTCTATGGATTAGAGCTCATGAGTAATGGAATGAAGCCTTTAAGTCAATTAGAGTCTTTCCATGAATTGACTGTAAACATGAGTGCGAATCCTATCTTAGGAGTGGTTGTAGGCACAATCTTTACAGTAATCGTACAAAGTTCTAGTGCGACGATTGGAATTTTACAAAGTTTATTTGCTGAAGGTTTATTGGATTTAAATGCGGCGTTACCTGTTCTTTTCGGTGACAATATCGGAACGACAATTACTGCGGTATTAGCGTCTATTGGGGCATCTGTTGCGGCAAGAAGAGCAGCCGCTACTCACGTTCTATTTAACTTGATTGGGACGGCAATTTTCTTGCTTATTTTACCGTTGTTTACACAGTTTATAACTTATTTAACCGGTGCACT
Organism: Bacillus sp. FJAT-52991; assembly: GCF_037201805.1. Lineage (GTDB taxonomy): Bacteria > Bacillota > Bacilli > Bacillales > Domibacillaceae > Bacillus_CE > Bacillus_CE kandeliae. The sequence goes on along the minus strand of NZ_CP147404.1, from coordinate 2,391,622 downwards.
TGATCTTGATCCGAAGATGACGATTGCTTTTGCTCATGGTACCTTTAATGTTACCAATACACTCATTCAATTACCGTTTGTTGGTGTGTTGGCAATGATTGTGACGAAGTTAATTCCTGGTGAAGATGTTGTCTTTGATTATAAAGCCAAACATCTCGATCCTATTTTTATTGAACAGTCTCCTTCTATTGCTCTTGGTCAAGCAAAGGAAGAAGTGATTAATATGGGGCAAATTGCTGTTAAAGGGATGGAAGAGACGCATGAGTATTTAAAAACAAAACAGCAAAAGCATTCAGAAAGATCAGCTCAAATTGAAGATTCATTAAATAATTTAGATAGAAAGATTACTGATTATTTAATTGATTTATCAGGTACTTCATTATCTGAGGCAGAATCAGAAAGACATTCCTTATTAATGGATACTGTGCGCGATATAGAACGAATTGGTGACCATTTTGAAAATATTTTAGAGCTTGTTGATTATCAACAAACAAATAAAGTGAAGATTACTGATCAAGCGATGACAGAACTTGAGGAAATGTTTAAATTAACAATTGATACGGTCAGAAAATCAGTTCAAGCACTCGATGAAAATAATTTGCAATTGGCTCGCGAAGTGGCTGCGAATGAAGATTTAATTGACAAAATGGAAAGAAAATTGCGCAAGCAGCATATTTTACGCCTGACAGAAGGGGCTTGTACAGCACAGGCAGGAATTGTGTTTGTGGACATTATTAGCAACTTGGAGAGAATGGGTGACCACGCAGTAAATATTGCTGAATCGGTTCTTGGTATTAGAGGTTTATAAGTTTTATGAATAAAAGGGCGAACTCACATTTGTCGCATGACAATAAGGAGTTCGCCCTTTTTTGGAGGCTTTCAACGATGCTGCATGAATGAGTCAAAAATCAACATTATCATTTAACATCTCCTTTGTGAAAGGAGAGTATAGAAAACTTAATGATTTTTCTTGAATTCGTAACGCTTAACAATTGAAAGAATCGTTCTATTTTGGTAATCTAAATGATGAAAGATAAGAAAAAATTAACCTACATAGGAGGAATTTATTATGGCATACCAATTACCAGAATTACCTTACGCTTATGATGCATTAGAGCCTCATATTGACAAGGAAACAATGAATATCCACCATACGAAACACCATAACACATATGTAACAAAATTAAACGAAGCACTTCAAGGTCATGATGATCTTGCAAGCAAATCAGTTGAAGAACTAATTGCTGACATTGATGCTCTTCCTGAAGCGATTCGTACAGCTGTGCGCAATAACGGTGGCGGACATGCTAACCACTCTTTATTCTGGCAGCTTTTATCTCCAAATGGCGGCGGCGAACCAACAGGTGAACTAGCTGAGGCTATTAACAGCAAATTTGGAAGCCTTGATAAACTTAAAGAAGAGTTTGCAGCAGCAGCAGCAGGTCGCTTTGGCTCTGGCTGGGCATGGCTTGCTGTTAACAACGGCGAGCTAGAAGTAACAAGCACACCAAATCAAGACTCTCCATTAATGGAAGGAAAAACACCAGTTCTTGGTCTTGATGTTTGGGAGCATGCGTACTACTTGAACTACCAAAACCGTCGTCCAGATTACATTCAAGCGTTCTGGAATGTTGTTAACTGGGATGAAGTAGCAAAGCGTTTTAACGAAGCAAAATAATTTTTTTATTAAAGTAAAAGACAGGTCATGATCATGACTTGTCTTTTTTGTTGTATAACTGCGCCCTTTTCTCCAAAACATAAGTGAGGAAGGGGGGATACATATGATGCTGATCAAAAAATGGTATAGTCATTTGGATTTAACGAAAGACTTGTTTATTTTGCTTATTATTGGTGGCTTGTATTCCCTAAGCGTTGCCTTATCGAATACTTTTGTCAATATTTATCTTTGGAAGCAATCGGGCCAATTTATCGATCTCGCCATTTACAATTTATCAGTGGTAGCCATTCAGCCAATTGCCTTTTTTATTGCTGGTAAATGTGCAAAAAAGGTGGACCGGGTGATTGTATTGAGGATCGGCATTACGATTCTTGGTATTTTTTATTTAGCGGTTCTTGCGTTTAGTGAACAAGCCTCTAATTGGCTTATACTGTTGGGCATTCTTCTTGGGGCAGGCTATGGATTTTATTGGTTAGCCTTCAATGTATTAACCTTTGAGATTACAGAACCTGACACAAGGGATTTCTTTAATGGCTTTATGGGGACATTGTTTTCAACAGGAGGAATGATTGGTCCGATACTAGCTGGTTTTATTATTAGTCGTTTTGCTTCGGGGACAGGATATTTCATCGTGTTTGGATTATCGCTTGGGGGCTTTATTATTGCTGTACTGTTTAGTTTTTTCTTAAAGCGAAGACGCGCAGAAGGTCGCTTTCTCCTCCTACCTGTCTGGGAAGAGAGGAAATGGAATGTGGATTGGCGGCGCATTACAACCGCTCATTTTTTCCAAGGGTTAAGAGAAGGTGTATTCGTTTTTATTATTTCCGTGTTTGTCTTTTTGGCAACGAATAGTGAACTAGCTCTTGGTATGTACGGTCTCGTCTACTCAGGGATTTCGTTTATCAGTTATACATTAGCCGCGAAAGTGATCAAAAAAGAGTATCGAAAGCAAGTGATTTTTACCGGTGGCGTGATGCTTTTTTTATCTTTGTTTATCATCATGCCTGAGCCGACATATGCAAGGTTACTGATTTATGCCGCTGTGATTGCTGTTGCTTATCCTTTTTTGCTCGTTCCTTATTTATCAATGACTTACGATGTCATCGGTCAAGGGAAGGAGGCAGCTGAAAGGCGAATTGAATATATCGTGTTACGAGAGATCTTTCTTAATGTAGGAAGAATCGCGTCTATTTTATCCTTTATAGCAGCTATTGTCTTTTTTGACGAACAAAAAAGTATCCCGATTTTGCTTGTTGTGTTAGGAGCGGGACATAGCATGATTTATTTTTGTATTCGACAGATTCATTTGCGTTCAACAAGGGTTGCCATTCATTAAAAGTGGAAAAATGAGCGAAGTAGTTACTGCTTCGCTTTCTTTCATTTATCCGGCTATGATATGTGGAAGAAAGTTTCTTCTAGCTATCAGTAGAAAAAATACACAAACTTCGTTAAAATAAAGAATGTAAAAAGGAATGATTTAGAGAGGGTTGTGACAGTTGAAAAAGACAAAGAACAAAAGGAAGACGCATGTCCCTTTGCGAATGAACATTATGTTCTTCGTTGTCTTTTTGCTTTTTTCTCTATTAATTTTCAGACTGGGGATTGTACAAATTGTCCAGGGGGAAGATTATCAAAGAAAAATAGAACGGACAGAAGACGTAACAGTGAATGCGAGTGTGCCTAGAGGAAAGATTTATGATAGAGATGGAAAAGTCGTTGTAGACAACGTACCGCAAAACGCGATTACGTATACGCGATCTAAAGGAGCAACACAAGAAGAGATGCTCAAAACAGCAACAAAACTGGCAAAGCTCATTGACAAAGAAACGGATCAAGTCACAGAACGTGATAAAAAAGATTTCTGGTTGATGAAAAATCCAGAAAAAGGAAAAGATAAAATCACGGAGAAAGAATGGAAGCAATATAAAGAAAACGAAATTGATGAGACGAAAATTTATCAAATGGAAGTTGATCGTGTGACGGAAGAAGATTTGAAAGAATTGACAGCAGAAGAACTAGAAATATTGGCGATTTATCGTGAATTTACTACAGGGTACGCGATGACTCCGCAAATTGTCAAAAATAAAAATGTGACAGAAGAAGAGTATGCAGTTGTTAGTGAGAACTTAGATTCCTTACCTGGCGTGAATACAACGACAGATTGGGAACGTTTTTATGTGTATGACAATACACTAAAGACAGTTATTGGTAATATTTCCTCTTCAAAGGAAGGGTTACCGAAAGAAATGGTCGATTATTATACTTCAAGAGGATATAGCCGAAATGATCGCGTAGGAAAAAGCTATATTGAATATCAATATGAAGACGTACTTCGCGGCCAGAAAACAAAAGTGAAAAATGTAACAGATAAGTCTGGAAATGTATTGGATTCTGAAGTCATTCGCGAAGGTCAGCGTGGAAATGATCTAGTATTAACGATTGATATGGAACTTCAACAAGCAGTGGATAAGATTGTTGAAGAGGAATTAAGAAAGGAGAAATCGCTCTATGGCCGTCATCTTCTTGATCGTGCATTTGTAACGATGATGGATCCGAATACGGGTGAAATACTCGCCATGTCAGGGAAGAAACTGGAAACGAATGAAGACGGCAAGACAGAAATGCTTGACTTTTCCCTTGGGAATATGACGACTTCTTATACGATGGGGTCGGCTGTGAAGGGGGCAACTGTATTAACAGGATTTATGACAGGAGTCAATGAGCCTGGTGACTATATTGTAGATGAACCATTGAAATTTAAAGGAACCAATAAAACGAAGAGTTCCGCCTTTAACCGGCATGGAGCTGTAGCAGTAGACGAAAAAACGGCTTTAATGCGCTCTTCTAACGTATACATGTTTAAAACGGCTATTGAAATAGCCGGAGGAAAATATATTCCGAATTCGAGCTTGAAGCTGAATTTGGAAGAGGGATTTGCAACGATGCGAAACCACTTTGCTCAATTTGGCCTTGGTGTTCCTACTGGCATTGACTTGCCAAATGAACAAACTGGCTTCCAAGGAAAAATAAATTTGTCTGAGCCTGGGAAAATTCTTGACTTTGCTATTGGTCAGTTTGATACGTATACTCCACTTCAATTAGCTCAATATGTATCTACCATTGCAAACGGTGGTTATCGAATGAAACCTTATATTGTGAAAGAAGTTCGTGAACCACATACAGAAGCGAATAAATTAGGGCCGGTTGCTAAAGAAACTCAACCAGAAGTATTGAATCGATTAGACGCCACACCGAATGAGATACAAAGTGTACAAGATGGGTTTCGCTTAGTAATGAATGGTTCAAAGGGGACTGCTAGAAGATATTTTGCTAGTGCTCCGTATAACCCTGCAGGTAAGACAGGAACGGCAGAGGGTGTTTATGATGGACCGAAGCGTGAACAATACTTAGAAAATGGTCAAGAACTGCCAATGACTTGGAATGTGACGCTTGTTGGCTATGCACCTTATGACAATCCAGAAGTAGCTTTTTCAGTTGTTGTTCCTTGGGTATATGAGGGGAAAGGAAAGTCTTCTATAAATAATGTTATTGGTAGAAGAATTTTAGATGAATATTTTAAGCTGAAAGAAGAAAGAATGAAGAACGAAACATCTGATGTGGTCGTTGAACAAGATATACAGCTAAAAGATGACAAGGAAAATAAAGAAGAAGAGTAGTCGAAAACACCCGATTTTGGAATAAATCGGGTGTTTTTTGTATGGAAAAGTCTATCATTTACAAAAGCTTTACATTACATTAAAACGGGATTAATACTCCTTCGTTAATCTGTGTACTGTAGCAAAAAACAAAAACAAACATTTTTTAGGGGGAAATTAGAGATGAAACCAGTAAAAGTTCTTGCTGTATCTGCTATGCTTGGATCTGCTTTAGTATTAGGTGCATGTAACAGCGGCACAGGTGGAGAAGAGAAGAAAGAAACAACTGAGCAAGCAGGAGAAACGGATAAGCAACTGCAAGGTAACATTCAAGTGGATGGATCTTCTACCGTTTATCCAATCATGGAAGCTGTATCTGAAGAGTATATGATGGAGCAGCCTGATGTGAAAGTAACTGTTGGTTTCTCTGGAACTGGCGGCGGATTTGAAAAGTTCATCGCGGGTGAAACACAATTGACCAACGCTTCCCGTCCAATTAAAGATGAAGAGAAAGCATCTTTAGAAGAGAAGAAAGTTGATTTCACTGAATTCAAGCTTGCATTTGATGGTCTTTCAGTAGTAGTGAACAAGGATAATGACTGGGTTGATCATTTAACGGTTGAAGAATTGCAAAAAATGTGGGTAGATAACGGCAAACCGAAAAAATGGTCGGATATCCGTGAAGGATGGCCAGAAGAAGAAATTAAATTGTATTCTCCTGGTACAGATTCCGGTACATTTGATTACTTTGATGAAGTAATCCTTGAAGAGCAACAAATTGATAAAGGCGCTACTTTATCTGAAGATGACAACGTACTTGTACAAGGTGTAACTGGCGATAAAAACGCAATTGGTTACTTCGGTTATGCTTACTACTTAGAAAACAAAGATGAATTAAAAGTGGTTCCAATTGACGGAGGTAAAGGGCCGGTTGAGCCAACAAACGAAACAATCGAAAGTGGAGAATATGCACCATTATCTCGTCCACTATACACATATGTATCTAACAAAGCTGTAGCTGAAGACGAAGCGGTATATGACTACGTGAAATTTGCTCTTGAAAATGCAGGTGCATTATCAGAGGAAGTCGGTTATGTAAAACTTCCAGATGAAGAATATACAAAAGCATTGGAAACATTAGAAGGATTAAAGAAATAAGGGGTTTTAGCGGATAAAGGATTATAATTCCGTAAGATGGGAAGCGAATCCGCTTTCCATCTTATTATTGGGTTGAAGGGAGTATTCATTTTGAAAACAGTTGAGAAGAAAATGAGCCCAGTTCAAGAATTGCTTGAGAAAAAATATAAAAGCGGTTTTTTGAACAGAAGCGAAAAGATTATTCCAGTCATACTGTTTATTATGGCTGCTGTATCCGTATTAACAACGATCGGCATTGTGTTGACGCTAATTTTTGAAACGTTTACGTTTTTCCGTGAAGTTTCAATAGTTGAGTTTTTTACAGCTAAAGAATGGTATCCATTCTCTGAATCTGAAGCCACATATGGTATTTTGCCTTTGGTCATTGGAACGTTAAAAATTACAATAATCGCTTCCGTAACTGCAGTGCCAATTGGCTTGGCTGTTGCCATTTATTTAAGTGAATATGCTTCAGAAAGAGTTAGAAAAATTATGAAGCCAGTTTTAGAGGTGTTAGCGGGTGTACCTACTATTGTTTATGGTTTCTTCGCTCTAACATTTGTCACTCCTTTATTGCGATCTATTTTCCCTTCAGTGGAAATGTTTAATGCGATTAGTCCAGGGATTGTTGTAGGGATTATGATTATTCCAATGATTGTATCTCTTTCAGAAGATGCACTTTCATCAGTTCCTCAATCCGTTCGTCAAGGAGCTTTAGCGCTTGGAGCAACGAAGTGGGAAATGACTTGGAGGGTAGCCATCCCAGCTGCTTTATCAGGGATTCTTGCTTCTATTGTATTAGCCATTTCTCGTGCCATCGGTGAAACGATGATCGTGACCATTGCAGGAGGCTCAACTCCAACTGCTTCACTAGATTTGACGTCTTCTTTACAAACAATGACATCTTACATTGTTCAAGTAAGTACAGGTGATGCAGGATTTGGTACGACGATTTATTACAGTATTTATGCTGTTGGTTTTACTTTATTTATTTTCACATTGGCCATGAATGTTATAGCTGGACGCGTCTCCAAGCGTTTTAGGGAGGAATATTAAATGCAAAATGTCCAAAAGCAGATTAATACAGATGAAATGGTAGGGAATATCCCTACACGTCTTATGAAGAATAATTTGTATAAAGGCCTTTTCTTTGCAGCAACGGTCCTTACATCAATCATTTTAATCATTCTTCTTGTTCGAATTTTCTCTCAAGGAGCTGCTTATCTATCCTGGGATTTCTTGACGAATTTTGCTTCGAGACGCCCGGAACAAGCTGGAATTAAGGCAGCACTTATCGGGACTCTTTGGATGATGGCTGTTGTTGTGCCTATTTCTACCTTGTTAGGTGTAGGTTCGGCCATTTATCTTGAGGAATACGCCAAGAAGAATCGGATGACTCAATGGATTCAAATGAACATTTCCAATCTTGCTGGTGTACCGTCTGTTGTTTTCGGTTTACTAGGCTTAACTATTTTCGTCCGTATGTTAGCCCTTGGCAACAGTGTTTTGGCCGCAGGATTGACGATGAGTTTGTTAATTCTTCCAGTTATTATTGTTGCTTCACAAGAGGCGATTCGGGCAGTGCCAAATGAATTGAAAGAAGCGTCCTTTGGGCTTGGAGCTACAAAGTGGCAAACGATTTTACGAGTAGTTCTTCCATCAGCTCTTCCTGGGATATTAACCGGAAGTATCTTAGCCTTTTCGAGGGCGATTGGAGAAACAGCTCCGCTTGTAGTTATCGGAATTCCAACATTTGTTGCGTTTTTACCTAAGTCTGTTTTTGACCAGTTTACAGCTTTACCAATGCAAATTTATAACTGGACTAGTAGACCTCAAGAAGAATTCCATTTATTAGCTGCAGCTGGTATTATCGTTCTTCTTATCATTCTGATTTTGATGAATTCTGTCGCTGTGTGGATCCGCAATCGATATCAACAAAGATATTAACTCATACTGAAGCAAAACTAATTGGAGGGAAAATCAATGGCACTAGAGGTAGTGAAAGGTGAAAAGAAAGCAGCTAACGAAAACAGAGCTGTGTACAATACAAAAAATTGTAATCTTTGGTATGGAAGTCATCATGCCCTAAAAAATATTAATTTAGAAATTAACGAGAAAGAAGTTACCGCAATCATCGGTCCTTCTGGCTGTGGAAAATCCACATATATTAAAACACTTAATCGAATGATTGACCTTGTACCAGATGTGAAAACTTCGGGTGTAATTGAATATCGTGGACGTGATATTTTCAGCAAAGATTTTCTTGTAGAAGAGTTACGTACTAGAGTAGGGATGGTATTCCAAAAACCAAACCCATTTCCAAAATCAATTTATGAAAATATCGCTTTCGGTTTAAAAATTCATGGTATTAAAGATAAACAAATCGTTAGTGAAACTGTTGAAAAAAGTTTACGTGGAGCTGCTTTATGGGATGAGGTCAAAGATCGTATTCATGATCCAGCTTACGGATTATCTGGAGGTCAGCAACAACGTTTATGTATCGCACGTTGTTTAGCACTAGAGCCAGATGTTATTTTAATGGATGAGCCAACTTCTGCTCTTGATCCAGTGTCAACGTTAAAGGTGGAAGAGTTAATCCAAGAATTAAAAGAGCAGTACTCGATCATTATTGTGACACACAATATGCAACAGGCCGCCCGTATTTCTGACAAAACGGCGTTCTTCTTAAGTGGTGAAGTCGTAGAGTTTAGTGATACAGAAACGATCTTCAATAGTCCTCAAGATACTCGTACAGAAGATTATATTTCAGGAAGATTCGGATAAGCACGAAAAAAGGTTAGCAGTCATTGGTCTGCTAACCTTTTTTATTAAGTGATCCGCTCTAGTTAGTCGTTAAGACAACAGCTATTTGTTTCATGGTCATGGAGGAGTAAATTTTATGTTCGCCTACTTGAATTTTTTCAGCGTAGTCATTTTTAGTGAGGAAACTATTGAATTCTTCTGCACTTTTAATCATACCTGCTTTTTCAAGGGTCTCACCAATTTCTGAAGAGTCCATGCCTGGGGTAATTCGTAGAGTGTAATATTGCTCGTTGCTTTCTTTGCTGTTTACTGTTTTTGCTTTTGTTTCCTTAGCTTTAGAAAGCTGATCTGTTTTGCTTTGAAGCTGCTCGTATTCCTTCGTTGATAAGACGACATAGTCTTTCTCTTGTAGTTTTTCAATCATCGCTTTGTCTGTTGTCTCGGGAGACGATGTTGTTTGAGAATAGAACAATAATGCTAGTGAAGCAGTGAATAGTCCAGCTGCGAAAGCTCTTGTCGTTTGTTTATCCATGACTTCACTCCTTTTGTTCCATATACGGTTTTAATATTTGTTGCACCTGTTTTGTGGACAGAGAAGATTGTTTGGCAATGGCGTTTATACTGGTTCCTTGGTAATATAGGGCGATCACTTGATTTTTTATGATAGCACTAATGTTTGTTTGTTCCGTATACGCTTCTCCATTTAATTCGAGAGAGCCGTCTAAAAAAAGCTCCTCTTCTAATATCTTTATTTTTTGTTTTAGTTGATAGCTTTCTTGCAAATGCTGCATAGACAGTTCTTCCACCTCTTTAGATAGTTGGGTATAGCGATCTTTTTGAAAAAGTGAAAGAAGGAAAAAAACGACCGCAGCAGCGGCAAGGCCAATCATTAATCCGTACATTTATATCGTCACCTCGATGTTTGATAGCTCATGTTATTTATATCATATTTAGTCTATTTCTACTAGCTTCATTAGGTAAAAATAGTCATATTGCGACAATATGTGTACATTGTAGATCATGTCGGACAGTGTTACGATGAAAAGAAGAGTGAAAATGATGCTGAATAGGGTGAGAATGTTGCAAGCGGAAATTATTAGGTTAAAAAACGAAGGAAAATCGATACAAAACATTGCTGACATATTAGGTATTTCTGTCGGGAAGGTTCGTTACCAATGGGAAAAGTTCCAAAAGCAACAGGCTTCGTTAGAGGAAGAGAAAAATCCCTTTGTATTCTCTTTGAAGGATGAAAAGATAGAAGGCTTTACAGCTGGGTTTTTAACGCTTACACTTACTTCACCTAACCGAGCGATTTGTCAATGGACACTTGAAGAGTGGTTTATTCAAGCGATACAGAGTATTTTCCAACTACCGATTGATCAACCAGCTTATGATTTAAGACTTTACGATGTATCGGACATCATTTTTAACGGAAACAATGCTCACCATATGTATGCCTTTAAAGTGCCAACAAACAGCAATTATTGGTTTGTGAAAGGCTTGCAAAGAAATCGTTCTTATGTGTGTGAGATTGGATTCTTGAACCGGCAACAAGATTTTTTTCCTCTTCTTCGTTCAAATCCGATTCACACCCCTTATGAACAGGCTGCTCAACAATTCATGATGTATTCAACGATGGAAAGGTATCGAAATGATGAAACGAAAAGACCACTTTGGATCGAGCATATAAGCACGTATTCCTATTATGAATATTCATTGGAGGAAGAACATGAGTGAAAAACAAGCTTTTATTATTTTGCAGCCGTCCGTTCCTTTTCGTCCGTTTCTTTTGTTCAATCAAGAAGAAACGTCGTCCTATCTTCAAGCAGTACTTAAAGAATATTTAGGATTAATAGATCTGTTGAAAAAGCTTCCTCCCAGTGTACACATTGGCGTTGTTTTTAATCCACTAATGATCAACTGGTTTCAATCACCTAGCTTTAAAGCAGCTGCAGAACATTATTTCTCTAGTGTAGACGATGAAGAGCATTTATCATTATTTGAGCATTGGACAGAATGGCACGGTGAATTGATAGAATCATTTAACTATTATATGAAATGTGGACGTTTAACAGCTTATCCTTCAACGATCAGTGATTTCCCCTTAACGGTTTTGCAAACTCCAGAAGCGATCAGCTATCAACTACATCAAACCATTCAAATTTGGCAAGCCTGTTTTCAATGTACGCCCAATGGTCTATGGCTGCCACAATGTGCATATACTTCAGGGATAGATGTATTTTTAAAACAATTTGGGATTACGTACATATTTCTTGATCATGAGGCTCTTCCTCAAATGGAAGGTGAAGAGAAATATACGTACAAAACCGCCTATGGAATCGAAGTTCAACCGATTCGCATTGCCGACTGTGAGAGCCTATGGGAAATAGGGGAAATATCGATCTATCTTCCATTGTCACAGGCTTCTCTTGCTCTCCTTCACAAATTGTTAAAGAATATACCAAAAGAGCGTGTAGAAGCAAGAATGGCTGAAGAAAAGCTTGTTCATGTTCCGTTTAGCTATTTACATTTTAATCAACGTCCTTTGTTGAACGATCACGCAATAGAGTGTTCAATGCTAGCCTTTGAAATGGAACGAAAGATTGCTAGAGTAAAGGAACGCCTGCCTCATGAGGAGAGATTTTTGTTACAAGCACTTATACAAGAATGGACCTATTATTTATATGCGATTGCTCATGATGCTTGTGAAGAGGAACGGATCAATTATTATCAGGCGTTTGACTATATATATGAAGGGATTTGTCAGGATCTTTGTGATTATGATTTTATTCAACAGCGATATGAGCGGTTGCTGAGTGGAATAAGCGCGCTTTCACAAGAAAAAAAATATGAAAGTCATCATTTACCGGAAGAAAAAAAGGGGGTGCTCTTATTTACTTGGGAGTATCCTCCTAGAATAGTTGGTGGCTTATCTCGACATGTGCATGACCTTGCGATGTCACTTGTGAAAGAAGGTCTTGATATTTATGTCATTACTGCTGTTACAGCGGATGCGCCCAATTATGAATATAACGAGGGGGTTCATGTTTTTCGTACCGGACCATTACATTCGTGTGAACCAAACTTTTTAAAATGGGTAGCAGACTTAAATGCGTGCATGCTCCGGAAAGCAGTCGAGTTGATTGGAGAAAAAAGAATCCAACTGCTTCATGCGCATGATTGGCTTGTCAGCTATGCCGCTCTTTCTTGTAAAGAGTACTTTCGTCTACCTTTAGTGACGACTGTTCACGCTACAGAATTTGGTCGTAATCAAGGGGATTTTACTGACATGCAATTAGAAATTAGTTATATAGAAAAGAAATTATTTAATCAATCCGATTATTTAATCGTTTGTAGCCAGCCCATGAAAGAAGAAGTTCAGACTTATTATTTAGAGAAACCTAAACCAATATTCACCATTCCTAATGGGGTGTTTTTAAATGAGCAAAAAGGCGTGGTAATGAAGCAAAACGAATTTCCTTACGTTTTTTCCATTGGGCGAATGGTAAAGGAAAAGGGCTTTCATTTATTAATTGAAGCGGCTGGGGAAATCTTGAAAAAATACAATATTCAGTTTATCATTGCAGGTAAGGGACCTTTGTTGAACTATTTTCGAAAAGAAGTGGAAAAAAGGAATCTAGCAAACTTTGTTCACTTCATTGGATTTGTAACGGATGAAGAAAGATGGCAGTTATTTACGGAATGTGAAGTGGCTGTTTTTCCAAGCCTTTATGAACCGTTTGGGATTGTGGCGTTAGAGGCTATGGCAGCGCAAAGGCCAGTGGTAGTTTCTCGTACAGGTGGATTAAAATCCTTTGTACTACATGAAGAAACAGGGTTGTTATTTACACCCGGAGATTCATGGAGCCTTCAGTTACAATTAGAACGGCTTCTACATGATCGCGAGTTAAAGGATCGCATGAGAATGAATGGCTATCAGCTAGCTAAAAATGTTTATAGTTGGGAAAAGATCAGTGGACAGACGAAGCAAGTGTATGACCAGGCCATGGTAAATTTAAAGATGGAAGGTGTGCGTTCATGAAAGGAGTTATTTTAGCAGGAGGTAGAGGGGAAAGGCTAAAGCCTTTAACTGATTGGTTACCAAAGCCTATGGTGCCATTACTAAACAAGCCTCTGTTAGAATACAACTTAGAACTCTTCAAAAAGCAAGGGATTACCGATGTGACTCTCACCGTCTGTTACAAAAAGGAAAGCATTAAGCAGCATATTGGAGATGGCTCCCGTTTTGGTGTAAACGTTACTTATATTGAAGAAAAAGCCCCACTTGGAACAGCAGGGAGTCTTTTTCGGCATGCGGACCGTTTTCAGGAAACGTTTGTTGTATTGAGCGGAGATGCATTGACGAATATTTCACTTGAAGCAGCGATCCAATTCCATCATTCTAAGCAAGCTCTTTTGACTTTAGTCGCTGTGGAAGTGGAAAGGCCGGAAGATTTCGGTATTTGTTTGATTAATGAGGAAGGACGATTAGTGTCCTTTCTTGAAAAGCCGGAGAAAGAACAAATTTTTAGTAGTATCGTCAATACAGGTATTTATATTATTGAACCAGAGATTTTTGAGCGCTATCATTTTAATGGGGAAGTGGATTTTGCTAAAGATCTTTTTCCTGTTATTTTAAAAGACTGTGAGAGAATTTTTGTGTATCGCTCAGAAGCCTATTGGCAAGATATTGGCAATCCCTATCAGCATTGGTTAGCAGAAAAAAGGTTGAAACATGGAATTTCAGGAATAGCATCCGCGAGAAAACCGCCAATTGCTCAAATTAGCAACTACTCCACACAGTTTTTAAAGCGTTTTCATTTGCACGATGCCCTTTCAACTAGTTGGACAGAGAGAAATAATAGACAATGGACGATTAAAACGACGGAACAATGAAAATCAGACTAGCATTTGCAAAAAAAAAGTGATATTATAGAAAGGTCGTAAAGAAGATACAAATGTATTGAAAAGTTTGGAGGGAAAAAGATGCGCGTAAATATCACTTTAGCTTGCACTGAGTGCGGTGATCGTAACTATATTTCTAAGAAAAACAAACGTAACAACCCTGATCGTCTTGAACTGAAAAAATATTGTTCAAGAGAAAAGCGTGTTACTGCTCATCGTGAAACAAAGTAAGCAGCGGGATCCTTTTCCTGCTGTTTTTTTTATATAAAAAATTAGGGGGATTGTTAAAGATGGATAAGCAACTGTTGCGACACAATATGAAAGAAGTACTAGCAAGCATGAGTAAGCTTGAGTATGAGCAATACTCTTTTCAAATTGCACAACGCTTATTCTCATTACCACTATGGCAAAGTGCCGAGACAATAGCGGTTACAGTTTCTCGTTTACGCGAAGTAAATACTTGGTCATTGATCACAAGAGGTTGGGAAGAGGGGAAAAAAGTCGTTGTTCCTAAATGCTATCCAGTAGATCGGAGTATGAAGTATTATGAATTGACTTCATTTTGTGAGCTTGAGACGGTGTATTCAGGTTTATATGAACCTGACCCTGCCAGGACAAATGATGTGGACTCGAAGACCATAGATTTATTAATTGTTCCTGGTCTTGCTTTCGATAAGAGAGGATATCGTCTTGGTTTTGGTGGTGGCTATTTTGATCGATTTCTCGAAAACTTTGAAGGGGAAACAGTAGCTCTCTTGTTTTCACAGCAACTGTTAACAGAGGTTCCTAGAGAAGTTTACGATTTACCTGTCCAACAATTGATTACAGAAAAAGAGATTTATACTTGTTTTTCTAAATAAAGGTGAACCTAGATAGCCTAGACTTTACAGTGGCTTTTCTCTTTCGTTATAGTAAGAAAGAACAAAATGAACAAAGGCAGTGATGAGATGGGTTCTACTGAAAATAATCTATTTTGGAAGCTTGCTTATTTCTTTGTGGTGGAGAAAGACTATCAAATTATGAGCAAGGTTGAAAATCGACAGGAGATGTTGCTTGAACATGTAACGAATAAATCCGCACAAATTATTCGACTAGTTCGTGCAGATGTCGATTGGTCGAATCGTCTTCGCAAAGATATTGAAGGTGTTTCTGCTATAGGTGAAGGAATTCGTAAGCGATTAGGAAAACGTCAATTAAATGTAGTGAATATTTACATATCCTCTCATTCCCCGATTGATGATTATGAACGTTATACAAGCGAGCCGTTCTATTATCCGAAAGGGCAAAAAACAAAAGTGACATCGATTTTATTCAGTCAAGAGCGTCACAAGGAAACGGTTGACCAACTTAATCAGTTGTTTCAAGAGGCGATTGACCCTTCTTTTTTTGACAGTTGCTCAGATGAAGAAGGATATGCTTATCAAAGAGCCGTTCTTACTTATTCTGTGAAGAAAAAGGAAGAAGATCAAAAATTGTTTAATTATGCCACTCCGTTTTTTTCTTTTTTATTTATCGGTATACAAGTCATTGTATTTATTTTGATGGAGTTAAGCGGAGGGAGTACCAATACATCCAACCTCATTCGTTTTGGTGCTAAATTTAACCCGCTGATCCTTGAGGGAGAATGGTGGCGGTTTTTTACGCCGACGTTTTTGCATATAGGCTTTTTACATTTGTTGATGAATACAGTTGCTATTTATTTATTAGGGACAGCAGTAGAAAAGATTTTTGGTCGGTTTCGCTTTTTATTGATTTATTTATTTGCAGGATTTACAGGAACATTGGCTAGTTTTTTAATGAATGACTCTTTATCAGCTGGAGCGAGCGGAGCGATATTTGGCTGTTTTGGTGCTTTGTTATATTTTGGAACGGTGTATCCTAGACAGTTTTTTCGGACGATGGGAATGAATATTATCTTTATCATCATAATCAACCTTGTGTTTGGGTTTACGATGTCTGGAATCGATAATGCTGGTCATATTGGTGGGTTGATTGGCGGCTTTTTAGCGACAGGTGTGCTTCATTTGCCGGAAAATCATCGGATAGGTAGACAGCTCGTCTTCCTAGCGGGAACGATGATACTGACAGTTAGTGCACTGTATATAGGTTTTAACTAATGAATGAAATGGATGTTGAAAATTTAGCTTAAAGGGTTGGTGTCAATGAATACAATCTGGGATGTTCAACAGTTATTAAAAAGATTTGGTGTATTCGTTTATGTAGGAGATCGGGTCGCTGATTTACAGTTGATGGAAGCGGAATTAAAAGAATTAAATCAGTCGCAACTGGTTGAACCAAAAGAATTTCAAATGGCTTTACTTTTGTTGCGGCATGAGATTCAAAAAGAAAAAGATAAATTAAAGAACAGGTGAATAACGTGGCTACTTCATTAATTGCTGCTGTTGATCTTGGTGGCACGACGACAAAATTAGCTTTTATAAATACGAGTGGGGAAATTGTAGTTGGTTGGAAAGTACCAACAGATGTATCTAATCATGGATCACGAATTATTAAAAATATTGCCGAGGAAATAAAGAAGAAGTTATTGGAGATGTCTATATCGAAGGATCAGCTTCTCGGTGTAGGTGTAGGTGCACCCGGGCCTTTTTCTGAAAGTGGAGTGATGTATGAAGCCGTTAATTTAGGGTGGAGGAAGAATTATCCTTTAAAGGCTCTTCTAGAACAAGAAATCGGCCTTCCTGTTATGGTAGAGAACGATGCAAACTGTGCAGCACTCGGAGAAATGTGGAAAGGTGCTGGAGGTGGAGCTGAAAACTTAGTTTGTGTCACGTTAGGAACAGGCGTCGGCGGTGGAGTAATTGTTAATGGTAAAATTGTTCGTGGGGCACGTGGAGCTGCTGGAGAAATCGGTCATATGACAGTGGTAACAGAAAAAGGGTTTGTGTGTAACTGTGGAAAAAGTGGTTGTTTAGAAACGGTGTCGTCTGCGACTGGTGTCGTTCGACTAGCTTCACAGCAACTGCAAACCACATCTAAAGCTTCTTTTTTAAGAACGAAACAAAATTTCAGTGCAAAAGATGTGTTTGAGGCCGCAAAAATGGGGGATGAGATTGCTGCTTTTGCAGCCCAGCAATGTAGCTACTATCTCGGGTTAGCGTTATCTCACCTTGCCAACACTTTGAATCCAGATGTCATAGTGATAGGGGGTGGGGTATCAAAGGCGGGAGATCCACTTTTACAATCGGTCAGAAAAAAGTTTAATGAGTGTGCGTTTACCCCTGTCAGAAACTCAACAAATATTGACTTAGCTCTTCTTGGAAATGAAGCTGGTGTGATTGGAGCGGCTTGGTTAATTAAGCAAAAGTTGATGGAGTAACATAACAATTATCCTCATCTTCTTGATCACGAATAGAATGTGACAAAAGATAAAAACAAACTTTTAAGGTGAAAAAACTCTATTTTCCTCCAAGTAGAGTTTTTTCACCTTTTCTTCTTTGGTTGCTATAGCGTAGGCTACTATTCTACAAAATCTCTGTTTTATCTGCATTGCTTTTTTGTAAAAAAAGTATTAAGATTATCTATGATGTTTTTACAATTGCTAAAAAAAGCAAGTGCTGTAAGTTGTGAGGGCTGTACTAAGGAGGGTGTTTAATGAAAGGAACCTTACGCAACAATGTAACGTTAATTGCTGTTGCCGTTTTGTTCTTATGGTTGAAAACGTATATTACTTATAAAACAAGCTTCCATATGGATATTGAAAACACTTTACAAGAGATTATTCTGTTTATTAATCCGTTGAGTTTTATTATGCTCGCACTGGGAATAAGTTTGCTGTTTAAAAGTGAGAAAGCAAGAAATCGTTATATAATGATCACCAGCTTTGCACTAACGATCTTGCTATATGCGAATGTAGTATTCTATCGCTTCTTTAATGACTTTATTACGTTACCATTGTTGTTCCAAACAAGCAACTTTGGTGATCTTGGCAACAGTGTAACGGAAGAATTTAAGTGGTATGATATTTTCTACTTTGCAGATTTAATTTTATTGGCCATCATTTTAAAAGTGAAGCCAAAGTTTGTTTCATTTCACTCGGTGACAAAGACAAATCGACGTGCTTATTTTTTAACTGCAATTGCTATATTGTTCTTAAATCTTGGACTAGCTGAAATTGAGCGTCCACAGTTATTAACAAGAACATTTGATAGAGAAATGCTTGTTAAAAATATTGGGACGTTTAATTATCATATTTATGATATTGTGTTGCAATCAAAATCATCGGCGCAACGTGCGCTTGCAGATGGTAGTGAGTTAGCAGATATTGAAAACTATACCGATGCTAATTATGCTAAACCAAATGATGACTTGTTTGGTGTGGCCAAAGGGAAGAACTTGATCCTTGTTTCCGTAGAATCCACGCAAGAATTCGTTATTAATAATAAAGTGAATGGTCAAGAAATCACACCATTTATGAACCAATTTGCCAAAGAAAGTTTATATTTTAATAATTTTTATCATCAAACAGGACAAGGGAAAACATCTGATGCTGAATTTCTTGTTGAAAACTCATTGTATCCATTAAGCCGTGGAGCAGTGTTTTTTACTCATTCAGGCAATAAGTTTAACTCTATGGCTAAAAGTTTAGACGAAAATGGTTATTATACGAATGCTATGCATGCGAATAATAAGAGTTTCTGGAATCGCGACATTATGTATAAATCTCTAGGTTATGAGCGTTTTTATGAAGTTGGAGATTATGATGTGAATGAAGAAAATAGTGTCAACTGGGGTATGAAAGATATTCCGTTCCTTGAACAATCTGTTGAGCATATGAAAGACATGCCTCAGCCTTTCTATTCAAAATTGCTGACTTTAACGAATCATCATCCATTTTATTATGATGAAGAAGACAAGCTCATTGATGAATTTACATCTCAAGATGGAACTGTTAACCGCTATTTCGTAACGGTTCGATATACAGACGAAGCGCTCAAACATTTTGTGGAGCAGTTAAAAGCATCAGGTCTTTATGAGAATTCAATGATTGTCCTTTATGGAGATCATTATGGTATTTCGGAGAATCATGATAAAGCTATGAGCGAATATTTAGGTAAAGAAGTGACACCGTTCGTTTCTACTCAATTGCAAAAAGTACCATTTATGGTTCATATACCAGGCGTTGAAGGTAGAGTGATCGAAAGTGTTGGAGGTCAAGTGGACGTTCGACCTACACTGCTTCATTTACTTGGAATTAATACAAAAGATGATTTGCAACTCGGACAGGATTTATTGTCTGCTGATCATGAAAATTTAGCGGTCTTCCGTGATGGACGCTTTGTCACAAAAGATTACGTTTATGCAGATAATAAATGTTGGGATAAAAACACAGAACAGCCAACCGATAAAAAATACTGTGAACCAGCTATGGAGAAGGCTTCAACTGAACTGAATTATTCAGATCAGATTATTTATGGCGATTTACTTCGTTTTTATGATCCGAATTCTGCCAAGAAACCCGCTCAATAATGTGAAGAAAAGCTTGCCTATTATGGTGAGCTTTTCTTTTTTTCTTTGTTTAAAAAAGTGTACAGGCTACGTTGCATATATTATGAGGATGAAGTTTTTATAAGGGGGGATTTCATGTCTTTTTTATGCTTTCGGCCTTATGATTTTCAGCAACTATTAATAGATATAAATCAATTGAAGAATAGTTATTCATTTGTTCGTTTGTATGAGATTGGAAAAAGTGTAGAGGGACGATCGATATGGGAAATCAAGATTGGTGAGGGAAAAAGAAAAGTGCATTTTAACGGGTCATTTCATGCAAATGAATGGATTACTTCTTCTGCATTACTTTCCTTTGTTAAGGAGTATGCAGAGGCGATTGCAAAAGGTGATGTAATAGAAGGAATCTCATCTCAGCTTTTATTCAGTGAAAATAGTTTGTCGATTGTCCCTATGGTTAATCCTGATGGGGTGGAGTTAGTCATCAATGGGCTCTCCACAAAGAATGAACAACAGGTCATATCTATAAATGGTGGCTCCACTGAATTTTCGGGGTGGAAAGCGAATATTCGTGGAGTGGACTTAAATAATCAGTATCCAGTCGGTTGGGAAATTGAAAAAGAAAGAAAAGAGCCTAAATCGCCTGCCCCACGCGATTATCCAGGAGATCGGCCACTAAGTGAACCGGAAGCGATTGTGATGGCTGAATTGCAAATAAGGGAGCAATTTGACCGCGTTCTCGCCTTTCATACACAAGGAGCTGAGTTCTATTGGGGGTATAACAATAAAGAGCCTGAAGAGTCTAAATGCTTGGCCGAGAGGTTTGAGCGAGTGAGTGGGTATGAGGCGGTTCGTTTCATCGATAGTCATGCGGGGTTTAAAGATTGGTTTATTCAAGAGTATGAACAGCCTGGATTTACGATCGAGCTTGGAAAGGGGTGTAATCCGCTTCCGCTTACTCAATTACCAGCTATGTATCAAGCAACAAGAAGTATTTGTATAGCGGCTTTATTAGAATAAATTAGGAAAGAGCTGTCTGTAAAGCGGCAAGCTATTCCTTTATAAAAGAAAAAGCAAGCGCTTTATTAAGACAGCTCTTTGACGATCCGGTCATTTTTTTAGAATTTTAGTGTGCTCCAGGATAGCCAGAATTAATGAAGGTCATGATTGTAAACCATCCGAACACGCCAGCAGTTCCAAGGCCAAAAAGAATACCCAGAATATTTTTGCTTTTTAAAGCGCTCAATGAACCGAATACGGCAAGAATCGCCACAAGACCGAAAATAATAATTAAGCCGTTCATTGTCAAACCCCTTTCTTGTTCTACTCAATACCTACAGAGTTTATAATAGTTTATGTAAAACAAGTACATACACACCATTATTTTATAGTTTTTTTCAAGGTTTGTCGAGGTGAAATATGATAGTTCTTTAAATAGACATGAATGACTGGTACGATAAGAGTATTACAGTAGAAAGGTGTGCTGAAAAATGAATTGGTCACAACTGCCGTTAGGAACATTGCAGACGAATTGTTATGTACTCTCAAATAGCGAAAAAGAATGTATTATTTTTGATCCAGGAGCAGAGGGAGATCGGCTGATGGAATGGTTGCATGCTAATGAACTCTCACCGTTAGCTGTGTTATTAACCCATGCACATTTTGATCATATTGGTGCCGTTGAGGATGTTCGCAATGCATTTCATATTCCTGTCTATCTTCATGTCGAAGAAAAGGATTGGTTAATGAATCCCTCATTGAATGGTTCTGAGTTCTTCCATATGGGGAGAGTGAGTGCAGCCCCTGCAGATCGGATTCTTACGAATGAAGAAGAAATTCAGATCGGAAATTTTCAATTTAAATTATTTCACACTCCGGGTCACTCACCGGGAAGCATCTCTTATTATTATGAACGAGGTCAGGCTGTTTTTTCAGGGGATGTTCTTTTTAGGGGAAGTATTGGACGAACAGATCTTCCTAGAGGAAGCCGTGATCAATTAATTGAAAGCATTCATCGCCATCTTCTATCTCTTCCTGAAGAAACGATTGTCTTACCAGGACATGGGCCAGCAACAAGTATTATCGAGGAAATGGAGAGCAATCCTTTTTTAAATGGTTTTTAATACAAAGCTTTGTTAAATAACGATGTTAATTTTGACCACTTTTGACTCATTCGTGCAGCACGCTTTCAGCGGACGCTGAAAGTGAATGGAACGAAAAGAAAACGTCGAGAAAATGTATTTTCTCGACGTTTTCTTTTCGTTCTATTTCAATGAGTCAAAAAATCAACATTATAATTAGCATCGCCTAATACAAAAAACCAGCCACTGATGAAGTAGACTGGCTTTTCTGAGTAATTAATGCACAGCTCCTGGAGTCATCATAAATGTAGTCCAGTATGTGAATCCCGCAAAGAATACAGTTAAGTACGCTGCAAACACATAAATATACATTCTTTCAGTTAATTTTAAATAGCTCACTAGTAAGAAAAATCCCGTTTGACCTAAGAAGATTAGAGCAGTAATATTCATATGGCCAAGATAAAACATTACTGAAAAGATGCCTGTCCAAAATGCTAAAACACGAAACATCCGATCCATTATGTATCCCCTCCTTTATACAACACTCCATCAATATCTTATTATAATGGAATAGTCATGCAATTGTAAACGTTTCTTTAGGTTAGTTTGTGACGATTACATGATATGTACACTCTTTACATCCATCTGTCATGCTGGAAGTTTGTTGAAATGACAACTGTTTAAACAAACTGTCGAAGGCTCCCTTTAAAAAAGCGATATGTACTTGACATGTAAGTTCACTTTGTCGTTCTACAGCTTCTTTAAAAGGGCAGTTGTACAGAGTGAAATGAATGTGTATCCCATCTTTCTTTTCCTCAACTACTGGAATGTATCCAGTCATTGCCGAAATTTCCTGTAGCAATTGTAGTTTTTCCTCATTTGATAATGTGCTTTCTCTGCTTATTTTTTGTCTAATCGTTTTTTCACCGAATGAATAAGCGATTTTTTTGGCCTCTGCTATGCCTAACTCACCAATGGAGGCAAGGGCTGATAAGGCAATATTCGCAAGTAGTTGAAAATCTCTGTGAGGAAAAGAGAGCTGGATAGACTTTTCAGAAGGCTTGTATAACTTTCCTGGTCTGCCGCCTTTTCCGGATTTGTGTAAAAAAGAATCAATTATTTCAATATCCTCTAATTTAGACAGGTGTAGCCGTGCCACATTCGGATGAATATCAAATTGTTTCGCAATTTCTTGGACGGAAACTTCTTTTTGGTGCTTGACCATATACTGATAAATTGAAAACCTTGTGGGATCAGCTAGTGTGGCGGTCGTTTTTAATGTTTGTTCCATTTCAAACACTCCTATGTTGTTTATTATTCCCATTATAGTCAACAATCAATCGAGAAGAAATGATAAAAGTCATACATGAAAAAAATCTGAAAAAAAGAAGGAGTTGAAAGATTCATGTCGAAATGATTGGGTAGCAAAGTGAAAGGTGGTGAAATTTGTACATGGTGGTTGAAAAGGTGGTCGAAGAGATATTGAGTGAAGCATTAGCCCTCAATTCTACTGATATCCACTTTATCCCTCGTCAACACGGATATGCCGTTCAGTTTCGCTCCTCAGGTCAATTAATTCCCCATACTGAATTTTCCTTACGAGAAGGAGAGCGATTAATTTCCCATGTTAAGTTTATGGCATCTATGGATATCGGTGAGAAACGAAAGCCTCAAAGTGGTTCTTTTCAGTTAGACTTGTCTGGCTTTGTTGTCTCTTTACGCATTTCCACTCTTCCTACAGCCCTCTCTAAAGAAAGCCTCGTGATTCGATTATTACCTCAGCAAGCCGTCCTTGATATGTTTCAATTATCCTTATTTCCTAATTCAGCTCAAAAATTGCTTGCGTTATTATCACATTCTCACGGGTTGATTGTTTTTACTGGTCCAACCGGCAGCGGTAAGACGACCACTCTTTATTCGCTTATTCAACATAGTGCCAATCAGCATGGGCGTAATGTGATTACATTAGAAGATCCGGTTGAAAAGCAAAATGATCGCTGGCTTCAAGTGCAAGTGAATGAAAAAGCGGGTGTCACGTATTCCACAGGGTTAAAAGCGATTTTGCGTCACGACCCAGATGTGATTATGGTGGGTGAGATTCGTGATGAAGAAACAGCTAGGATTGCGATACGAGCGGCATTAACGGGTCATTTAGTTCTGACGACGTTGCATACAAAAGATGCGAAAGGAGCGGTGTTTCGGCTTCTTGAGTTCGGATTAAAATGGCATGAAATTCAGCAAACGCTCGTTGCGGTGACAGCTCAGCGACTGGTGAATTTAATGTGTCCTCAATGTGATACTGCTTGCTCTTTGTATTGTCGTTCGGGGAATAGACGCAAGCAAGCGACGGTGTATGAAATCTTAAGTGGAACGAATTTGCAAGAGGTCTTGAAGGAAGCGAAAGGAGAAGGTGGAGACTATCAATATCCGTTATTAAAAGATTTATTAAGAAAGGGGATCGCCCTTGGATATCTCTCTCAAAAAGAATATCATCGTTGGGTATTTGAAGAAGAGGAACGCGACAAAGTACCAAGGTGAATTTATTTTTCGTCTTGGGGAAATGCTGCAGCAAGGCTTTACAATCGGTGCTGCCCTTGAATTTTTATTATTAAATTTCGATCGAAATCATCATGAATCCATTCGCTTAATTCGATCTGAATTAAATGCAGGGGCTCCATTGAATGAAATTCTTCAACTGCTTCAATTTCCCTCAACGATTTGTCTTCAAGTGTTTTTTGCTGAAAAACATGGACATCTGCCCGCCACGTTAAAGTACGCTGGAGACCAATGGAAAAAAACAGAGGAAGCTAA
The DNA here is from genome assembly GCF_037201805.1 of Bacillus sp. FJAT-52991. Lineage (GTDB taxonomy): Bacteria > Bacillota > Bacilli > Bacillales > Domibacillaceae > Bacillus_CE > Bacillus_CE kandeliae. Next base: position 2,367,125 of record NZ_CP147404.1, on the reverse strand, counting down.
AGAAAAACTAACTAAGTTGCTTCAATATCCATTGTTTCTACTTTTTATTTTATTTATGCTGTTGTTTCTATTGAACCGATTTTTAATGCCTCGATTTGAAGATCTTTATTCTGCACTCGGTTTTACCCCACAAGGAGGAACATTTGCATTGATTGCGTTTTTGCAAGTCGCCCCTCCATTGATTATGATGACTGCCTCTCTATTTCTTATCATTTTCACGGTGCTCTTTCTTTATTATCAAAAACAAACCCCACAGAAAAGAATCTCTCTTTTAATGAAAATACCAGTTATCTCCTCTTATTTTTCATTGTTTTTCACGCGCTTGTTCTCAAAGGAAGTGTCTTATTTGCTTAAAAGCGGTTTTGCTGTGAACGAAGTATTGCTTATTTTGCAGCAGCAAACGATGCATCCGATCTTAAAGCATATAGCTACTGAAATGACTGCCGCTTTATTACTTGGTCATTCATTTGCTGAAGCCGCTGAACAAATGCCTTGTTTTGAAAAACAATTAGTTAAGCTTCTTCGTCATGGGGAAGCGAATGGTCGACTAGCAGAAGAGCTGTTTATTTTCAGTGAGTTTTGTGAGGTATTAATTGAAAAAAGAGTGAAGAAAATGTTAGACATCTTGCAACCATCTATTTTTCTATTTGTTGGTACAGTCGTTGTTGCTATCTATTTATCTGTCATGTTGCCGATGTTTCAAATGGTGGGATCGGTATAAATTGGAGGGAACAAAATGACAAAAATAATCAAAAATGATCAAGGCTTCACACTCATTGAGATGATGATTGTGCTTTTAGTTATATCGGTGCTGTTATTTGTTGCCATTCCGAATGTGGCTAAGCAAAGTAAGAATATTAATGATAAAGGGTGCAGTGCTTTTCAGCATATGGTAGAAGGTCAGGTGCAAGCTTTTCGAATAGAAGAGAAGAGAATTCCAGAGTCTCTTTCTGAAATGGCTAAAATGGGTTATTTGAAAGAGGATGAAACTGAGTGTCCAAATGGGCAAAAATTAACGATTGGTAAAGATGGAGAGGTCAGTATTGTTAAATAGGAGCATGAAGCATGTTCGTAATCAACAAGGGGTTTCTATGATCGAGATGCTGATGGTTCTTTCTATCTTTCTCATCATATTGGCTGCTGCGATTATTCCTTTTCCAAAGATGTTGGATAGCATGGAGAAAGAGAAATTTATCGATCAATTGCAGGCCGATCTTTACCTTGCTCAATCCCATGCTATATCGAAACAAGAGATTGTCAACGTTCAATTACTAACGACAAGAGATTCCTACCGAATGAAAACAATGACCGCTCCTTCAACGGTACTTGTTCAAAGAAAGTTTCCCGATTCCATTCGGCATTTAGACGGTTCTTTACAGGAGATTTGGTTTTTACCAAATGGGAATACGAATCGTTTTGGTACGATGCTTTTTAAATATAAAGATGGATATATAAAAGTTGTGTTTCAAATTGGCAAGGGGAGATTTTATGTGGAAGAACAATGAAAAGGGCTTTTCTTTAGCCGAAAGCTTGCTGTCACTTTCAGCTGTGTTGATCTTGACTATACTGATTTTGCCTTTGCTTTTGCAAATGATTGGTCAATCGAAAGCTTTATGGGAAAGGGAAAAAGCGATGAGAATTTTATTTGAAGAGGGAGAAAAACGGCTACGTGAGGGGAATAGCTTTACTTACGTTTATGTGGAGGAAGGTGAAGAATATAAAATATCATGGGAAGCTAGAGCGGTTGCGTGTGTGGAAGTGTCCGGGAAGCAATTTTGTATTCAGCAACAATAAAGGTTTTACTATGGTGGAAGCTTTACTTATTCTTATGGTGTTTATGACGATTGCTGCCCTTTTCCCGATGATATATGGAACTGTCTACCGCGTCAATGAGCAACTAGAGCCTGGTAGAAAGTCAGAGTGGGAGCTGTTTGTGATTCAGTTGCGAAAAGAAATGTATGACTCTCAATCATGGACCCCAGCCAATGATAAGCTTTTCTATCATCATGAAGGACAGAACATTTCCATTGAAAAATATAAACAAGGAGTGAGGAGGAGGGTCAATGGAATGGGGCATGAAATGATTCTTCAGCAGGTGGAATCTATCCAGTTCTATTGGGGGGAGAACCAAACCCTTTGCACAAAAGTGATCTTTATCAATGGAGAAGAGGAACAGGCACAATTTTACGCGTTGCCTGAAAAAGCGTTATGAAAAGATTCATTTTAAATGAACGCGGTGTATTGTTTCCTTATGTGTTATTACTTTTTATCGTGGTTTCGTCAACGGCTATTTTAGGCGTGGAAATTTTCATAAGCAAGCAAAGAACCGCTATGTATTTAACTGAATATTACGAAATAAAAGTGATGGAGCTGATGACCTTGCAGTACTTGAGTCCTCAGCTTGACCAAGGAATGGCTATTTCAGGAGTGTTTGTAACCAATAAGGGAGAGGTGAACTACTCCGCCTCTCCAGAAATAGATCCAGACCAATATGTGATTCATTTAAGAACGAAGAAAGAGGGTTCCAATTTTTATTCCAAGGTGGTTTATGATCAAACGACAAAGCAAATTGTAAAACGTATAGAATAACGGCAAAGCACTCGATATAATAGAAATATTAGGTAGGAGGAGGTGCGAGATGACGACGATTTTTATTACTGGATTCATGGGAGCTGGTAAAACGACCATTGGCAAACTATTAGCTGCTCAGTTACATGTTCCAGTCATCGATACAGATGTTTATATCGAACAGCAGGAAGGAACAGCTATTTCCGAGATTTTTCGTCATAAAGGGGAAGCATATTTTCGAGAGGCAGAAACAGCCGTCCTTCAAAAGCTCTGCACAAACGAAAGGAAACTCGTCACAACGGGCGGTGGGATTATTATGAAAGAAAAAAACCGTCAGTTGATGAAGCAACATGGGTCCGTCATTTTTTTAGAAGCGGATTTAGCTGTCATATTTGATCGGCTCAAAGATGATACTAGTCGACCGCTCATTCAAAATCAAGAACAATCTCGTATTCAACAGTTATACGAAAAACGGTTGCCGCTGTACAAGGAAGCAGCTGATTTCATCATTCATACGACGAATCAAACAGCCGAACAAGTAGCGGAAGAAGTGATTCAACGTTTAAAGCTCGAAAGAAACGGAGAAACTAACACCGTCTAATAGGAGGTGTTAGTTTGTCTATCTATGAATTTATTCGCTATTTGACTCACAGAGTTCTCTCTTATTTAAATGAACCAAAAGAAGAAAGAAAACAAAAGCGGCAGCGGAGAAAAACGGAGCGACCAGCCTTTTCGTCTAGGTGGTTTGGTGTCTTACCTTGGGCTCTCCGCCAGCTTTTTCGAAAAAGTTCATAGTCGTAAACGTTCTATAAACCATTTGGCGGGGTCAAATAGATGATTCCGCCATTTACAATATCTACTTTAATTTTCGGTTCATATCGTTTTTTTAATGCCGCTTTTTCGAGAAAGAAAGCTTCTGGTTCCTCCTCCTCTTCTTCATAAAAAGAATTCAACAAGGACAGGTCCTCTTCCCATCTTCTTATCGCTTGCTTCGCCCATTGTTGATCTTCGTTTTGTAATCTTTGTTCCAAAAATTGGTTAATTCGTCGAACGCCGCTTAATGGTTTGATTAAAGGTGCAATGGTAAAAGAGAAATCAGGGATTTTCCCTGAGAGTGATTTTCTTTCAAGTGTGTGCATGAACTGTTCTTGAATTTGCCCATTGATCAAATTTAGCCCGAATGAATGAAACTGTTCTTTCTTGCGATCAGCCTCATATGATACTTTCACATTCGTTAATAGCCAAGGGTGGAGCGCTTGTTGCCGATTTAAGGTTTGTGGTTGTTCATAAAGGCGGATAAAGCCAGCATGTTGTTTAGCTGATTGAAAAATTTGCTGTAGCCGTGGAGCTCCGAAATGAACAACTTCCCCTTTTAATTGACCTTGAGCTTCTTTCTGATTGGTAATGAGCGTTAATGAAAGCGGTTCGCCGACCAATCCTGTCTTCTCAATGTAGTGCCAGTAAAAAGGACGGTTCATTAGTTCCTTATCCATTTCAGGTGTTAGCTTAACAGTCAGTGAACAAGAGGTTTGCTCCATAACGGAACATTCTGCCATTGTAAAGTATTGTTCAAGAAATTGATGAATTTCGTTTGTTTGCAAGAGTGTCTTCCTCCTTTTTCCACTCATCGGCAAGCTCAAAAGCTGCTTCGAAATTTTTTATTTTGATTTGCAATTCTCCTTCGGTTTTTGAATGTTGGAAAATATCTGTCAAATGCTCTTGCATATTAGGGATCTCCATTTTTGTTAATATATCATCTAGCTCTCCGATGGCTTGCTCAAATAAGTGGATTTTCTCATATAATAGCTGCAAAATGCGATCCTCAATTGTATCTTTAATGGAAAAATTGTATATATGGACATCCTTTGTTTGACCAAAGCGATGAATACGGCCAATTCTTTGTTCAAGTCTCATGGGATTCCATGGAAGATCAAAATTAATAAGGTGATGACAAAACTGCAAATTCAGACCTTCTCCACCGGCCTCTGTCGCAATTAATACTTGAGCATGATTTTTGAATAACTCCTTCATCCAATCCTTTTTTCCACGTTTAAAACCGCCGCGAAAAGGAACCGAACTAATACCGTGTTGTTTAAAAAACCACTGTAAATAAAGTTGAGTGGCTCGGTATTCGGTGAAAATGATCACTTTATCATTGATGGATTGAACCAGTTCCAATGCTTTTTGTGCTTTTGAATTTTCAGGTACAGCTTCAATACAGGATAGAACCTTATCGAAGCTCTCAGGTAGTTGTTCGGAAGGTTCTCCCCATTGTTTCGCCATGTTTTTTAATGTATAAAACACAGCTTCTTTACTACTGCAGGCTTCCCGTTGCAAAGTCAGTAAAGAGAACGAGCTTCCCATTTGTTCGGGCTGTTCGCGGATAAAATGCTCAAGGGCTTCATAAAGGGCACGCTCATGTTGATTAAACTCAATTTGAATGTTCTCGACATTTCTTGCTGTCCATTCCACCCCTGTATCTTGCCTTCGATGACGAACCATCACTTTATCCATCAATTTCATTAAATGTTGATGGTTCTGCACTTGGCGATCCCCTTTTTTAAATTGTTCACTAAACTGCGTTTCGTTTCCTAAATGTCCAGGCTTTAATAGAGAAACGAGGTGAAACATTTCATCTAGGCGGTTTTGGATCGGTGTAGCCGTTAACAGCAAACAAAACTTCTTTTTTAAATGCCGTACAAATTGATAGTTTTTTGTTTTATGGTTTTTTAGTTTATGTGCCTCGTCAATAATCACTAAATCATATTCTTGTTCATAAATTTTTTCTTGATGAGGACTCCTTTTGGCCATATCAATCGAGGAAATGACAATATCGCATTGATCCCAAGCATAGGATTTCTTTTGAGCGATCGCAGGGATATAGAATTTTTGATTCATTTCATTTGCCCATTGTGAGACAAGAGAAGCGGGGGTTAAAATTAATACTTTCTTTACCAATCCACGAATTAAATATTCTTTAAGGATTAGTCCCGCTTCAATCGTTTTTCCAAGACCAACTTCATCTGCTAAAATAGCTTTCCCATTCATTTCTTCAATAACCTTTCTAGCAGTTTCTAGCTGATGAGGCAAAGGAGCGAGGTCGGGTAAAAAATTAGGGGCTAACAATCCTTCGAAATTAGCAATTAACATTCGTGTTTCCATTTTGATTGCGGATTGAAAGAGTGGCCAATTTCCCCATGGACCATCTTGATTGAATCTTTTCTCAAGTTCTTCTCCCCAAGCTTCATTAAACAATATATCTACACTCATGTGCAAAACTCCTTTATAAAAATGATTGCGAAAACCTCATTGTTAATGGTAGGATGTAAGGGAACAAAATATTATGTCATTTCGCAAAAACCGAACGATAGTCGTTTTTTATATGCGGATGTTCATAGTATGCCCATTTTTCAATTTAATATTGCGAATGAAGGCAAGGGGAGAGACTGTTTATGCGGCGCCGAAGGAGCAAACAAGTAATTTGTGAATCTCTCAGGCAAAAGAACTCTTGCTGGACGCACCTCTGGAGAGCGTTTCGTTAACGAAACCACCAAAGAAGACAGCCTGTTCAGTCAGGGTAAACTTTCAGGTTCAAGGACAGAGAACAACTTTTATAAGCTGTTCTCTGTCCTTTTTTAATGGAAGTTCCTAAGTGAAGGATGGAAACAGCGTTGGATGTCACACGAAAATCAATAATCAAGGGGGAAGGTTAATGGGAGACTTAAAACGTACGCCACTATTCGAATCATACAAGCAGTATGGTGGAAAAACGATCGATTTTGGTGGATGGGAGCTTCCTGTTCAGTTTTCAAGTATTAAGGAAGAGCATGAAGCAGTCCGAACAAAAGCAGGGCTATTTGATGTGTCGCATATGGGTGAGATCACAGTCAAAGGAAAAGATGCATTCACGTATCTTCAAAAAATGATGACGAATGATCTTTCAAAATTGAAGCCTAATGGTGCCATTTACACAGCGATGTGCTATGAGAATGGTGGAACAGTAGATGATTTACTTATATATATGCTAGCTGAAGAGGACTACTTGCTAGTAGTGAATGCCGCCAATACAGAAAAAGATTTTGATTGGTTAAAGCAACACGAAGAAGGAGAGGTTCAACTTGAAAATGTGTCCAATGATTGGGCGCAGCTTGCTCTTCAAGGTCCTTTAACGGAAAAAGTGCTTCAAAAACTTGTGAAAGAAACTGATTTAAGTGAAATTAAATTTTTCAAATTCCGTCAAGGTGTTCATGTGGCAGGGGTGCCGGCACTTGTTTCACGCACAGGCTACACTGGGGAAGATGGTTTTGAAATTTATTGCCAAAGCTCTGATGCCACTAAACTGTGGCAAGACATTCTGGCAGCTGGAGAAGAAGAAGGCGTGCGACCTTGTGGATTAGGTGCCCGTGATACGCTTCGTTTTGAAGTAAATCTCGCGTTATACGGACAGGAGTTATCGAAAGACATTTCACCAATTGAAGCGAATCTTGGTTTTGCTGTGAAAACAAACAAGGATTTCTTTATTGGCATTGAAGCATTAACTGCTCAAAAAGAAAATGGTCCAGCAAGAAAGCTAGTCGGTCTTGAAATGATTGACCGCGGTATTCCTCGTCATGGCTATCCTGTGTACGCTAGCAGTGGAGAAGAACTTGGATTCGTGACAACAGGTACACAATCACCAACATTAAAGAAAAATATTGGGCTTGCTTTATTGAAAGCTGAACATATATCTATGGATACAGAAGTGTTTGTCGAAATTCGCGGCAAAAAACTAGCAGCCAAAATAGTCAAGACACCATTTTATAAACGTTCAAACTAAGAGGATAGGAGAGGGGATGAAATGATGAAGCATCGTTACTTACCAATGACAGAGGCCGATCAAAAGGAAATGCTTTCAGCGATTGGCATTAAAGCAATTGATGAATTATTTGAAGATATTCCAGAGGAAGTGCGCTTTCAAGGGTTATACAATATTAAAAAGGCAAAAGCGGAACCTGCTTTGAAAAAAGAATTGAGCACGCTTGCTGCGAAAAACGCTCACGCTAAACAATACACTTCTTTTTTAGGAGCAGGTGTATATGATCATTACGCTCCATCGATTGTTGATCATGTCATTTCACGTTCAGAATTTTACACAGCGTATACACCATACCAGCCAGAAATCTCTCAAGGGGAGTTACAGGCAATCTTTGAGTTTCAAACGATGATTTGTGAATTAACGGGTATGGATGTGGCCAACTCTTCGATGTACGATGGTGGAACCGCGTTAGCAGAAGCGGCGATGCTGAGTGCAGGACAAACAAAAAGAAAGAAAGTGCTTGTATCAGAAACCGTTCATCCAGAATCTCGCGACGTGTTGAAAACGTATGCGAAAGGCCAGAACATTGAAGTGGTGGAAATTCCTCATAAAGATGGAGTAACAGATATCGATCAATTAAATGCTCTTGTTGATGATGAAACAGCCGCTGTGATTGTTCAATATCCGAACTTTTTTGGAGCGATTGAATCCTTACCTGACGTAGAGAAAGTCGCTCATCAGCATAAAGCGTTATTTGTAGTCTCTGCTAACCCACTTTCACTTGGTGCATTGACACCTCCTGGAAAGTTTGGTGCTGATATTGTCATTGGTGATGCTCAACCATTTGGTATCCCGGCAAGCTTTGGCGGACCGCACTGCGGTTATTTTGCTGTGACGAAAAAACTGATGCGCAAAGTGCCTGGGCGTCTAGTAGGTCAAACACATGACGACGAAGGTCGTAGAGGGTTTGTATTAACATTACAAGCGCGTGAGCAGCATATTCGCCGTGACAAGGCGACTTCTAATATTTGTTCCAATCAGGCGTTAAATGCCCTAGCGGCGAGTGTGGCAATGACAGCTTTAGGAAAAAAGGGAATCAAAGACATTGCGCTGCAAAATCTGCAAAAAGCTAATTTTGCGAAGGAAACATTAAGACAACATGGAGTAGAGATTGTTTTCACTGCACCGATTTTTAACGAGTTTGTCGTTCGTTTACATCAACCAATTAAAGAAGTAAATCAACGATTATTCGAAAAAGGAATCATTGGCGGATATGACCTTAGCTTAACTTATCCAGGTCTTAAAAATTGCATGCTGATTGCTGTAACAGAATTGCGTACAAGAGAAGAAATCGAATTACTTGCGAAAGAATTGGGGGATATTCATGAATAACAACGACCAATTACTCATTTTTGAAATGTCTCAACCGGGCCGGATTGGCTATAGTTTGCCAGAGCTAGATGTTCCTGAACAAGATGTATCCAATCTGTTACCTGCTGGTTTTTTGCGCGAGGAAGAGCCGGAGCTACCTGAAGTATCAGAGCTTGATATTATGCGTCATTATACAGCGCTATCTAAAAGAAACCACGGAGTAGATTCAGGGTTTTACCCGCTTGGTTCTTGTACGATGAAGTACAATCCGAAAATTAATGAAGATGTGGCTCGTTTTGAGGGCTTTGCTCATATTCACCCGCTTCAACAAGAAGAGACTGTTCAAGGGGCACTTGAGTTAATGTATGATCTTCAAGAGCACTTGAAAGAAATCACGGGGATGGATGAAGTTACATTGCAGCCAGCGGCAGGAGCGCAAGGTGAGTGGACGGGGCTGATGCTGATTCGTGCATTCCATGAAGCGAATGGCGACTTCAACCGAACAAAAGTGATTGTTCCGGATTCTGCTCATGGAACGAACCCGGCGTCTGCGACGGTGGCTGGATTTGAAACGATCACTGTTAAATCAGGTGATGACGGGTTAGTAGATATAGAAGATTTAAAACGTGTCGTCGATGAAACGACAGCTGCTTTAATGTTAACGAATCCTAATACTCTCGGATTATTTGAAGAAAATATTTTAGAGATGGCTGAAATTATTCATAGTGTGGGCGGAAAAGTCTATTATGACGGAGCGAATTTAAATGCTGTTTTATCGAAGGCTCGTCCTGGAGACATGGGCTTTGATGTTGTTCATTTAAATCTTCATAAAACATTTACGGGTCCTCATGGCGGCGGCGGACCAGGTTCAGGCCCTGTCGGAGTGAAGGCAGATTTAATCCCGTTCTTGCCAAAGCCTGTGCTTGTTAAAGAAGGGGAGACGTACCGATTCGATTATGATCGTCCACAAGCAATTGGCCGCGTGAAGCCTTATTATGGAAACTTCGGTATCAATGTTCGAGCGTATACGTATATTCGTTCTATGGGGCCGGACGGATTAAAAGCGGTAACGGAATACGCTGTATTAAATGCTAACTATATGATGCGTCGCTTAGCTCAGCATTTTGATCTGCCGTTTGACCGTCATTGTAAGCACGAGTTTGTATTAAGCGGAAAACGCCAGAAAAAGCTTGGTGTACGCACATTGGATATTGCGAAGCGTCTGCTTGACTTCGGTTATCATCCGCCAACCACCTACTTCCCATTAAATGTAGAGGAATGCATCATGATTGAGCCAACGGAAACAGAGTCAAAGGAAACGTTGGATGCCTTTATTGATGCGATGATTCAAATTGCGAAAGAAGCGGAAGAGAATCCAGAAGTGGTTCAAGAAGCCCCTCATACGACAGTGGTTGGCCGTCTAGATGAAACAACAGCCGCACGCAAGCCGATCCTTCGCTACGAAAGACCGCTGCAAAACGCTTAATCATAATAAAAAACTGCCTCGCGTGGGCAGTTTTTTATTTGACCTTTACTTTTCCAGTCCATTTCTTGAAGCCGCCTTCAAGATGGCTAATATCTTGATAGCCTTTTTTATGTAATATCAAGGCAGCTCGGCCACTTCGAATTCCGCTTTGGCAGTAAAGATAAACTGGTTTGTCAGGACGGATTTCCTTCATGCGTGTTTTTAATTGGCTCACCGGAATATTTCGAGCACCTAAAATATGGCCCGCTTCAAATTCGTTCGACTCGCGCACATCAATTAACTGAGCTTTACGATAACCTTTAATGAACTCTTCCTGTGAAAGTGGTGTGACCGCTTTTTTCTGGGAAAAATACATATATAAAGTGTACAAAATAATGGCGCCTAAAATGGCAACAATGGTATACAGCAACGTATACACCCCTTTCAAGTAAAATTGCACCATTATCTATTATAAACGTGCTTGAATTAAGAATCAAAAGAAATTAAAACAATGGTTTCATTTTTGAATAGGCCTTTGTTTTTTAGTCGGTATTTGATAGACTGTATGAGGGAATTTACAAACGAAAAAGGCGTGCATAGATCATGAAAAAAGAAGTATGGAAGTTTATTGACTCTGGCCATCGTTCAGCTAGTTATAATATGGCGATGGATGAAGCATTACTAGATTGGCATAGCCAAGGGGAAATTCCACCAGTGATTCGTTTTTATGGTTGGGAGCCAGCTGCATTATCGATTGGTTATTTTCAAAAAGCAGAAAAAGAAATCAATATGGAAGCGGTCAAGAAACATGGGCTTGGTTTTGTGCGTCGTCCAACAGGGGGCAGAGGCGTTCTTCACGAGCACGAGTTAACGTACAGTGTCATTGTATCTGAAGAACATCCAAACATGCCTACGGGAGTGACGGAGGCCTATCGTGTCATTTCAGAAGGGATCTTAAAAGGATTTCACCACCTCGGTTTAGAGGCATATTTTGCTGTGCCTAAAACGGAAGAGGAGAAAAGTGCATTGAAAAATCCGCGGTCTTCCGTCTGTTTTGATGCGCCTAGCTGGTATGAGCTTGTGGTGGAAGGGCGAAAAGTTGCCGGAAGTGCTCAAACAAGGCAAAAGGGTGTGATTTTACAGCATGGCTCCATCTTGTTAGATCTTGATGAAGAAAAGCTATTTAGTCTGTTTAACTACCCAAACGAACGCGTCAAAGAAAGAATGCAAAAAGCATTTAAAAATAAAGCGGTAGCGATCAATCACATTAGCCCTAAAAGAATTACATTAGACATGGCTCGTGATGCCTTTAAACAAGGCTTTGAAGATGGTCTAGAAATCGAGTTAGAGCCGCTTGAACTGTCAGATGAACAGGCAGCTTATATCGAAAAAATTGCAAAAGAGCGCTATGAGTCAGATGAATGGAACTTTAGACGATAAGCTATTTTATCGTTCGTCCCTATGTTTATGTGAGAAAGAATATTTTTGTTTTTATGCAACCTTGAAAATTATTCTTTTAGCCGGATTAGCATTTGTTTTTCTGATGAAATCTCTCTTTTTCCGGCAAATACAGCAGTTTAGTAGCTTGACAAAAAAATGATTTTAACTCAATATGTAGTAATGTAAACAATAGAACAAACACAATATATTGTGTTTGTTCTAGTTTTTTTATCAAAATATATGGGTATAGAATGTAAGAACTACCAAGAAAAATTGTATAAAAAGGAGTTGTCGATATGTCTGTTACGTCTGCAAAGAATATGTCCATCAACATTGATAGGCTGAATAAAGACATTAGCGTTTTCCCTCAGGTTCATCCTGTCACCCCTGAAATGAAAGTCACGCATAAAGGGGTTTCACGCCTTGTGATGATCGACCGCTATTCATTTAAAGACACAGAAAAGGTGACCTTAACAGAAGGCGATTTCGTTGTATTAACTGTTAAAGAAGATCCGAAATTTCCCGCTCGAGGTGTTGGGTTCATTGTGAGCATTGACTGGCAGGACAAGAAAGCAGAAGTGTTAGTCGATGAGGAATTCCGCAGTGCACTAGATGATCCACAAGAACAAGAAACGGGTATCATTTGCCGTTCCCTTGATGTGATTGAAAAGCCGCTAGAAATTTTCTACGAGCAAATTGCAAAACGTAATGCGACAGGTCTTGCCTCCGTTGAAAAAACAGAAGAAAAGCGGAAAGAATGGTTTGAGAAGTTTTATCAAGAACTTGTTCAATTGAACTTCATTCCGGCCGGACGAGTTCTATATGGAGCAGGTGCTGCTACAGACGTGACATATTTTAACTGTTACGTGATGCCGTTTGTACAAGATTCACGCGAAGGCATTTCAGAGCACCGCAAGCAAGTGATGGAAATCATGAGCCGCGGTGGCGGAGTGGGAACAAACGGTTCAACACTGCGTCCGCGCAACACGTTAGCTAAAGGAGTCAACGGAAAATCTTCCGGATCAGTCTCTTGGCTAGATGATATCGCTAAGCTCACACATCTTGTGGAGCAAGGTGGGTCCCGTTAAACAGTCTCCAAACGGCGGGAGTAAAATCTTGCGAATTGCTGGGAACCCCTAAGAACCTTATTTACCACAACGTGATTGGAAACGATGAGCGTGAAGGTTTGAAAAAAATAAGGATTGGGCAATCAGCAGCGAAGGGTCTTTGGAAACAAAGGTCAACGTTCAACGACTATTGAAACTTCCTAAGGTTTTTAGGTGAAAATCAACTGACTGGCTGGTGAGTAAAGTGAGAGCTAAGGAAGGAGTAAACCATAGTAAACGGCAACGTCACTATGGGGCGCAAGACAAAGAAGAGCTTAAATTTTCTTCTTTGATGATATAGTCTGATCTCATGTGAAAGCATGAGAGCTGGGCAGAAATGACCTGGCCCTCTCAAAAAGAGAGAGTAACAAAAAAGCGTGGAGCACAGATGATTATGTTGGCGGATTAAAAAAGTTGAAAGTTGTTTGTTTTTCCGTTATCCTCCAATTAGGAACAAATGTTCTTTTTGGGGGAGGATCATGAAGTTTACAAAAGAATATTTATACCAAAAATATGTAGTTGAAGGGTTATCTGCGGAAGCAATTGCTAAAAATGTTGGTTGTTCAAGAGATCAGGTTAAAGGGAAATTAAGACGATACGGTATACGAAAAAAACCTTTTAAAGTTGGAAATGAACTTTATGACAATAGAGAATGGTTATACAACCAGTATGTGAAGCTCGAGAAAGGATATACGGTAATTGCAAGTGAACTAGGAGTTAGTTATAGCACTATCTTAAGTCGTATCCTTTATTTCGGTTGGGAATTAAGAGGACACAATGAAATTGATAAGGGTGCTCCTAGAAGAGGAGCGAAACACAAAGAAAGTTCATTGTTAAAAATTAAAAAGTCACGAGTTAAAAAAAGAATTAACACCTCTTGTACGTATTGTCATAAAGAATTTGAAATCGTATTGTCGGCATTTCACAAATCAGAGAGAAATTTTTGCAACCAAACGTGTTTTAGAAGCTTTCTAAAAGACAACAGAGTTATTACAGAAGACATAACCAATTCTGCTGCATATAAAGAATGGAGATTAAAGGTATATAAAAGGGATGGGTATAGATGTAAAATGCCGGGGTGCTATTCACAATCAAGAGATATCGCAGCTCATCATATTTACCCTAAGAAAACATATCCCGAATTAAAATTTGAGGTCTCCAATGGTATTACTTTATGTAAAACTTGTCATGAAAAAACATACGGAAAAGAAGAACAATTTATAAAAATGCTAGTCCGCGTCGTTCAGAGAATGAACGATTAGAAAACCGGGTGAATTGCAGGGAAATCCTGAGAGGCAATTAAGCTACAACGTGACTGGAAACGGTGAGCGTGAATGCTAAAAAATTAATTGCATTGGACAATCTGCAGCCAAGCGCCGTATAGGTGAAGGTTCAACGACTATCGAAAACATTCGAATGGAATGGAAGTAGAGTAGGAAAATATTTTTTTCCGAAGCGCCCGGCCCCTAACAGATAAAGCTGAGGGTGATGATATAGTCTATTCCGTCTGCATAAGCAGAGTTAAAGTATCCTGAAAAGGACGGTACAATTGTGGCACCCTGATATTGTTGAATTCATTATTTCAAAAATGCAAAACCCGCGTATTTTACGCTTCTTGATTGAAAATACAGAAGATGAACAAATTAAAAAAGCAGCGCAAGAGAAGCTGAACTTTAAGCCATTGTCTGAACGTGAAGAAGCTATGTATCAAGGAGTGGTTAATTACAAAAACATTCCTGGTTACGGTGGCTTCAGCCCTGAGATTTTCTCAGATGCCGAAGAAAAATTGCGTACAGGCGGAACATATACCGTACATCATCCAGAATTTTTAACAGGAGCCAACATTTCTATTTGCCTAACGAATGATTTTATGGAGGCAGTGGAAAAAGATGCGGAGTATGAATTGCGCTTCCCAGCTGTTGAAACATACAGTAAAGAAGAAATGCAATATTACAATGAAAACTGGCATAAAGTTGGCGATGTGCGCGAGTGGAAAAAACAAGGTCATGCCGTGCGAACTTACCGAAAGATCCGTGCACGTGAACTTTGGAACTTGATTAATATTTGTGCAACATACTCGGCTGAACCAGGCATTTTCTTTATCGATAATGCGAATGAAATGACGAATGCGAAAGCTTACGGCCAACAAGTTGTTGCGACAAATCCATGTGGAGAACAACCACTTGCACCATTTTCTGTCTGTAATTTAGCTGCTGTGAACTTAGCAGAGATGGCAGATAAAGAAACAAAAACGGTGAACTTTGAAAAGCTAAAGCAAACGGTAGCTGTGGGCGTTCGCATGCAGGATAATGTGATTGATGCGACACCATACTTCCTTGAAGAGAATAAAAAGCAAGCATTAGGCGAACGTCGTGTTGGCCTAGGAGTAATGGGACTTGCGGATCTATTGATCTACTGTGAAAAAGAATACGGTTCACCAGAAGGTAATGAGCTAGTCGACCAAGTATTCGAAGTAATAGCTGTTACTGCCTATAAAGAATCCGTTGAATTAGCGAAAGAAAAAGGCAGTTTCCCATTCCTTCAAGGGGAAACAGAAGAAGAAAGCAATCGTCTAAGACAAGCTTTTATTGAAACAGGTTATATGAAAAAAATGCCTGAAGATGTGCGTGAAGCGATTCTTGAACACGGAATCCGCAATTCGCACTTATTGACTGTTGCTCCAACGGGAAGCACTGGAACAATGGTCGGTGTATCAACAGGTTTAGAACCATATTTCTCATTCACTTACTATCGAAGCGGCCGCTTAGGTAAGTTTATTGAAGTGAAAGCGGATATTGTGAAGGAGTATTTAGATCGTCATCCAGAAGCAAATCCAGATCAGTTGCCTGAGTGGTTTGTGACGGCGATGAGCTTGTCTCCTGATGCACATGCGGATGTGCAATGCGTGATTCAGCGTTGGATCGATAGTTCGATCTCTAAAACGGTGAACGCACCACGCGGGTACACGGTGGAACAAGTAGAACAAGTGTATGAGCGCCTTTATAAAGGCGGAGCAAAGGGTGGTACGGTTTATGTAGATGGAAGCCGTGATTCCCAAGTGCTTACACTAAAAGCAGAAGAAAATGTTTTTGAGGAAACGGAAGCGAAAACAAAAGAACATGAAAACCACGTTGTTCTTGTGGATACGATTCAAGAAATTCGTTCAACCAATGTGACGATCGGTAGTGAAGTAGGCAACACTTGTCCCGTTTGTCGCAAAGGAACAGTAGAAGAAATGGGCGGCTGTAATACATGTACAAATTGCGGTGCCCAACTAAAATGTGGTTTATAAAATAAGAAAACGGCTATCAATCGTTTGATTGGTAGCCGTTTTTTAATAGAAGGCGATGTTAAAGGTTATGCTTCAAATGATTTTTCACTTCTAGGACAACTTTTCCTTGCTTACACATATAACAATCAGGCGTAAGTTGGAGAGGTGGGATCGTGATGAAGATCGATGGGGTTTTTTCGGGTGGGGGAATTAAAGGGTTTGCGTTAGTCGGCGCGTTTGAAGAGATTGAGCAAAGGGGTTTAACTTTTGTTCGTTTAGCAGGCACTAGTGCGGGGGCGATTATTGCTGCTTTTATCGCGGCTGGTTATTCCAGTGAAGAGCTTAAACAGATGGTGATGGAGGTAAACGAAAAACAACTATTAGATGATGTCATGTTTGATTTTCCATTTTTGAAGTGGGTAAAACTCTATTTTCAGCTCGGTTTGTATAAAGGGAAGAAGCTTGAACAGTGGTTAGAAGTGAGGTTAGCACAAAAAGGAATACGAACGTTTGGAGATCTTCCACCAGAAACGTTACGCGTGATTACATCTGATATTACCAATGGTCGCCTGCTCATTCTGCCAGATGATTTGCCTTCTTATAATAAAGATCCTCTTACATTTTCAGTGGCACGAGCTGTTCGAATGAGTTGTACAATCCCTTATTTTTTTCAACCGGTTAAATTAAATGGTCGGGCGTTAACGGTCGATGGAGGAGTGTTGAGTAACTTCCCCATTTGGCTCTTTGATGAGGCGGATAAAAAACTGATGCGGCCTGTCCTTGGCGTGAAATTGATGACAAAAACAACGGGAGTCCCACGACAAGTGAAAACAGGGATCGATTTATTTGGGGCCTTGTTTCATACGATGAAAGATGCTCATGATGCCCGCTATATTTCAAGGAGGCATGAAAGCAGTATTCTCTTTATTCCAGTGCAGGAAACAGCTATTACGGATTTTAACTTAACAGACGAAAAAAAATACGCCCTTATTCAAACAGGACGTGATCATGCCAAGGCGTTTTTTAAGCGTTGGAGTTATTAATAGCCGGGTTTAAGAAGAAGCCCGGTTATTTTTTTTGCCTTTCTTTCCTTCAATAACTCGCAAATTTGCAGAGGACTTTCTTCTTAAAGGCTTCTTTTTTGTAGCTGGAGTGGAGGGGTGAGTTGTTTTTTTGCGGCTTTTCAATCGCTTTTTGGATTGTCTAGCGGCCTTTGCAAACGCTCGATCTTCCCCATTGCCACCTAATCGCTTTCTCATTACGAGGCGATAGATTAAAACAATAACAGCTACAGTTACTGCAGCGATAACCAGCTGCCGAGCTAAAGCTCCAGGGGCATTAAACAACATGGAAACGAGCCCAATAGCAGCGAGTGCAATTAATGAAAAGGTAATGACTGTACGAGTTGCCAATAAAGCCACCTCCTAACAAGCTGTTAATTACATATTAGACAATTTCCTCAGTGTTTAATCCTTTTTGTGTGTTTTCCTCAAAATTTATTAATTTTTCAAATGAGGCGATCGCTACTTCCACTTGATCATCTGTCGGTTCTTTCGTTGTTAAAAGTTGAAGCCACAAACCAGGATACCCGAGAAAACGTAATACCGGAACGTCACGCAGTTTATTAGTCAACTGAAGTACTTCAAAAGAGATGCCGAGAACAACAGGAATCAGTGCGATTCGATTTAGCACCCTTACATATAATGGTTCAGTAGGCACTAATATATACACAAATACGCCGACAATTACTGTAAATAAAATAAAACTTGATCCACAACGGTAATGAAGACGAGAAGCAGCTTGAACATTTTCTACTGTTAGTGCTTGATTGTTCTCATAAGCATTAATGACTTTATGTTCAGCGCCGTGATACTGAAACACTCTTTTAATTATCGGGGTTAAAGAGATTAAGTAAATGTAAACTAACAGAAGGATAAGCTTGAATAGACCTTCTATTAAAATTTGCTCCATATCACTTGAAAAGATAGACCGAGTAGATTCGGCTAAAAAGACAGGGACTAGAGTGAAGATGAATTTCCCAAATAAAAAAGAGAGGACTCCGATGGCGGCTACTCCTAGAATCATAGCCAGTTTAGATGGTTCTGCATTTTTCTTAGTTTCTACTTCATCCGCTTCTAGATCATATTGCTCTTGAGCGAAATTTAAATGTTTCGATCCGTTTGCGGCCGCATCTAGAATGGCGAAGATCCCTCGAACGAATGGGATTTTTTTGAAGATTCGAAAAGATGAATTTGTTTTTCTTGGTAAATGATAATAGGCGATCGATTGGTCTTTTTTACGGACAGCGGTGACAGTATGATGCTTTCCGCCGAACATAACGCCTTCTATGACTGCCTGACCGCCATAAACTGGCTTTTGTTCACTCATGGAATACCCTCTTTCATTAAATTAAAGATAAAACTTGATATACATATTTTAGCCGTTATTCAGGAAAAATAAAAGCTGAATCATTCAATAAAAATGCTTTCTGAAAGTTTATTATTTGTGAATGTGGAGGTGTATGATGGAAAAAGACGTGAAACAGGCGAAAGAGGTCCGTTTTTCGCTGGGAAATGTCATTATTATTGGGGTTTATGGAGGATTATTTTGGGGAGTGCTTGCTCAATTTGCTTCGTATTTTCATTTTATTAGTTTCAACCCGAATGCCGTATTGAAATATATGTATGTGACTGAATTCAAAAAAACCTATTTAAACGTGGCGACGAGCATTTTATTTTATATTCTCTGTTCTCTGCTCTTAGCCGTGATTTATTATGCCTTATTCCGAAAAAAAAAGTCGATGTGGGTTGGTGTGACGTATGGAGCCGGTTTATGGGTGGTATTCTTCATTGTTCTTCGTTCGATCTATCCGGCGATTCCTTGGTGGAGAACAATGAATAACGATACATTAGTAACGACTATTTGCCTCCTTCTTCTATATGGCTTATTTATTGGTTACTCCATTTCCTATGGCTATGAGCATCATAAACAGATGAATGTCCAGAGGGAAGAGACTGAGTAAGTAGTTATTGGCAAAATAAATATGTTAGAATGTTCTTGTAACTATATTCGGGGGCAGGAGACATTATGAAGCATATTCTATTATTAAACGGTCCAAATCTAAATCGACTTGGAAAAAGAGAGCCGGACATTTATGGAGCGGTAACGCTGGAAGAACTTGAAAGTCAACTGATTTCTAAAGCAAAGGAATCAGGTGTGACGCTTTCTACTTTTCAATCTAACCATGAGGGAGAATTAATTGATCGCCTTCACTTGGCTGCAGATGAAGAAATGGTCGGAATTATTTTCAACCCAGGAGCATTTACGCATTATAGCTACGCGCTTAGAGATGCTGTGACGTCCATCTCTATTCCGGTCATTGAAGTGCATATTAGTAACATTCATGCAAGGGAGTCATTTCGTCATCAATCTGTCATTGCCCCAGTTGCTGTTGGGCAAATCGCAGGTCTAGGATTGAAGGGGTATGAACTAGCTTTACAAGCGTTGATACATAGAATGGGGGGAAAGAATCATGATCCAATTAGATAAACTTCGTACAAGCATGAAAAAAGAGGGGATTGATGGATTGCTCGTGATGAGTCCATATAACCGTCGTTATTTAACTAACTTTACAGGTTCCTCTGGAGGAGCGCTAGTCACAGAGGATAAAGCTATGTTTATTACAGATTTCCGTTATGTAGAACAAGCACAAAAACAGGCTGAGGGTTTTGACATTGTGAAGCATGAAGGAATCATATATGAAGAAATCGCCAATCAAGTGAAAGCATTAGGGATAAATCGCCTTGGTTTTGAAAAAGCATATATGACTTTTCAATCTTACGAGATCCTTAAAGGGCTAGTGAAAGCAGAGATCGTTCCTGTTAGTCAATTAGTTGAAAACTTGCGCTTGATTAAGAGCGAATCAGAGATTAAGATATTAAAGGAAGCTGCCGCTATTGCTGATGCGGCATTCAAGCATATTCTTGAATTTATTCAACCGGGGCAGACAGAGCTTGAGGTTTCCAATGAACTCGAGTTCTTTATGAGAAAGTGTGGCGCAACATCTTCATCTTTTGATACAATAGTAGCTTCAGGTGAACGTTCCGCTCTACCTCACGGGGTAGCGAGTGACAAAGTGATCGAAAAAGGCGATATGATTACGCTTGATTATGGCGCTTATTATCACGGCTATGTTTCGGATATTACTCGTACCATTGCAGTGGGGGAACCATCTGATCAGATGAAAGAAATTTATCATATTGTGTTAGAAGCACAGTTGAAAGGAATGAATGAAATCAAGGCAGGGATGACGGGGAAAGCAGCGGATGCCATTACGCGTGACCATATAACTAAAGCTGGATATGGCCAATATTTCGGTCATTCAACCGGTCATGGAATCGGCCTTGAAGTTCATGAAGGACCTAATCTTTCTTCCCGTTCAGAAATGGTATTAACACCGGGAATGGCTGTTACAGTCGAACCAGGAATTTACTTGCCAGGAGTAGGCGGTGTGCGCATTGAAGATGATACGATTATCACGGAAAATGGAAATGAACCGCTCACACATTCTACTAAAGACTTAATCATTCTTTAATGATAATGGAGGATTTACAAAATGATTTCAGTAAATGATTTTCGTACAGGATTAACAATTGAAGTGGATGGCGGCATTTGGCGCGTCGTTGAATTCCAACATGTAAAGCCAGGAAAAGGGGCTGCATTTGTCCGCTCTAAACTTCGTAACCTTCGCAATGGAGCGATTCAAGAAAAGACATTCCGTGCGGGTGAGAAAGTAGCTAAAGCTCAAATCGATAATCGCAGAATGCAATACTTATATGCAAATGGTGACCAACATGTATTCATGGATAATGAATCATACGAGCAAATCGAGCTTCCAGCGGATCAAATCGAATACGAATTAAAATTCTTGAAAGAGAATATGGAAGTTTCCATCATGATGTATCAAACAGAAACACTTGGTGTAGAATTGCCGAATACAGTTGAGCTGAAAGTAACTGAAACAGAGCCTGGAATCAAAGGTGACACGGCTTCAGGTGGTACGAAGCCAGCGACTGTAGAAACAGGCTTAGTTGTTCAAGTTCCTTTCTTTGTGAACGAAGACGATGTATTAATCGTCAATACAGATGACGGCAGCTACGTTTCACGTGCATAAATGTCAAGAAGGCTGTTCCTCTATGTAGGAACAGCTTTTTTATTGTATAATCCCTTGTTATTTTCCTGAATTTATGAAATAATTAAAAGGAATATACTAGAAGATGAAGTTTATTTATTGATTTTTAAAGCGGAGAAAAATTTTTGATTATAAAACCGAGTATTCGAATCAGAATAATAGAAAGAAGGATTGTAAATGACAGCTTATACAGAATCACCAAAGGATGTGCTTTCTTCTTTAAAGAAATTAAAAAATGATTTTCAAGAGAGGGAAAGAGAATTAGATCAGCTGAATTCATTTCCATTTCAAAATGTAGCGGAACTAAAAAAAGTAGACTACACGACACAAACATTGCCAAAAGAATATAAGGGGGGAGGTGTGAGTTTAACACAATTTCTATCCTTTCAAGAGCAAATTGCAAAAGGCTGTGGATCGACTGCTTTATCGATCGGATGGCATATGGGGACAGTGCTTGAATTTGCTGAACACCGTCACTGGAATGAAGAAGTGGTGTCAATTGTTGTTCCTGAAATTCAAAAAGGTGCGCTTATTAATACCGCCGCCAGCGAGCGAAATGCAGGAAGCCCTCTTCGTGGAGCAAAACCGACAACCACCGCTGTTTTATCTGAAGATGGTCAATCTTATATCATTACTGGAGAAAAAACATTTACTTCCGCCTCTCCGGTTTTAGATTACTTTTTCGTTACCGCAACGAGAGAGAATGGAACAGTCGCAGTATTCCTTGTTCCGCACGAAACAAAAGGAGTATCCATTCGTGAAACATGGGATAGTGTGGCTTTAAGAGGAACAGCAAGTCATGATTTAGTGTTAGATCATGTGGAAATACCAGTAGAATATGTCGTAGAGGAAGTTACTGCTGAAAGCAAACAGCGCCGCAAAGGCTGGTTGCTGCATATCCCCGCTTGTTATTTGGGCATTGCTAGTGCCGCAAGAGACTACGCAGTGAAGTTTGCGGCTGAGTACGTACCAACAAGCCTTGGGAAACCAATCGGTACACTGCCTAATATTCAACAACAGATCGGCGAAATGGAAATTCATCTACTTTCATCTAGGCATTTTTTATATGGAGTGGCTGAAAAATATGAGCAGCATCCTGACATAGATGTACAAGCGGACATGGCGGCTGCCAAAAGCTTTGTCACAAATCAAGCGATCAAAGTAGTCGACTTGGCGATGAGAATTGTGGGGGCAAGAAGCTTAAGTGCCCAAAATCCGTTACATCGCTACTATCAACATGTGCGTGCGGGCCTTCATAATCCGCCAATGGACGATATTGCCTTTAAATCCTTAGCGGAAAGGGCGTTAAAAGAAATAGAATAATCGAAAACAAAATTTCATACACACGAACGAATGACTGGCTGCCGCCGGTCTTTTTTTGTTTTTACCTAGAGTGAACGGCATAACTAGAGAGGAAAAACATACATTGAATAAAAAGGGAGGGGAAGGAGGAAATAGTTATCGATACGATTCTATCTTATTTGCCGCCGACATTAAAGGAAGTGATTCAAAGCCTGCCGTCCCAAGTCAAAGATGAGATGGAAGAGATTAGAATTCGAATGAATCAGCCGTTAGAGATCATTGCTCAGCAAGTGTTCTTTTTGCCACATATCATTACACCTGAGGAAGGACAAGCACTTATGAATAAGCTTAGTCAGCATTCTTTTTATGCTATAGATGAAGAATTGCGATGCGGCTATTTAACGATTGAAGGTGGTCACCGGGTCGGGTTAGCAGGAAAAGTCATCTTAGAACAAGGCAAAGTGAAAGCGATCCGTCATCTCTCGTCTTTTAACTTGCGGATTGCTCGTGAAAAAATCGGAGTGGCTAAGCCGTTTATTTCGGCTCTTTATAATGATCGTTGGAAAAGCACTTTGATCATTGGTGCACCGCAATCGGGGAAAACAACGCTACTGCGAGATGTAGCGCGAGTCGCCGCTAGCGGTGATCAAGCAATCAACTTATTGCCAGTAAAAGTAGGGATTGTGGATGAACGTTCAGAAATAGCTGGCTGTGTAAAAGGAGTTCCCCAGCTTGATGTTGGGACTCGTACGGATGTTCTTGATGCTTGTCCGAAAGCAGAAGGAATGATGATGATGATTCGCTCGATGAGTCCTGATGTACTGATTGCCGATGAAATCGGGAGGGAAGAAGATGGACAGGCAGTTGCGGAAGCGGTGAATGCGGGCATTACCTTAATGGCAACTGTCCACGGAACTAGTTTAAAGGAGGCTGCTCGAAGACCCATGATCGAAAAAATCATTCAAAGTGGCGCTTTTGAACGGTTTATTGAACTTTCGTTTCAAAATGGGGAACGGGCGTTTCATGTTCTCGATCAAAACGGGAAGAAGTTAGCGATGAGAGTAGGGAAGGCGCAGTGAAATGGATGGGAGCGCTTTTTATTCTACTAGGTTCTTTTTGGTTAGGAGTGGAACAAGGAAGGAAGCTGAGCGAGCGACCGCGACAAATCCGGTTGCTGAAATCTGCTTTGCAATCTTTAGAAGCAGAAATTGTGTATGGGCATACGCCTTTACATGAATCAGCGAGAAAATTATCTGATCGCCTCCCACAACCAATAGCATCCCTCTTTTCTTCTTTTGCTCATTTACTGACGACAACCGAAATGGATGCTCAATCTGCTTGGAGAAAAAGCTTACAGGACATATGGCCACAGACTGCATTAAAAGAGGAAGAGCGATCGATTTTATTGGAGTTTGGGGATACGGTGGGCAGGCATGATCGACTAACAGAGCAAAAGCAAATCTTGCTCACACTTACTCATTTAGAACGTCAAGAACAAGAGGCGGCTGAAAAATATAAGCGATATGGAAAGCTGTATCGAAATTTAAGTATTATCGGTGGATTATTTATCGTGCTGCTACTTTTATAGCAGAGAAGGAGGAGAACAATGGGCATTGAAGTGGAAATGATATTCAAAATAGCAGGCGTCGGTTTGATCGTGGCCTTCCTCCATACGATTTTAGAACAAGTAGGAAAAAAAGAGTACGCTCAGTGGGTCACTTTATTTGGGTTTATTTACGTATTATTTTTGGTTGCTACTGTAGTTGAGGATTTGTTTAACAAAATAAAAGATGTCTTTTTATTTCAATGACGGGAGAGGAATACGATTGAAATTATCCAAGTAGCCGCAATAGTTCTTGTTGCCGTATTTTTTGTTCTGTTACTTGAGGAGCAACAGCCAGCTTTTACTTTTTTGCTTGTGCTATTTGTCGGCAGTAGCCTATTTTTGTTTTTAGCTGATCAAATCGCCGAGATTATTTTAATGATCAAGAAGCTGGCTGCTCGTGCGGAAGTAGAACTTGTTTATGTTGAAACGATGTTGAAAATTATTGGAATTGCTTATATTGCTGAATTCGCTGCTCAAATGACAAAGGATGCCGGACAAGAAGCATTAGCAGCCAAAATGGAGCTTGCAGGTAAAGTTATCATTTTATCGATGGCTGTTCCGATTTTAACACTTTTAATTGAAACCATTTTGTCGATGCTTCCGAATTAATCAAAGCGCTAGTAATGGTGGTGGATGTTTATGAAGCAACAGTTAAAGTCAGCTCTTTTGTTCCTCATTTTTGTTGTATCAGCCTCTTATAGTGTTCAAGCGGAGATGGAGGAGGAGCAAATCGATTTAGATGGAATGGCGAAGGAGCAGTTGCAGCATTTAGGATTGGAGGATCTTTCCGCTCAATGGGATCACATCGTGAAAACTTACGGACAGTATTTGCCAGAAACGAAGCGAGAGTCCTTGCCAAGTCTTTTAGAAAATGGACAATCGATTTCGTTAGACGAGTGGGCAAAAGGGTTTGTGTCTTTTACCTTTCATGAACTGACAGCGAATGGCAAATTGCTAGGAACACTTATTTTGTTAACGGTGTTTTCCGTCTTTCTTCAAATCCTCCAAAATGCCTTTGAACAAGGGATGGTAAGTAAGACGGCTTATGGCATTGTGTTGATGGTTCTTATGATTATCGCTTTAAATAGTTTTCGCTTAACGATGGATTATGCGATGGAAGCGGTCGATGGGATGATTCAATTTTTGCTTGCGCTTGTCCCTATCCTGCTCGCTCTGTTGGCCACGACTGGAGGAACGATTTCGGCCACGCTGTTTCATCCATTTTTACTTTTTTTAATGAATATTAGCTCGATATTAATCCAAAAAGTGGTTTTACCTCTGTTGTTTTTTGCCACATTAATTAGCTTAGTTAGTCTTTTTTCTGAACATTATCAAGCCACCAAGCTTGCGGATTTGCTTCGACGCTTTAGTATCGGCTTGTTAAGTGTTTTTATGGCGATTTATTTAGCGGTTGTTTCCATTCAGGGAACGGCAGCGGCTGTATCTGATGGACTCGCTATTCGAGCTGCAAAATTTCTAGCTGGAAATTTTATACCTGTTGTTGGAAGGATGTTTACAGAAGCGGCAGACACGGTGATGAGTGCTTCTTTATTGTTGAAAAACACCATTGGTCTCGCGGGAGCCGGGATGCTGTTGTTAATCATTGCCTTTCCAGCTTTAAAAATATTCGTCCTAATCATGATCTATAAAATCTCAGCGGCTATTTTGCAGCCACTTGGGGATAAAATGGTGGTCGATTGTCTCGACATCATCAGCAAAAATATGACCTATGTTTTAGCCGCTCTCGTCATTGTCTCCTTCATGTTCTTTTTATCGATTGTAATTCTCGTATCTGCAAGTAATTTATCAATGATGATTCGCTAAGGAAGGGACCGAGACTAATGGCATTTATAATGGACTGGCTAAGTAAAGTGCTCGCTTTTATTCTGCTTGCAGCTGTGGTGGACATGCTATTGCCGACTTCGCAGTTTCAGAAATACGCTAGGGTCGTAATGGGATTGCTTTTATTATTAGTTATGCTCAATCCGATGTGGAGCTTGTTTTCTGTTGATATAGAGCAAGAGCTATATGACTGGGTGGCTAAACAAGCAAAAGATGAAAAGTTAGAGCAGGAGCTGACGGTCAAACAAGATCACTTAGAGTCTACTAAACAACTCTATATATTGAAAAATACAGAACAGCAATTACGCACTCAAGTGGAAAACGAATTAAAGAATCAATTTCAAAAACAAATAATAGATTTAAATATTGAGGTTCACAAATGGGGAGAATACACGCCTGCAGATATCGCACAAGTAGATGTGTATATGGCCTCTATACATGCGAAGGAATCTTCCACAACGATAGATGAAGTCGTGATCGATCCCCCTTCTAAAAGAAATATGGATCGGAAGGAAGATCAGCTGCTCGTCGATTTTCTCTCGAAAAAGTGGAATATTCCAACCGAGCAACTGAATATTCATATGGTAGAGGAGGGGGACAGCCTTGAGTAATCGGAAAAATCCGTTGGAATGGCTTCAGTCCTTAATCCCATCTAAAAAAAGCGGAGAGGAGAAAGCGGCAAATAAAGCAAAATGGATGGTGATTGTGGCTATCCTTGGCATGGGAATGATGCTTTTTAGTGATTTGAAGGAAAGAGGAGACCTACCTGTAATCAATCAAGATCATCAAGTACGTAGTGAAGAAGCATCTGGACAAAAGAATGCGCCGATTCAACCCTCAACAAGCGATTATGAGCAGGACTATGAAAAAAAACTACAATCTGCGCTTGAGGAAATGGCTGGTGTCAGTAATGTGACAGTTGTAGTCAATATAGAAGCTAGTGAACAAAAAGTGCTAGAAAAAAACACAGCTGTCAAATCCCAAGAAACGAAAGAAATCGATAAGAAAGGTGGAGAAAGAACGATCATTGATCAAACGAGAGAAGAGGAATTAGTGATGATGGAAGAAGAAAATAAGAACGCTCCCGTCATACTAGAAATGAAAAAGCCAGAGATACGTGGAGTATTGGTCGTAGCAGAGGGAGTAGAAAATATCCAAGTGAAGAAATGGGTGATTGAATCGGTTACAAAGGTCCTTCATGTGCCGAGCCATCGCGTAGCAGTCATGCCGAAAAAACCAAAGGAGGAAGCTTAAAATGCTATTGAAAAAACAAACAGTTTGGTTGCTAACCATGATTAGCCTAGTTGTCGTATTATCTGTCTACTACATTACTTCTCCGGACCAGCTTTCACCTGATGTCGTCTCGAAGAAAAATCAAGTAGGAGAGACAAATGAATTAACTGGACAAATGCCTCAAGAAACTAATGGGACAGCGAGTGATCAACAAGTAGAAGTGGTGACAGAAGCTGCAGGAGATGAGGCATTTGATCTTCTTCGATTAGAAATGGAGGACGAAAGAAACAAGTTGAAAGAGGATTTAACAGCGAAAGTAGCTTCATCAGATCTTTCGGCTGAAGATAAAAATAATGCCTATGAAGAAATGGAAAAATTAACAGAATTAGCAACGAAAGAAAATGTGTTAGAAACACTAATTAAATCGAAAGGATATAAAGATGCTCTCGTTCGCGCAGATGGAACGAATGTTAGAATCACCGTTAAAGCAGAAAAACATTCCGCAGCGGCAGCCAATGAAATTATTCGCTTAGTACGGGACGAGCTGGGAAAGCAACCTGTTGCAGTGGAATTTCAAACGGTGAAATAACGTAAAAATCAAAAGCTAGAGCTGTCTTGGAAAAAGAGAACCTTACACGTAAATCACAATGTCTAGATATATGTTCAGTTGATCAAATACTAGATGTTGTTTCGTTGAGAGGGTTCCTTTTGTTTTTAAGATAGCTCTTTTTTATTATCAATTAAGAGAATTGAAAAAATATTAGAAAAAATTATTATTTCATATTTGCTAGAAAAGGGATAAAATATATGGATAGAATTCTATTTATTAATTAAAAGTTAAAAGTTGAATTCTTACTAGGTATTATCGTAAGATGTTATTATCTAGTCATAATTTTTCAAGGGGTGTCAGAAATGAAAGTACAGGAAATAAGAGAACTTATTAAGCTTGTGGATCAGTCCAATATTGAAGAATTTGTGTTTGAATCTGAAGGTAGTAAAGTAAAAATGAAAAAAAACACAGGAGTGACATACTCTGTGGTTAAAGATGTACAAGAAGAAGCGCCAAAAGTAGAAGCTGCTCCTGTCCAAATTGAAAAAACGGAAGTAAAGCCTGCTGTTCAAGAAGTACCAGCGCCAGAAGCACCAAAAGTAGTGGAAAATGCTGAGAACTTACATAAAATTACTTCTCCAATGGTAGGGACATTCTATCAGTCACCATCTCCTGATGCAGATGTATATGTAAAACCAGGATCAAAAGTATCTGATGAAACCGTTGTTTGTATCGTGGAAGCAATGAAGCTTTTTAACGAAATTGAAGCGGAAGTGGAAGGCGAAATTGTAGAAATTCTTGTAAAAGATGGACAATTAGTTGAATACGGTCAACCGTTATTTTTAGTAAAGCCTTTATAAGGAGAGATCGGAATGATTAAAAAGTTATTGATCGCCAACCGTGGGGAAATTGCTGTGCGTATTATTCGCGCCTGCAAAGAACTTGATGTTGAAACGGTGGCTGTCTATTCTGAAGCAGATAAAGAAGCTCTCCATGTGCAATTGGCAGATGAAGCTTTCTGTATTGGACCTACTGCTTCAAAGGACAGTTATTTAAATTTCACTAATATTATTAGTGTAGCCAAATTAACAAATTGTGATGCGATCCATCCGGGCTATGGATTTTTAGCAGAAAACGCAGATTTCGCGGAGCTTTGTCGTGAATGCAACATCATTTTTGTAGGTCCATCTCCTGAAGCTATTACTCAGATGGGAACGAAAGATGTAGCGCGTGACACGATGGAGAAAGCTGGTGTACCGATTGTGCCTGGTTCTGATGGCATTATTAAATCGGTTGAAGAAGGAATGTCCATTGCTGAGGGAATTGGCTATCCGGTTATTATTAAAGCAACAGCCGGTGGTGGAGGTAAAGGGATTCGTGTAGCTCGCGATGAACAGGAATTAGTAAAAGGCATTAACATGACTCAGCAGGAAGCGGCAACAGCGTTTGGAAATCCAGGCGTCTATTTAGAAAAATTTATTGAAGATTTTCGACATGTTGAAATTCAAGTACTTGCAGATACACATGGAAATGTGATTCACTTAGGTGAACGGGATTGCACTATTCAACGTCGTATGCAAAAATTGCTTGAGGAAACTCCTTCCCCAGCTCTTGATGCTAAAGTTCGTGAAGAGATGGGAAATGCAGCAGTTAAAGCGGCGCAAGCAGTTGAATATACAGGTGCAGGAACGGTAGAATTTATTTATGATTATAATCATAGAGAGTTTTATTTCATGGAAATGAACACACGAATTCAAGTAGAACATCCAGTGACGGAAATGGTTACAGGTGTGGACTTGATTAAAGAACAGATTCGCGTGGCATCTGGTAAAGAACTTGCTCTTAAACAACAAGATGTAGAGTTTAATGGTTGGTCGATTGAATGCCGAATTAATGCAGAAAACCCGGAAAAGAACTTTATGCCATCTCCTGGTCGCATTACGGCTTATATGCCACCTGGAGGCTTTGGAGTTCGTGTAGACTCAGCTGTTTACCCGGGCTATATGATTCCACCATTTTATGATTCCATGATTGCTAAACTAATCACGTTTGGATCGACTCGGGAGGAAGCGATTGCCCGAATGAAACGTGCGTTAAGCGAATTTGTGATTGAAGGAGTTCATACAACTATTCCTTTCCACTTACAGTTACTTGATCATGAAAAGTTTGTTGAAGGAGAATTCAACACGAAATTCCTTGAAATGTATGAAGTGATGAAGTCATAAACAATTTAACACGGAGGTGTTGATTGATGGCAGAAAATAGCCAAGTTAATCAAGTTTTAGAAATGAGCAATGGAGATAATGGCATGGGCCGAATTGAAATTGCTCCTGAAGTCATTGAAGTTATTGCAGGAATCGCTGCATCTGAAGTAGATGGCGTCGAGAAAATGCGTGGTAGCTTTGCATCAGGTGTCGTTGAGCGCCTTGGTAAGAAGAACCACGGTAAAGGTGTTCGCGTAGATTTGACGGAAGATGGCATTAAAGTCGATGTATATTGTGTCATCGCATTTGGCGTATCCATTCCTGGTGTCGCACAAAAAATTCAAGATAATATTCGCCAAGCGCTATTAAATATGACTGCGCTGGCAGTAGATGAAGTGAACATTCACGTTGTTGGTATTCAATTTGAAACAAAAAATACTGAAAGCGATTTCGTACCAGAAGCATAAAGGAAAGGCTGACCTAAACAAAAAGAGAAAGGCATATAAAGCCTTCTCTTATAGGTCAGCTTTTTTTATCCCGCATTAACGGGGCTGTAAGACCCCCACCTCAACATGGCAGAAGAAGCGCAGGCATGTAGGTGGGGGATCAACAGCCCGTAAACGCCCGATCCGTTCAACTAACAATCAGTGGGGGATGGAGAAAACCCCCACTGATTGAAGTTTCACTTTATTTAGTAGTGGGTAGATTTTAAATAAAACACGTCCTTTTTCGGAAGAACGTGTGTATTCTTTTCATTTTATGCTATTATCATTTTATGATGAAAAAGCAAAAGGAGTTAAAATGAATGAAAAGACGTACAGCACGTGAGAAAAGCTTGCAGGCCCTTTATCAAATCGATATGAGTGGAGCAATCCCTGAAGAGGCGATCAGAAATGTATTAGAGGATGCGCCAGTTGATGAATATTTACAAAACAGTGTGATGGGTACGATTTCTCATTTAGAAGAGATTGACCAAGTGGTTAAGAATAATCTTGAGAATTGGTCATTTGATCGCTTAGCAAAAGTGGACCGAAACATTTTACGATTAGCAGTGTATGAAATGAAGTACGCGGATGATGTGCCCGATAAAGTAGCGATCAATGAAGCGGTAGAGCTAGCTAAGCATTTTAGCGATGAACGTTCAAGCAAATTTATAAATGGTGTATTATCACGAATTAAAGAGTCGATATAAGAATGAATGACTAACTAAGGGGGAAACAATCATGACAGCAACAATCATCGATGGTAAACAAATTGCTAAAGATATTCGTCAAGAATTAAAGGGAGAAATTGAAGCGTTAAAGCAAAAAGGAATGACACCGGGTTTAGCGGTTATTTTAGTTGGGGAAGATCAAGCTTCACAAACATATGTAAGAAATAAAGATAAAGCCTGTGTAGAGGTAGGAATTCATTCAGAAATCTATCGCTATCCGGCAGACCTTACAGAAGCAGAACTGCTTGAAAAAGTGCAGGAATTGAACGAAGATGAAAATATTCATGGCATCCTTGTTCAATTACCATTACCTTCTCATATTTCAGAGGACAAAGTGATTGATGCAATTTCTCCTGAAAAGGATGTAGATGGTTTTCATCCAGTCAACGTAGGGAAGATGTCCATTGGGAAAGAAGCGTTCTATTCTTGTACTCCTTATGGCATCATCAAAATGTTAGAAAAAGAAAATATTTCATTAGAAGGCAAACATGTAGTCGTTGTTGGCCGCAGTAACATCGTTGGTAAACCAGCTGCCTTGCTTTCTTTACAAGAGAGCGCAACAGTAACGGTCTGTCATTCTAGAACAAAAGACCTTTCTTCTTTTACGAAGCAAGCAGATGTTGTGATCGCAGCTGTGGGCAAAGCGAAATTCTTGAAAGCAGAAGATTTTAAGCCAGGAGCGATTGTGATCGACGTTGGGATGAATCGTGATGAAAATGGTAAGCTTTGTGGCGATGTTGATTTCGAAAGTGCAAAAGAAGTGGCAGGTGCCATTACACCAGTTCCAGGTGGTGTTGGTCCAATGACGATTACGATGTTATTGTTTAATACGGTGCAATCTGTGAAACAAAAATCAGCGATGGTGGCATCTAAATAAGCAGTTTGAAATGTAAAAGCTGTCCCCCGAACATGTTATAATGGGGAGGCAGCTTTTTAGCTTGACCAAAAAAGGTGGAATGAAAGATGGATGTTCAACGCTATTTAACGGTTAAAGCGTTAACCAAATACATAAAACGAAAATTCGATGCCGATCCGCATTTGACAAATGTATTTGTTAAAGGGGAAATTTCTAACTTTAAAATGCACTCTAGCGGGCATATGTACTTTACTTTAAAAGATGATCAGGCTCGGATGTTGGCGGTTATGTTTTCATCTGCCAATCGATCGTTAAAATTTAGGCCAGAAAACGGAATGCAAGTGTTAATTAAGGGAGATGTCACTGTTTACGAAGCAGGCGGTCAATACCAAATGTATGTGAAGTCGATGCAACCAGACGGAATCGGCGATCTTTATCTTGCTTTTGAGCAGTTAAAGAAACGGTTGGAAAAAGAAGGGCTATTTGACATTAGCAAAAAACGACCTCTGCCTGTCTATCCTAAAGTGATTGGGATCATTACTTCACCAACAGGAGCGGCTGTGAGAGACATTATAACAACGATCAAGAGGCGCTATCCAGTCGTCCAAATGCTTGTCTATCCAGCACTTGTTCAAGGAGAGAATGCCGCCCCTTCGATTGTTTCAGCGATTGAAAAAGCCAATGATGATGGCCATGCGGATGTATTAATTGTCGGACGTGGTGGTGGATCGATAGAGGAACTTTGGGCCTTTAACGAAGAACAAGTGGCTTTGGCGATTAGAGCTTCTCGAATACCGATTATTTCAGCTGTCGGTCATGAAACGGATGTAACGATCGCCGATTTTGTTGCGGACATGAGAGCACCCACACCAACAGGTGGAGCCGAGCTGGCTGTACCGCATATCGAAGAAGTCGTTGAAAAAGTAGCAATGAGAAAAACCCGATTAATTCGAGCGATGTCAGAAAAAGTTCGACGGGAAAGAAAACGATATGAAACGGTCAAGCATTCTTATATTATGCGTAATCCAGAGGCGCTGTATCGTCAACAAGCTGAACGACTGGACAGATTAACAGAAAAATTGGTCAGAGAACAGACTCTTTATTTAAAACAGGCTCATACTCAAATAAATGAGCTGACAAATCGCTTACAAAGAAGTCACCCTGGAAAACAAATTCGTGAGTCTGTTATCGAGGTAGAAAGACTAAAAACGACCTTAATTCGACAGATGCAAGCCGTATTTAGCCGTAAAGAAGACGAATTCAAACGAAAAGTATCGTTACTTCATGCATTAAGTCCATTAAAAGTGATGGAAAGAGGATATAGTTTAACTTATACAACTGACAATCAATTAGTGAAATCAACGAGAGATGCCAAAGTAGGAGAAAAGTTAAGAGTACGGTTGTCCGATGGTAGCTTGTATTGTCAAATTCAATCGATGGAGGAGGATAAAAGTGGAGAATAAACAACTTAGTTTTGAAGAGGCGATGGATCAGCTGGAGTCGATTGTGACGAAGTTGGAAGAAGGTGACGTTCCGTTAGAAGAAGCATTGAGCTATTATCAAAAAGGAATGGAGTTATCCGCTTTTTGCCATGAAAAGCTGATGAATGCAGAAGATCAGTTAGCAAAATTAATGACAGAAGATGGAGAACAGGATTTCGTTGTTAGTGAGGGGGAATAATATGGCGACCCAATTGTCACAATTTATTGATGTATATAAAGCAGAACTCGAAACAAAATTACAAACAATCATTACTACAATAGCGGCCCCAGACATACTAATACAAGCAATGGATTATTCCCTTCAGGCAGGTGGAAAAAGAATTCGTCCGATGTTGTTATTTGCGACTATGTCTGCTTTTCGGAAAAATCCGTTAATGGGAATGGAAGCGGCGGCAGCTTTAGAAATGATCCATACGTATTCTTTGGTTCATGATGATTTACCGAGCATGGATGATGATGATTTACGACGCGGTAAGCCGACCAACCATAAAGTGTTCGGTGAGGCGACGGCTATATTAGCGGGAGATGCCTTATTAACACATGCATTTAAAGTCATCGCTCAATCAAAGGAATATTCTAACGAACAAAAAGTATGGTTGATTGATTGGTTGTCTCAAGCGGCTGGTCCTGCTGGAATGGTCGGAGGGCAAATGGCCGATATGGAGGGAGAACACAAGCAATTGACTTTAGAAGAGCTTGAATATATCCATAAGCATAAAACGGGACAGTTGTTAGAGTTTAGTGTGATGGCAGGAGCATTTTTGTCAGGAGCAACAGAAGCACAATTACAACACTTTCAGACATATGCGAAGCACATTGGACTTGCTTTTCAAATTCAAGACGATATATTAGACGTTGAAGGATTAGAAGAAAAAATTGGGAAGCGAGTCGGAAGCGATGTCAATAAGCATAAAAGTACGTACCCGTCTTTACTGACGCTTTCAGGAGCGAAAGAAAAGCTTCAAGAGCATTTATCGCAAGCACTTGAAGCGATAGAAAAAACGAATACGGATGCTGAACTCTTGAAGAAACTGGCCCATTTAATTGCCGATCGAGATCAATGAAAAATGACTAAAATTGTTGTAATTTGAGACGTATGGTATAATATTAGTACTATTTTTTATTAATTTGCCGTTATCACGCCATAGTGTTAGCGGCTATTTTTTCAAAGTCACTTATAACTGTAATTTCTACAATAAAAAGTTGTAGAAAAAATCAAGCACGTTATAATAAAGACAAAGTGACAAATGACACAGTAATGAAAGTGAGTGATCCTATTGGATCTATTATCCATTAAAGACCCCTCTTTTTTGAAAAATATGTCGATAGATGAATTGAATGATTTAAGTGCAGATATTCGTCAATTTTTAATCGAAAATTTATCCAAAACGGGAGGGCATATCGGACCTAATCTTGGAGTGGTAGAGTTAACGATTGCTTTACATCGTTGCTTTCGCAGTCCTACCGATAAAATTTTATGGGATGTTGGGCATCAGTCATATGTTCATAAAATATTAACGGGACGCGCAGGGCAATTTGATACTCTTCGTCAGTATAAAGGATTGTGCGGTTTTCCTAAATGTTCGGAAAGTGAACATGACGTATGGGAAACTGGGCATAGCTCAACGTCTTTATCAGCAGCTATGGGAATGGTCATTGCTAGAGATTTAAAGAAAGAGAAATCTCATATTATACCAGTCATTGGAGATGGAGCACTAACCGGAGGAATGGCTCTTGAAGCACTCAATCATATCGGACATGAAAAAAAGAATATGATTGTTATTTTAAATGATAATGAGATGTCTATTGCTCCAAATGTTGGGGCGCTTCATCAAATGTTGGGGCGTTTGCGAACGGCCGGTAAGTATAACTGGGTGAAAGATGAACTCGAAAGTTTGCTGAAAAAAATTCCAGCTGTTGGTGGGAAAATGGCTCAGACAGCGGAACGATTAAAAGACAGTTTAAAGTATTTATTTGTAACAGGAATGTTTTTTGAGGAGATGGGCTTTACGTATCTTGGCCCAATTGATGGTCATAATTTTGAGGATTTATTAGAGCAGCTTCAATATGCGAAAAAAGTGGAAGGGCCTGTCCTTGTTCATGTGATCACAAAGAAAGGAAAAGGCTACCGACCAGCGGAGTTAGATACGAAGGGAACATGGCATGGCATTGGTCCATATAAAATGGAGACAGGCACGATCATTAAGCCTATGAATCAGCCTCCCGCTTGGAGTTTCCTTGTTAGTGAAACAGCTCGAAAGATTGCCCGTACAGATGATCGTGTCGTGGCTATTACACCGGCGATGCCAGTTGGTTCTAAGCTGTTGGGATTTGCAGAAGAGTTTCCTGATCGGATGTTTGATGTAGGAATTGCGGAGCAGCATGCCGCTACAGTAGCAGCTGGACTAGCTACTCAAGGGATGAAGCCATTTCTTGCGATTTACTCAACGTTTTTACAGCGAGCTTATGATCAAGTCGTTCACGATATTTGTCGACCAAATTTAAATGTATTTATCGGCATTGATCGAGCAGGTCTTGTTGGAGCTGATGGTGAAACACATCAAGGAGTATTTGATATTGCTTTTTTACGTCACCTGCCTAATATGGTGCTTATGATGCCGAAAGATGAGAACGAGGGGCAGCATCTCGTTTACACAGCTTTTCAGTATAACGAAGGCCCGATTGCTATGCGTTTTCCGCGAGGCAATGGACTCGGTGTGCCGATGGATGAAGAATTAAAGGAAATTCCGATTGGTTCTTGGGAAGTGTTGAAAGAGGGCCAGGATGTAGCCATCTTAACATTTGGTACAACGATTCCGATGGCGATGAAAGCGGCAGAGCAAGCGGAAAAACAAGGGATTTCGGTGAAGGTTGTCAATGCTCGCTTTATCAAACCGATGGATGAAGAGATGCTGTTAAATATTTTAAACGCAGATATGCCAATATTAACGATCGAAGAAGCCGTTCTTGAAGGGGGCTTCGGAAGCGCCGTTCTTGAATTTGCTCATGATCATGGACACCATCATCATGTCATTGACCGCATGGGTATTCCAGATCGTTTCATCGAACATGGAAGCGTCAATTTGTTGTTGGAAGAAATTGAGTTAACGGAAGAAGCAGCAGTTGGAAAGTTACATGCGATGATTCCAAAAAAACAGAAAAGAGCCTAAGCATGAAAATAAAGAAAGAACGAATAGATGTACTTCTTGTAGAAAGAGGACTAATAGAAACAAGAGAAAAAGCGAAGCGTGCCGTGATGGCAGGTCTCGTTTATTGTAACGAAGAGCGCCTGGATAAACCGGGAGAGAAAATTGCTGTCGACGCTCCTTTGCAAATTAAAGGAAACACGCTACGTTATGTGAGCCGCGGAGGGTTAAAGCTTGAAAAGGCATTGAAAGAATTCGATGTTGATGTGAAGGATAAAATGATGCTAGATATTGGTTCTTCAACAGGTGGCTTTACCGATTGTGCATTGCAGAACGGGGCGAAGCTTTCTTATGCACTAGACGTTGGGTATAATCAACTCGCTTGGAAACTTCGTCAAGATGAGCGAGTAGTCGTGATGGAGCGAACGAATTTCCGTTATGTCACGCCAGCCGATTTACAAAAAGGAATGCCTGAATTTGCTACGATTGATGTTTCATTTATTTCTCTGTCCTTAATTTTACCGGTGTTAAAAACATTACTTGTTCCAGGAAGTGATGTTGTTGCCTTAATCAAACCGCAATTTGAAGCAGGCAAAGAGCAAGTAGGTAAAAAGGGGATTGTCAGAGAAGCAAAAATTCATAAAGAAGTGATTTTTAAAATCATTGATTTAGCGTTAGGGCTTGGATATGATGTGAAGGATTTATCATACTCTCCAATCACTGGAGGAGATGGAAACATTGAATTTTTGATTCACTTACATTGGCCAGAGCATCCAAAAGAAACGGGAGAGAATCAACTCTTACCGACTGTAGATGCCATCGTTATAGATGCTCATGAACAACTAAAGCAAAAAACGAATAAATAGTGGGTCCATTTGAAAGGACCACAAGAAGAGACTGTTTGAAAGACAAGTGATCTTGAGAACGGCCTCTTTTTTGTGTGAGCAGTGTGATATAACGACTATACACAAGGATAGAATTAAGATAAAATGTGAATACTACAGCATATTTATACGCTTTTTGAGGTGACATGATGAATAAAGGGCAACGTCATATAAAAATTAGAGAAATTATTGCTAATAATGAAATCGAAACACAAGATGAACTAGTCGATCGTTTAAAGACTTTAGGCTACAATGTGACTCAAGCAACGGTATCAAGAGATATTAAAGAGCTCCATTTAGTCAAAGTACCACTCATGGATGGACGCTATAAGTATAGCCTCCCTGCCGACCAGCGCTTTAATCCGTTGCAAAAACTGAAACGTTCCTTAGTGGATGCATTTGTCAGTATTGATGCAGCTGGTCATTTTGTCGTAATGAAAACACTTCCAGGAAATGCTCAAGCAGTCGGAGCTTTAATTGATAACCTTGATTGGGAAGAAATTATGGGAACTATTTGTGGTGATGACACTTGCTTAATTATTTGTCGTGCACCTGAGCATACATCCATTATTTCAGAACGATTTTTAGAAATGCTTTAATTTGAGGTGAATAGACATTGCTACAGGAATTGTCCATACGCAATTTTGCCATCATTGAAGAGTTAAACCTGTCATTAGA
Organism: Bacillus sp. FJAT-52991; assembly: GCF_037201805.1. Lineage (GTDB taxonomy): Bacteria > Bacillota > Bacilli > Bacillales > Domibacillaceae > Bacillus_CE > Bacillus_CE kandeliae. The sequence goes on along the minus strand of NZ_CP147404.1, from coordinate 2,328,902 downwards.
AAAAGGCCTGACGGTGTTAACAGGAGAAACGGGAGCCGGTAAATCAATTATTATTGATGCCGTGCACTTACTAGCAGGTGGACGAGGCTCGTCAGAATTTGTTCGCCATGGAGAGAGAAAATCCGAAATTGAAGGGATGTTTAGTATAGACGGTCCAGATCATCCCTCTGTTCAAAAAGCCCATCAATTTGGGATTGAGATTGAGGATGAGATCGTGGTCATTCGCAGAGAAATCTCTGCTACCGGAAAAAGTGTCTGTCGAATCAACGGCAAGCTTGTGACCATTGCGATTCTTCGTGAAATTGGTTCGACGCTTGTCGATATTCACGGTCAGCATGAACATCAAGAATTAATGGATACAAATCAGCATTTACATTTGTTAGATCAATTTGGTGGAAGTGATATTTTAGCAGCGAAAACAAACTATGCGGATATTTTCAAACGCTATGAGCAAACGATGAAGGCGATCCGCCAGCTAAGTGAAAATGAACAGCAAATGGCTCATCGTCTCGATTTAATTCAATTTCAGCTAAATGAAATTCAAAAAGCAGATTTGAAATTAAGGGAAGATGATGAATTAGCAGAAGAAAAAAGAAGACTGAGCAATTTTGAAAAATTATATGAGTCCACTCAGACGAGTTATAATGCCTTGCAAGGAGAAGGAAAAGGGCTAGATTGGATCGGTCTTGCGATGAGTCAACTTGAAACAGCCGCGGAAATTGATGAACAATATCGTTCGCTCTATGAAGCTGTATCCGAAAGTTTTTATGCAATAGAGGATGTCTCACGCCAAATAAGCTCAGCGCTTGATGGGCTAGAATTTGATCCCAATCGATTAAATGAGATTGAAACGAGACTCAATGAAATTAATGTCTTGAAAAGGAAATATGGAAGCACCATTGAAGAGATCATGGAGTATGGCGGGAAAATTGAAGAGGAAATCGAAACATTAACAAATAGAGAAACGCATATTGAAAAGCTGCAAAGTGAGCGATTAGCTTATGAAAAAGATTTATTGCTTGAAGGGAAGCAGCTCAGTTATTTACGCAAACAAGCGGCTCAAAAGTTAGTAGATGCGATCCATCATGAGTTAAAACAGCTTTACATGGATAAAACCGTATTCGATATTCAATTTCTTGTCGATGGTGAAGATCATACAAAGCATGTTCCTTCGTTTAAAAAGGACGGGCTAGATGAAGTTGAATTTTATATTTCCACGAATCCAGGTGAACCGTTAAAGCCGTTGTCTAAAGTAGCTTCTGGAGGGGAATTATCCCGAATGATGCTAGCGATGAAGACGATTTTCTCTAAGCACCAAGGAGTGACCTCGATTATCTTTGATGAAGTGGATACGGGTGTTAGTGGTCGAGTCGCTCAATCTATCGGAGAAAAAATTCATCAAGTATCGATTCATTCGCAAGTCCTTTGTATATCCCATCTGCCACAAGTCGCCGCGATGGCCGATGTCCATTTATACATATCCAAAATTATGACAGGTGGACGAACAAAAACATTTGTTGAACCGCTTGAAAATGAGGAGAAGATTAAAGAAATCGGACGAATGATTTCTGGGGTCGAAATGACAGATTTAACAAAACAACATGCAAAGGAGTTGCTTGAATTAGCGGCTTCTTTAAAAAATGGCTAAATAGTATGGCTGTCTCTCTAAAAAGGGGGACAGCTATTTTGTTGTGAACGCCAAGCTATCCAATGATGGGAGGATTTTTCCGTAATAATTGACTTGCTCTAAGGAAAAAGTAAATGTACAGCCATCAAAGTGGCTCATTCAGAAGCGAGGAGAGTGAAGGGGTTGAAGGACAAAGGATTGAGCAAAACCACTGGTGGAATTCTCCTTGTTTCCATTTTATTTTGTTTATTGAATTGGTTCATTATACAGCCTGTCGAGGCAAAAGAAATACACAATAGAAATGAAGAAAGTATTTCGGCGATCTCAGGCAGAAGCATCGGGCAAAAGGAAGAGTTGCTCGAGTCAGCAGGATTCCCATTAACTAATAACAGGAAAGCGACAGCAATAAAAGAAGTCAAGATCATTCCTGGCGGACAATCCATTGGAATTAAAATGAATACAATTGGTGTGCTGGTGGTTGGTCATCATCTAGTCGACACCACTCAAGGAAAACAGTCTCCAGGAGAACAAGCCGGCATTCAAGTGGGAGACTTAATCACAAAAATTAACGGAAAGAGAATAGAAAAAATGCAAGATGTGGGAGCATTTCTTCAAGGTGTAGATAAAAGTCAACCGATGAATATCGTCATTCGAAGAGGTCATAAACAGTTTGAAACAAAGCTAAAACCACTTAAAGATCAAAAAGAGAAATCCTATAAGTTAGGCCTTTATATACGTGATTCAGCAGCCGGAATTGGCACGTTAACTTTTTATGAGCCGAAATCAAAAAAATATGGGGCACTTGGTCATGTCATCACAGACGTGGATACAAAAAAGCCGATCATCGTTCAAGATGGAGAAATTGTTCAATCAACGGTCATGTCCATTCAAAAAGGACGTTACGGGAACCCGGGTGAAAAGCTAGCTCAGTTTTCGGCTAGTCAAGAACGATTAGGAAATATTACGAATAATAGTCCATATGGCATTTTCGGGCAATTAAAAAAGCCGATGCATCATTCATTTACGAACCAAGCTTATCCAGTTGCGTTATCTCATGAAGTGAAAGAAGGCCCAGCCAAAATTTTAACTGTGGTGAATGGAAAAAAAGTGGAGTGGTACGATATAGAAATTGTCAGTACCATCCCACAAAAGTATCCAGCTACAAAAGGGATGGTCATCAAAATTACCGACCCGAAGCTTCTCGACCGCACTGGAGGAATTGTTCAAGGTATGAGTGGCAGCCCGATTATTCAAAATAATAAAATAGTGGGAGCGGTGACCCATGTCTTTGTGAATGATCCAACATCGGGATATGGTGTTCATATTGAATGGATGCTCAACGAAGCCGGCATTCCATTAACAGAAGAAAAGGTCAGTTAAACAAGCGAAGCATTCGCTTGTTTTTTTTACATAGAACATCGTCGAAAACATGAGAAAAATAAGGAAATAAATATATATTATAAAAAAAGAGGAAAAATTAAAGGATTTCATTTCTCTTTGTCGAAAAAACCATTAGAATATACTGTAAGAGTAAACAAAATGTGAGGGGGAGCGTTTTTGAAAAAAATTAAAGTAGCTGTTGTTGATGACAATCGTGAACTAGTGAAGTTACTAGAAGAATACATTTCTTCTCAAGATGATATGGAAGTAGTGGCAAAGGCGAACAATGGACAAGAATGTTTAGAAATTCTTCCAGAGGTGAAAGCGGATGTATTGATCCTCGATATTATTATGCCGCATGTAGACGGATTAGCTGTATTGGAAAAAATGAGAGAGATCAATTTAGCTACAATGCCAAATGTCATTATGTTAACAGCATTCGGTCAAGAGGACGTGACAAAGAAAGCGGTTGACCTTGGCGCTTCCTATTTTATGTTAAAGCCGTTTGATATGGAAAGCCTCGTTAGTCATATTCGTCAAGTTAGCGGTGCTGAAAATCCAGCGATTCAGCGCTCATTAAATTCAGTCCTAAAGCCGGCAGAGAAAAAGCCAATCAATCTTGATGCTAGCATTACGAGCATTATTCATGAAATCGGAGTTCCTGCTCACATCAAAGGATATTTATATTTACGTGAAGCAATTTCGATGGTTTACAATGACATTGAGTTGCTTGGCTCGATTACGAAAGTGTTATATCCTGACATCGCCAAAAAATACAACACAACAGCCAGTCGAGTTGAACGTGCGATTCGTCATGCCATTGAAGTGGCTTGGAGCCGTGGAAATATCGATTCCATCTCCACTTTGTTTGGTTATACTGTATCTATGTCAAAAGCAAAGCCTACAAATTCAGAATTTATTGCGATGGTGGCAGATAAATTAAGACTAGAGCATAAAGCTTCTTGAAAAAATTAGAAGAATGCCATATTGTATAAACGTGTAAAGAGGAGCGAAAATCATCGTTTCCTCTTGTTTTTTGTTCAGAGACGAGCAGGAAAGGAAGATCCCATACAATGACATTAATTTTTGCCCACCGAGGCTATTCGGCTGTAGCACCTGAAAATACGATGCTTGCGTTTCAAGCTGCTAAAGAAGCTGGTGCGGATGGAATTGAACTAGATGTTCAAATGACAAAAGACGGGTGCGTGGTCGTCATTCATGATGAAAGATTAGACCGTACAACGAATGGGAAGGGCTATGTGAAGGATTGGTCTTGGAGTGAGATGAAGTATTTGCAAGCATCATACAAATATACTAACACCCAATCTCCACCAACGATTCCTTTGCTTACAGATGTATTTAATTGGATGAGAACGAATAACTTATTATGTAATATCGAGTTGAAAAATAACGAATTTCTATATACAGGGATGGAAGAAAAGGTCCTTCAGTTCATCCGTCAATATCAATATGAAGATCGAGTGATGATCTCTTCATTTAATCATTATTCTTTGGCCCATTTCCATCGTCTCGCACCGGATATTAAAACGGCCATCTTGTATTCCTCTCATTTGTATATGCCATGGAAATATGCGGCAGCTATTGGAGCTAGTGCGATTCATCCAAATGTTCGCACAGTCAATAGCAGCATCATCAAAACCTCTATTGAAGCAGGCATTGATATTCGCCCTTATACGGTCAATAAGGAGAAGCAAATGGAGTGGCTTATGAAGCAAGGCTGTTCTGCTATATTTACCGATGATCCAAAAAAAGCGATTGTCATTCGAAAAGTAGTCCTTGGGAAGTAAAGAATAAAAGGCTTTTCTAGAAATGTTCACACAAACATTCTAGAAAAGCCTTTTTTGGAGTATGGATAATTCCTTCACTGTTTTTTGAAGCGATCCTGTACTTTATTATTTTTCCGATCACGGCGAAAAATAAATCCTGCGATAAAGCCTAATCCTCCAACAAATAAAAGTAAACCGGCGATAAATTGCATCCATAAAAATGGGAAAGGGGGGTGTGAAACGCCAAATAGCATATCCCTCATTAATTTAATCCCTAATCCTGCAAGAAAACCTGGAATGACTAATATTAATAATGCGACAATTCGAACCATTTATATGCTCCTTTAATTGTTACTCACAAAAAATCATATCCTACTAGGTAAATTTGTCAAGCAAGAGTTTTTTCGCTTACAATAGACATATGCAAAAAGCTGCAGAAAGAAAGTAGGGGGTGGAAAGATGCAATATGATCTTATTTTTGAATCAATTGATGAAGGAATGATTGTAGTCGATCACTCTGAAAAAATTATTTTGTACAACAAAAGTGCGGAACAAATCCTTGGAATAGATAAAAACAAGGCGATTGGTCAACATATTAGAAATGTCATTCCAACTAGTCGACTTCCGGAAGTCATGCAAGAAAAGAAGACGGAGATTAATCAAGAACATCAACTCTCTACCGGTTTAAAAATTATTACTTCGCGCATTCCAATGATTACTGATGAAGGGGAAGTCATTGGGGCTTTTTCTGTTTTTAAGGATATTACCGAAGTGCTGAACTTGGCTACAGAAATCACCAATTTAAAAGAAGTACAAACAATGCTTGAAGCGATTATTTATTCAAGCGATGATGCCATCTCTGTTGTGGATGAACAAGGAAGAGGGTTGTTAATTAACCCTGCCTATACAAGATTAACTGGGTTAAGTAAAGAAGAAGTGATCGGCAAGCCAGCTACAACGGACATATCTGAAGGAGAAAGCGTTCATCTCCAAGTGCTTAAAACGAAGCAACCAATGCGAGGCGTGAAAATGAATGTTGGCTCAAAGAAACGAGAAGTCGTCGTCAATGTGGCTCCCATCGTTGTTGATGGACAATTAAAGGGCAGTGTGGGCGTCATTCATGATTTAACAGAAATACAGTCATTAACGAAACAATTGAATAGAGCAAGGCAAATTATTCGAACGTTAGAAGCGAAATATACATTTGAAGATATTGTCGGAAACTCCGACGAAATGAAAATAGCGATCGAACAAGCGAAAGTGGGAGCAAGTACGCCAGCAACTGTTCTTTTAAGAGGAGAATCAGGAACGGGAAAAGAGTTGTTTGCTCATGCGATTCATAATGCCAGCGATCGACGTTACAATAAATTTATCCGAGTAAATTGCGCCGCTCTTTCCGAGTCATTGTTAGAAAGTGAACTGTTTGGATACGAAGAAGGCGCCTTTTCAGGAGCGCGGCGCGGGGGAAAGAGAGGGCTTTTTGAAGAAGCTAATCATGGCAGTATTTTTCTTGATGAAATTGGTGAATTAAGTGCCAACACTCAGGCAAAACTGTTACGGGTGCTGCAAGAGCAAGAAATTGTTCGAGTAGGTGGGACAAAATCGATTCCGATCAATGTTCGTATTATTTCAGCGACCAATGTCAATTTAGAAAAAGCGATGGTGGATGGCAGCTTTCGTGAAGACTTGTATTATCGCTTGAATCGAATGCCGATACATATCCCTCCGCTTAGAAATAGAAAAGCGGATATTCCGTTACTATGTGAGCGTTTAATTATTAAGTTAAATCAAGATTATGGCCGAAATGTAAAGGGGCTGACGCCAGCAGCTTTAAAGAAATTAATGAATTATCCTTGGCCTGGCAATGTTCGTGAACTAGAAAACATTTTAGGCAGAGCGATGATTTTTTCGACGTACACCGAGACGCTGATCGATGCGGGCACACTGTATGTCATTGAAGGGCAACCTGATTCAATGGCTCATGAAAGAAAGGCGCTTGATCAGGACGAATGTTGTGAAAACCTTCAAGAAATGATGGACAACTATGAAAAAAAAGTAATTAAAGCCGCTCTTGAGCAAAATAACGGAAATAAAACTGCCACAGCGAAAAAGTTAGGTGTATCCATTCGCAGTTTGTACTACAAATTAGAAAAGTATAACTTGAATTAAAATGCATGCAAAAAAATTCATATAGTGCAATTATTTGCACGTTTCTATTTGGGAATTAAAGCGTTTTCATGAAAAAAGGATTGGCATGATAATTGCAATATTAGAAACGAAGAGGTTAAAATTATTTATGTGTAAATAAGGAGGATTTATAATGGAAATTTTTAAATATATGGAAACCTATGATTACGAGCAACTGGTCTTTTGTCAAGATAAAACATCGGGATTAAAAGCCATTATTGCTATCCATGATACAACGCTTGGACCAGCGCTTGGTGGAACGAGAATGTGGACATATGCATCAGAAGAAGCAGCCATTGAGGATGCCCTTCGTTTAGCTAAAGGAATGACATATAAAAATGCAGCGGCAGGGCTTAATCTTGGCGGGGGAAAAACGGTGATTATCGGCGACCCTCGAAAAGATAAAAGCGAAGAAATGTTCCGAGCATTTGGCCGTTTCATTCAAGGGTTAAACGGTCGTTATATTACGGCTGAAGATGTGGGAACAACTGTCGAGGATATGGATTTAATTCATGAAGAAACAGATTATGTGACAGGTATTTCACCAGCCTTTGGATCTTCAGGTAATCCATCTCCAGTGACAGCTTACGGTTGCTTTGTCGGTATGAAAGCAGCGGCAAAGGAAGCATTTGGCACAGATTCATTAGAAGGATTGACTGTATCCGTTCAAGGAGTAGGAAATGTTTCTTATCATCTTTGCCGTCATCTTCACGAAGCAGGAGCAAAGCTGATCGTGACAGATATTAATAAAGAATCTGTTCAGCGAGCAGTGGCTGATTTTGGTGCTCAAGCAGTAAATCCAGACGAGATTTATGGAGTGGAAGCTGATATTTTCGCCCCATGTGCTCTTGGAGCGATCATCAATTCAGATACGATTCCGCAACTGAAAGTAAAAGTGATAGCGGGCTCTGCCAACAATCAATTAAAAGAGGATCGCCATGGCGATGAATTGCATGAGCGCGGCATCATTTATGCACCGGACTATGTTATTAATGCAGGTGGAGTGATTAATGTAGCCGATGAACTTCATGGATACAACCGTGATCGGGCGATGAGAAAAGTAGAACAAATATATAACAATATTGAAAAAGTAATTGAGATCTCTAACCGTGACGGGATTCCAACATATAAAGCGGCCGATCGTATGGCGGAAGAAAGAATTGCGAAGATGCGTGGATCTCGCAGTCAGTTTTTATTAAACGGTCACCATATTTTATCAAGACGTTAAAAGATCACTAAAGCATTAATAAAAAGGTCATCAACGAAAGAGTAAGAGTAGAGGAGGAGAATCAATGGCTGAAGAATATGATGTAGTCATTCTCGGTGGAGGAACGGGTGGATATGTAGCGGCTATTCGAGCGTCGCAGCTCGGATTAAAGACGGCCATTGTTGAAAAGAGTAAGCTAGGGGGCACCTGCTTACATAAAGGTTGTATTCCAAGCAAAGCTTTGCTTCGAAGTGCTGAAGTATTTAAAACAGCTCAAAAAAGTGAGGAATTCGGTGTCTCTACAGGAGAGGTCTCGTTGAATTTTCAAAAGGTTCAAGAGCGAAAAGAAACCATTGTTAACACGCTTCATAATGGAGTCGTTGGATTGATGAAAAAAGGGAAAATTGATGTGTTTGAAGGCATCGGTCGTATACTAGGTCCATCGATTTTTTCACCACTTCCAGGAACGATCTCCGTAGAAATGAATAATGGGAGCGAAAATGAAATGCTCATTCCTAAAAATGTCATCCTTGCCACAGGGTCACGTCCAAGAATGTTACCTGGGCTAGATTTTGATGGGGAGTGGGTTCTTTCTTCCGATGAAGCACTTGAGCTGAAGGAAGTACCTGAATCGATTATTATCGTCGGTGGAGGCGTGATCGGGATTGAATGGGCCTCCATGTTAGCTGATTTTGGTGCGAAAGTGACGGTATTAGAATACGCCAATCGGGTGATTCCGACAGAGGATGAGGACATTTCTAAGGAAATGGAGCGGCTATTGAAAAAAAGAGGTATTGATATTGTGACGAATGCCAAAGTGCTTGCTGAAACGGTACAAAAGCAAGATAGTCAAGTCACGATTCAAGCCGAAGTGAATGATGAAGTGCGCTCGTTTACAGCACAGAAACTGCTCGTCTCAGTTGGACGACAGGCGAACGTGGAAGGAATTGGTCTTGAAAATACAGATATTGTTGTAGAAAAAGGCTTTATTTCCGTTAACGAATTTTATCAAACGAAGGAATCCCATATTTATGCGATTGGTGATGTGATTGGTGGTCTTCAACTTGCTCATGTCGCTTCGCATGAAGGGGTAACGGCTGTGGAACATTTAGCAGACGAAGAAGTGTACCCGATTGATTATACAACCATTTCTAAATGTATTTACTCAAGCCCGGAAGCAGCGAGTGTTGGCTTAACCGAGCAAGAAGCGAAAGATCAAGGCTATGAAGTGAAAACAGGCAAATTCTCTTTCCGAGCGATCGGAAAAGCGCTCGTTTACGGAGAAAGTGATGGCTTTGTCAAAATCGTAGCTGACAAAAAAACAGATGATTTACTCGGCGTTCATATGATTGGTCCTCATGTGACGGATATGATTTCAGAAGCAGGGCTGGCTCGTGTGCTTGATGCGGCATCATGGGAAGTAGCTCATACGATTCATCCGCATCCGACATTGAGTGAAGCGATTGGTGAAGCTGCTCTGGCTGTTGATGGTAAAGCAATTCATTCTTAAAATATGTTACTCAAGGAGGAATAAATATGGCTGAAAATCGTCACGCAACATTAGGATTAAGTGATGAAAAGGTACTAGAGATGTACGAAATGATGTTGCTTGCCCGTCGTTTAGACGAGCGGATGTGGTTATTAAACCGTTCAGGTAAGATTCCGTTTGTTATTTCCTGTCAAGGCCAGGAGGCGGCACAAATAGGAGCGGCGTTTGCTCTCGATCAAGAGAAGGACTACGTACTCCCTTACTACCGTGATCTAGGCGTCGTGTTGACGTTCGGCATGACAGCAAAGGAGATTATGCTTTCTGGCTTTGCGAAAGCGGAAGACCCTAACTCCGGCGGCCGACAAATGCCTGGACATTTCGGCCAAAAGAAGAACCATATCGTCACGGGATCTTCTCCGGTAACGACACAAGTTCCGCATGCAGTCGGGATTGCATTAGCAGGAAAAATGGAGAAGCAAGATTTAGTGACGTTTGTGACATTTGGAGAAGGCTCATCGAACCAAGGGGATTTTCATGAAGGAGCCAATTTTGCAGGCGTTCATAAGCTTCCAGTTATTTTTATGTGTGAAAACAATAAATATGCGATTTCTGTTCCAGTGGAAAAGCAATTAGCTTGTGCGAATGTATCGGACCGAGCGATTGGATACGGGATGCCGGGATTCACCATTGACGGAAACGACCCGATTGAAGTTTATAAATATGTGAAAGAAGCAGCTGAACGTGGACGACGCGGTGAAGGACCGACATTAATTGAAACGGTTTCTTATCGTTTGACTCCGCACTCTTCCGATGATGATGATCGTAGCTATCGTTCACCAGATGAGGTGCAAAAAGCAAAAACAAACGATCCGATTATTACGTTTGGTGCGTATTTAAAAGAAACGGGTGTCATGAATGATGAACTCGAAAAAGAAATCAATGATCGCATAATGATTCAAGTGAATGAAGCGACAGATTATGCGGAAAATGCACCTTATCCAAATCCGGAAGATGCACTTACATTTGTCTATGCACAAAAGTAATAAGGGGGGAGTAAATGATGCCAGTAATTTCTTATATTGATGCGGTAACAATGGCGATTCGTGAAGAAATGGAACGGGACCCTAAAGTGTTTGTTTTAGGGGAAGATGTTGGAAAAAAAGGTGGCGTATTTAAAGCCACTCAAGGGTTATATGAACAATTTGGCGAGGACCGAGTCATGGATACGCCGCTTGCGGAGTCGGCGATTGCCGGAGTCGGAATTGGTGCAGCGATGTACGGGATGCGCCCAATTGCTGAGATGCAGTTTGCTGACTTTATCATGCCCGCTGTGAACCAAATTATTTCAGAAGCGGCTCGTATTCGCTATCGCTCCAATAATGATTGGAGCTGTCCGATGGTGATTCGTGCTCCTTATGGCGGTGGCGTTCATGGAGCGTTATATCATTCGCAATCAGTAGAAGCTGTTTTTGCCAATCAACCAGGTCTAAAGATTGTTATGCCTTCTACGCCTTATGACGTGAAAGGGTTATTAAAAGCAGCGATCCGTGATGAAGACCCTGTATTATTTTTTGAACATAAACGAGCTTACCGCTTAATTAAAGGGGAAGTCCCTACGGATGATTATGTGTTGCCAATCGGGAAAGCGGATATTAAGCGTAAGGGAGAAGACTTAACAGTTATCACGTACGGTCTATGTGTCCATTTTGCCATGCAAGCAGCTGAAAAACTGTCTAAAGATGGCATCGAAGCCGAAATTCTAGATTTACGTACCGTTTATCCGTTAGACAAAGAAGCGATTATCGAAGCGGCTAGTAAAACGGGGAAAGTACTGCTGCTAACGGAAGACAATAAGGAAGGTAGTATCATGAGTGAAGTATCCGCCATCATTGCGGAACATTGCTTATTTGATCTTGATGCTCCAATTAAACGATTAGCGGGCCCTGATGTACCAGCAATGCCGTATGCACCGACGATGGAAAAATACTTCATGGTGAATCCGGATAAAGTAGAAAAAGCGATGAGAGAGCTAGCAGAATTCTAATAGAGAAGGAAGGAGGAGTTTGTATGGGTGTAGAAAAGGTAACGATGCCTCAACTTGGAGAAAGTGTGACAGAAGGAACGATTAGCAAATGGTTGGTCAACGTAGGTGATCAAGTCAATAAATATGATCCCATTGCTGAAGTGATGACGGATAAAGTCAATGCGGAGGTGCCGTCTTCTTTTACCGGTGTCATTAAAGACTTAACGGCTGCTGAAGGCGATACGTTAGAAGTAGGCGAAGTAATCTGTTTAATGGACGTGCAAGGGGCCGGTGAAAGCGCCGAAACAGAAGCACCGAAACAAGAAAAGGCTGAGCAACCTGCTGAACCTACAGCGGCTGGAAATGAAAATAAAGCTCGTTATTCTCCTGCCGTATTGAAATTATCTCAAGAGCATGGCATCGATTTAACGAAAGTAACAGGTTCCGGAAAAGGTGGAAGAATTACTCGTAAGGATATTTTGAAAGTCGTTGAGTCTGGAGCCATTCTGCAGACAAATGAACCGTCTGCACGTGAAAACCGTGAGCAACAGGCTCCAATTCAAGCACCTGTTTATGAAGAAAAAGCAGCTCCGAAGACTGTCAAGCCAGCTGTTTCTCCTCTTCCTGGTGATGTGAGTATTCCTGTCAGCGGTGTCAGAAAAGCGATTGCAGCTAATATGGTACGCAGCAAACAGGAAGTGCCTCATGCTTGGACGATGATGGAAGTAGATGTAACGAATCTTGTTGCTTATCGCGATTCCATTAAGCAAGAGTTCAAACAAAAAGAAGGCTTTAACTTAACGTACTTTGCTTTCTTCATTAAAGCGGTAGCCCAAGCACTGAAAGAATTCCCACAAATCAATTCGATGTGGGCAGGTGATCAAATCATTCAAAAGAAAGAGATTAACTTATCCATTGCTGTTGCAACAGATGATGCTTTGTTTGTTCCAGTCATTAAACAAGCAGATGAAAAAACGATCAAAGGCATTGGTCGTGAAATTTATGAATTGGCTGGAAAAGTTCGTACAGGCACACTAAAAGCGGATGATATGCAAGGGGGTACATTTACGATTAATAACACGGGATCATTCGGCTCTGTTCAGTCGATGGGAATTATTAATTACCCTCAAGCAGCCATCCTGCAAGTAGAATCGATTGTAAAACGTCCAGTCATAATGGACAATGGAATGATTGCCGTTCGTGATATGGTCAATCTTTGCCTATCACTTGATCATCGTGTACTTGATGGACTCGTTTGCGGCCGCTTCTTGCAGCGCGTGAAAGAAATTCTTGAAAATGTATCAGAGCAAACGTCTGTTTATTAATAACAAGAGAGGCTGACCGATTAAGTCAGCCTCTCTCCATCTTGTTCAGTGACCACTATATAAGCGAAATTAGCCAAGAATATTAGAGAAAAAATGATCAGAGACTCTTTTGAAAACAAAGTCTTTCTTTCGGCATCAAACAATAAAACAGTACCAAAGTGAAGGATTCTGTTGATGGCACAAATAAATAGAGCATTAATCGAGCTGATGATCGCAGTTCGAATGTATAGGAAGATTTTATTCATCAGTAAGAACCTCTTCTTCAAATGATAAATTTGTTGGCTCATCTAATAATGTTTCTGTAAAGTTTAGATGAGTAACAGGCACATTTTTATCTACTTCTTCAAATGTAAAGCTATCTGTCCATACGTGACCGGTTCCAGAAAGCAAAATACCGAAAGAAATGCTGGAGCTGTTAGCAGGCACATCCAGAACAATGGAATAAAGGTTCCAATTTGTATCACCTTGAATCGGCCGATTATACATATTATCAAATTGCATGACATCACCTACCACATTATCGACGCGCATCCACATCCCACAAAGCGGCTGCACCTTTTCCGTTTTAATAAAAGCGGATAGCTTTATTCGTTTTCCAATAAATTTCTCCGCTCTGAATTCCTGCATCATTGTAGCAAATTCATTTTCGTCTTGAACGGTTACAGATTTCAAATAACCGGAATAGTGCCCTTGGTGGATTACTTGTTGATCTCTTCCCATTTGATAATTGTGCGGATGACTTCCGCTTAAAAACCATCCCTTTACATTTTGTTGGCTGTCCATTTGATTCCCTCCATTTGATTGTAAAATTGGGCTCATAATTTTTCGATATTGTCCCGGTGGCATTTGGTACACTTTTTTAAAAGCTCTTGTAAACGATTCCTGTGTGTTGAAGTGAAAATGATAAGCGATCTGGATAATCGTTTCATCGGTATAAAGCAACATGGATGCCGCATTCGTTAAACGTCTGCGGCGAATATACTCTGCCGCTGTCATCCCTGTTTCTTTCTGAAAGATACGATGAAAGTGAAACATGGAGAAGCCAGCATGGGTGGCGACCTTTTCTGGTGTGAGTGTTTCGCTTAAATGATTTTCGATATAGTCGATCGTTTTTTGTAACATTGGCTGGTAGTTCACGGTAGTTCCTCCTTTCAATTACAGAATACTAAAGAATAAGTGGAGATTCTTGACTTTTTTTGCTGTTTTTACGTATATCATAAAAAAACTGCCGGGAAGCTCCCAGCAGTTTTCTTAGTTATTTAAAGAGACTCGCAAACCAGTCAATAATTGATTGGAAAAAGTCAAGGATAGCTTGTAAAATTCCTTGCCCTTCTTCAGAGTTTTTGAACTCATTCCATCGCTCTTGTGCTTTGTCCACTTGATTCGTGACTTGATCCCAGTCAATGTTCAAGTCTTTCATTTTGTCAAAGAGGGCAGTCAACTGATCCATTTGCTCTTGATTGAGCTGGACGTTGAGCTCATTTGACACGTTGTTAATAATGACTTGAATATCTTGAATCGTTTGTGGGTTTTCCTGTGCTATTTCTTCTTTCACGCGTGCAATTAATTCAGTTGCTTGCTGCTCCCCGATTTGCTCGCCAAGTTTCGCCGTTGTGACCATTTCTTCATTGGCCACTTGCTTTTGCTCTTCTGGGATCTTTTCGCCTGTTGATGTTTCGTACGCTTTAATGAGTCCAGTTAAGCCAGCTGTTCCAGACACTTCAAACGGAGCGGTAATATAGACATCGGCATCTTTAACTCCCGCAGTGGACAAAGCGTTAGCATACATTTCTTTCGATACCCATGAAATATTATTTGTTTGCACATTAATGCCGTAGCCTTTTTCTTTCATGGTTATTTTACTTGATGAAATCGCTTTTGATCCAATTTGTGCTTTTGGAATATAGTTTCCTAAATATTTATGTTCTTCTTCATTTGATACCGTTACGGTTGTGACATCTGCAGGAACATCCATTTGTTCAAGTACTTGTTCTCTTTGAGCGGGTGTTAAGTTTTCACCGAGAGTAACAATTACATCTCCGACGACGCTATCTGCTTGAGCCATCGTTCCAAAGCTTAGGAGTAGCACCCCTAACCATGCGATAATTCTTTTCATTATGTTCTCCCCTAACTTTGATTCCCTCTCTTGTGTAGAAGGGTAATAATAGAATAGCACGTTCCACGTTTTTTTTCACGAAATGCTTTTTCTTTTTCCCTAAAAAAGGGAAGAGGTATTCTTGTTTTTTTAGGTTTCCCTGATTGATTCATAGTAAACCTTCATATAAAATAAAAATAGGTATAATATTTAGAATTTTTATACCTCGGATTGAAAACGATTACAAGGCAAAGGGGGAGACGAGATGAAGATTGAAGAGATGAAATCTCAAAATTTTGAGCATGTGTCGTTAGAGGAATGGAAAAAGACGGCTGAAGCATCATTAAAGGGGAAGTCATTGGCTAAGCTATATACAGAGACATACGAACAAATTACATTAAAACCGCTCTATTTAAAAGCAGACATAGAAAGTGTGGAAGAAGAACAGTTTCCAGGTATCCCTAGTTATACTCGTGGATTTTATAAAGGTGGCTATGTAGAAAGGTCATTAAAAACGGCTCATCCATTAAAAGCTCATTCAGCTAGTAATCTACAAACGAAGCTATCAGCTGCTATGCAAGCAGGGCAGGATGCACTCTCTTTTTCTATTGAGGAACAAGCGAGAATGACCTTCCGTGAATGTTCCCAATTGTTATCTAATCCATATCCGTTATACATAAACACAAAAGATCATTTTCTAGCGTTCTCAGCCTTTCTTTTAAAAGCGGATCTAGCTGAATTACAAGGAGTAATAGGAACAGATCTGTTATCGCATTTCGCGGCAAAGGGACTAGTTCCGGATGAGCAAGCGCTCGATCTTCATTTTGAGGCATTAACAGAAATGAAGCAGCGTTACCCGAAAGTCAAAACGGTAGTGATCAACACAGTTCCTTACGATTTAGCAGGTGCAACTGCCATTCAAGAAATTGCCATCGCGTTGTCTCAGGCCGTTTTCTATATAGAATGGCTAAAGGAGAAAGGGTGGACGCCATTAGAGGCGGTTCAATTATTTAGTTTTCACTTCGCAATAGGTTCACAGTTTTTCATGGAAGTCGCTAAACTACGTGCCTTTCGTAAACTATGGACAGCGTTATGTGAATCTTATCAAATTCATGGAGAAGCTGTGAAGGTAACGGTTGGTGCAGAAACGTCTGAATTTACGCTTTCAAAGCTAGACCGTCATGTCAATATTTTGCGAACAGGTAGTGAAGCATTTGCTGCTTTGCTTGGGGGAGTAGAATATTTACAAGTGACACCTTTTGACCAATTCAATGGCACAACTTCCACTTTAGCAGAACGTGTAGCTAAAAACATTCCATTGATGTTACAAAGTGAATCTCATTTGACGAAAGTGGTGGACCCGGCAGGTGGTTCTTATTTCATTGAGTCTTTAACGAATGAGCTCGCCCAAGCAGCGTGGAAGAAATTTTTGCAAATAGAAGAAAGTGGCGGAATGCTATCCGTATTGAAAGAAGGAACACTCCAGAAGGAATTAGCCCAAGTGCTAGAGCAGCGGATTGTCGATTTAGCTGTTCGTAAAAAGTCGATGATCGGGACAAATATTTACGCTGATTTGAATGAAACATTCTTTAGTGAGCACGAGGGAATGGAAGTGTTATTAGCCGATCGACAAGTAACTTCCTATAAAGAATTGCTTAATCAAGTGAGTGAAGAGCGGACGTTGGCTGAACTTCATGTCAGAGACAGCGGGGAACAAGTGATACCAGTGAAATCTCAACGGTTAGCCGAGCCTTTTGAACAATTAAGGGAACGCGCAGTGGGCATTCAAGCCAGTGGAAAAACGATTCAAGCAGGTCTTATTTGCCTGGGCAAACTGAAGGACTTTAAACCACGAGCAGATTATGTGACAGGTGTGCTTTCTACTGGTGGAATCTCTGTTCAATTGAGCGACGAGTGTCATTCAGTAGAAGAGGCAGTACGTTACGTAAAAGAAACTCAATTCCCTTATTACTGTATTTGTGGAAAAGATGAGACGTATAAGGAATTCGGTCCAAGCTTAGTGGCTGAGTTGAAACAAGCAGAAACAGCCATTCAAATAGATATTGCCGGCAAGCTTTCAGAAGAGGAGAACGCAGAATGGCGGGCAGCAGGACTTAATGGACATGTGTTTGCGGGACAAAACCTTTTAGATAAGCTTTCATCTTTATTAGCATTATGGGAAGGAGGAGCTACTCATGAGTAAACCTAATTTTAACAAGGTGGATCCATTCGTTGCGGAGAAAGAGAATTCTTTAGAGGAATGGAAACAGTCATTAGAGCATGAAGTTAAAAAATCTTTTGAAGAGCTTTCTTTTGAAACGAACGAGTTTATCTCTTTGCATCCTCTCTACACAAAGGAAGACACGAAAGAACTTTCGCATACAAATGATATGCCGGGGGTGGTCCCTTATACAAGAGGACCTTATCCGACAATGTATGTGAATCGACCTTGGACAGTTCGGCAATATGCCGGCTTTTCGACAGCAGAAGAAAGTAACGCGTTTTACCGCCGCAACTTAGCGATGGGACAAAAGGGGTTATCTGTTGCGTTTGATTTGCCGACTCACCGCGGGTATGATTCCGATCATCCACGAGTGGTTGGAGACGTCGGAAAAGCTGGAGTGGCCATTGACTCTGTTGAGGATATGAAAATTTTATTTGCTGGCATTCCGCTTGATCAAATGTCGGTGTCGATGACGATGAATGGAGCCGTTTTACCAATTATGGCTTTCTATATCGTCACAGCCGAAGAACAAGGCGTATCTCAAGAGAAATTATCTGGGACGATCCAAAACGATATCTTAAAAGAGTATATGGTGCGTAATACGTACATTTATCCTCCTGATGTATCGATGCGGATGATTGCTGATATTTTTGAATATACGTCTAAATATATGCCGAAATTTAATAGCATTAGTATTTCTGGCTACCATATGCAAGAAGCGGGTGCACCAGCCGATATTGAGCTTGCTTATACATTAGCGGATGGCCTTGAATACGTTCGTACGGGATTAAAAGCAGGGATTGACATTGACTCCTTTGCCCCGCGATTGTCTTTCTTCTGGGCAATTGGGATGAACTACTTTATGGAAGTGGCAAAAATGCGAGCAGCTCGTCGCATCTGGGCTCAGCTTATGAAGCCGTTTGAACCGAAAAATAGCAAATCGATGGCACTGAGAACGCATTCGCAAACATCTGGCTGGAGCTTAACGGAGCAAGACCCATTCAACAATGTAACAAGAACGTTGATTGAAGCTCATGCGGCGGCTATGGGACATACACAGTCTCTTCATACAAATGCACTCGATGAAGCGATTGCCTTGCCGACGGATTTCTCTGCTAGAATTGCTCGTAATACGCAGCTCTACTTACAAGAAGAAACAGGTATTACAAAAGTGATCGATCCATGGGCGGGTTCTTATTATGTAGAAACATTGACGAATGAGTTGATGGAGCGAGCATGGAAGCATATTGAGGAAATCGAAGAGCTTGGTGGGATGACAAAAGCGATTGAAACAGGTCTTCCGAAAATGAGAATTGAAGAAGCGTCTGCAAGACGTCAGGCACAAATCGATTCTGGAACGGAAACCATCATTGGGGTGAACCAATATCGTCTGGAACAAGAGGATCCAATCGATATTTTAGATATTGATAATACAGCCGTTCGTTTAAAGCAAATTGAACGCATTCAAAAGATGAAGGAAACGCGGGATGAAGAGAAAGTGGCGGCTGCTCTTCAAGCGATTACCGAGGCGGCAAGAACCGGAGAAGGAAACTTGCTTGCACTAGCTGTAGATGCCGCTAGAGCAAGAGCGACTTTAGGCGAAATATCCGATGCAATCGAAATCATTAGTGGCAGACATAAGGCGGTGATCCGATCAGTGAGCGGCGTGTACAGTTCTAACTTCTCTGATGAAGAGCAAATCCAAGAAGTGAAACGGATGACAGAGGAATTTAATGAGCAGGAAGGACGTAGACCTCGGATGTTGGTCGCTAAAATGGGGCAGGATGGACATGACCGCGGGGCGAAAGTAGTGGCTACAGCCTATGCAGATTTAGGGTTTGATGTCGATATCGGCCCGCTTTTCCAAACGCCAGAAGAAACGGCTTTACAAGCGGTTGAAAATGACGTCCATGCGATTGGTGTCAGTTCGTTAGCAGCGGGTCATAAAACATTGCTGCCGGCCTTAATTGCCGAATTGAAAAAGCTTGGCCGTGAAGACATTATCGTTTTCATTGGTGGTGTCATCCCTGCACAGGATTATGATTTCCTGCGTGCGAATGGAGCGGCAGCTATTTTTGGACCAGGAACGGTGATTCCGGTATCTGCCCAAAAGATTTTAGAAGAAATTTATAAGAGCCTCGGTTACGAGGAAGTGAATGAATAATGGATGAAAAACAAGATCCGAAGCTAGAAGAGAGCGGTGATTCTGCTCTTCATGTGATGAAGGGGATTGCTTCCTCACATGATGGCTTCACTTCTTCGAAAAAGAAAAGATTTCAAAAAAAAGTGAAAAGCTTGCCGAACATAGAGGAACTTGTTGCTGGTGTGCGTTCCGGGTCAAGAAAGGATTTGGCGAAAGCTATTACCTTCATTGAAAGTAACGCCAACGAGCATTATCAGTTTGGACAAGAGCTATTACAACAATTATTGCCGCAAACCGGTCGGTCGATTCGCATCGGAATTACTGGTGTTCCGGGAGCGGGGAAAAGCACATTTATTGAAGCGTTCGGTAAAATGTTATGTGACAGCGGATTTAAAACAGCGGTACTGGCTATTGACCCGAGCTCTTCTATTAGTGGAGGCAGCATTCTTGGCGACAAAACTCGGATGGAACTGTTAGCAAAACATCCAAATGCTTTCATCCGGCCTTCTCCATCTAGCGGAACGCTTGGCGGTGTGCATCGAAAAACGCGTGAGACGATGCTTCTTTGTGAATCGGCCGGGTTTGAGATTATTTTAGTCGAAACGGTCGGAGTGGGCCAAAGTGAATTCCTCGTTCGCGGCATGGTTGATATCTTCCTCTTGCTTGCCTTAACGGGAGCCGGCGATGAGCTCCAAGGCATGAAAAAGGGGATTATGGAGCTCGCTGATGCGATTATTGTCAACAAAGCGGATGGAGAGAATGAGCCTTTGGCGAAAAAGACGCAGCGAGAGTTTAATCAAATTCTTCATATGCTGCAGCCATCTACAAAAGGCTGGCAATCAAAAGCGTATACATGTTCATCGATCGAACAGCGAGGAATTGTCGAGATTTGGGAGATGATTCAGGCATTTGAGAAGGCGACGAAAGAAAGTGGCGTTTTTGACGAACGCCGAAGCAGCCAGACGAAGGAATGGATGCACACATTAATTCTTGAACAGTTAAAAACGAACTTTTATCAGCATTCATATGTCAAAGAGCATATAAAAGAGATGGAGAGAAAAGCGATGAATGGGGAAATGACCCCTTCGCAAGCGGTGGAGAATTTATTTTCCCATGTGTATCCTAAAACGAACGAATAAAACAGCGGGTTTTTGCCCCGCTGTTTTGTTATATAAAGTGAAACTTCAATCAGTGGGGGGTTTCTTCATCCTCCACTGATTGTTAGTTGAACAGATCGGGCTTTTACGGGCAGTTGATCCCCTGCCTAAATGGCTTTGCTTCTTCTGCCATTTTGAGGTGAGGGTCTTACTGCTCGTTAATGCGGGATAAAAAAGTGAATCGAAATAAACTTGTAGTATTTGAAAACAGTCGTCAATTAGCTTATCATAGTAGTACACTATGAAGGAAAAAGGAGAAGAGTCAATGAACATGGATTTTAACTTTTTAATGAATGATGTCGTTCGTCAAGCCCGTGAAGAAATTACGGCCGCAGGATATACACAGCTTCAAACACTAGAGGAAGTAGAAGCAGCATTTGCAAAATCAGGAACGACATTAGTAATGATCAACTCAGTTTGTGGATGTGCAGGAGGGATCGCTCGTCCGGCCGCAGCTCATTCAGTCCACTATGACAAGCGTCCAGCTCAACTAGTTACGGTATTTGCCGGTCAAGATAAGGAAGCAACAGCCAAAGCTCGCAGTTATTTTGAAGGCTATCCGCCATCTTCTCCATCGTTCGCTTTGTTAAAGGATGGCAAGATTTGTACCATGGTAGAGCGTCATGAAATTGAAGGCCATGATCCGATGTCAGTCGTTCAAAAGCTACAAGCAGCGTTTGATCAATATTGTGAGGAAGTGTAATTTTCTATGAAAGAGGTTAACTCTAATTATCGTACCGATCCTGGTCATATAAGTATCTACTGTAATAAATAGTAGATGCTTTACTAGGAGGTGATAATGGGTTAACCTCTTTCTTTTAATCATTTACTTATAGGAGTTAATCAATGTTTAAAATTGGGTACCGAACTATTAAGACAGCGATTGGCACAGCATTAGCCATTATGATTTCTCAGTGGATGGGGCTTGAAAACTTTGTTTCGGCAGGTATTATTACGATTCTCTGTATTCAAAATACGAAGAAAAAATCGCTTCAAGCCGCTTGGAGTCGCTTTCTGGCTTGTACGATAGCCATGGTTTTTTGTGCGCTGTTTTTTGAAGGGATTGCGTATCATCCACTAGTAATTGGGTTATTGCTGTTGTTCTTTATTCCGACAACCGTTTCTCTCGGATTAAAAGAAGGCATCGTGTCAAGTAGTGTCATCATTTTACATATTTTTTCTGATGGACATATTTCTAAGGAAAACATTCTCAATGAATTTGGGATTATTACCGTAGGAATGGGCATTGCTCTATTCATGAACTTATATATGCCGAGCTTAGAAGAGAAGTTGTATCAGTTGCAAGAGAAGATCGAGGAGAATTTCTATACGATTTTTCATGAGATTACGCTCTATTTGCGTGACAATGACCATATTTGGGACGGCAAAGAAATTACAGAGACCGCAAATTTATTGAAAGAAGGAAAGATGCTCGCTTATCAAGATATAGAAAATCATTTTTTAAGAGAAGAAAAGCTATTTTATAGTTATTTTAATATGAGGGAAAAGCAATTTGAAAAGATCGAGCATATTTTATGGATTGTCACCTCGCTTTCTCATCAAGTTCATCAAGCGCATATTATTGCCGACTTTATGGAAGATTTAAGTACGAATATTCACCCGGGTAACACCGTGCAGCTTTCTTTACAAAAGCTTCAAAGAATGAAGGCTGAATTTGAGCAGATGGAATTGCCGACAACGCGGGAAGAATTTGAAGCGAGAGCGGCGTTGTTTCAATTTGTCAGAGAGATGGAACAATATTTATTAATCAAAAGCTCATTTAAGGGGATGAAAAAAAGGAAAAAGACTGTCTATACAAGAAAAGCTCAAGCCTGAATCAATGTTCAGGTTCGAGCCTTGTATAAGACAGTCTTTTACATAAACATGGATAAGCCAACGAATAAAGTCGAAACTAACATCGTAAATAGCATGATATAAACCACTGTTTTTTGTATGTTTTTATTTCTCATAGAAAGAATCGTCGCTCCTTTTATGTGATACATTTTCTTCTTCTAATGATAGCTGTTTTTCATAGAAATCACAAGTTGATTTCTCCCGCATGAACGAGCGGTAAAATCCCCACCTCAACATAGCAGTTTAGGTGTAGGAGCCCCCACTGATTGAAGTTTCACTTTATCCCGCATTAACGGGCTGTAAGACCCCCACCTCAAGCGTAGGCATGTAGGTGGGGAATCAACAGCCTGTAAACGCCCGATCCGTTCAACTAACAATCAGTGGGGATAAAGAAAACCTCCACTGATTGAAGTTTCACTTTATTTTTGATCATCTTGATGAACAAGAAGGAATTTAGCGAATTATGGCGAATATTTAAAATGTTATAGATACTTTCTAAACAGGGGGATAGAGGATGATTAATAATATCAATCATATCGGGATTGCTGTCCGATCATTAGATGAAACTTTACCTTTCTATACAGAGCAACTGGGGTTATCGCTTGAAAAAATTGAGGTGGTGGACTCGGAGAAAGTGAAAGTAGCTTTTATCGATGCAGGAAATGTGAAGCTTGAATTGCTTGAACCGACGAATGAAGATAGTCCAATTGCCAAATTTATTGAAAAGCGCGGACAGGGAATCCACCATGTGGCGTTTGGTGTCACTGAAATAGAAGAGAGAATCCGTGAAATAAAAGAAAGAGGCATTCAAATGATTAATGAAACATCAAAGCCAGGAGCTGGAGGAGCACAAGTGGCATTTATGCATCCGAAATCTACACATGGCGTATTATTTGAGCTTTGTGATAAAAGCAAGGCGAAAGGGGACTGATGGAATTATGACAACTCAAGATATTTTCACAAGCATCAATGAACTATATGACAGGCGCCGTGAAGTAGAGCTTGGCGGTGGAGATGCCCGAATTGAAAAACAGCATGAAAAAGGCAAATTAACAGCGAGAGAGCGAATTGAATTATTAGTAGACCCGGGTACATTTGTGGAAATCAATCCATTTATTGAGCATCGCTGCAATGATTTTGGACTAGATGGAGTAAAGGGGCCTGGAGATGGTGTTGTGACGGGTTATGGGAAAGTACATGGTCGTCCGATTTATTTATTCTCACAGGACTTTACGGTATTTGGTGGAGCACTTGGTGAAATGCATGCGAAGAAAATTGCCAATGTGATGGATTTAGCTGCGAAAAACGGGGCTCCTTTTGTTGGATTGAATGATTCTGGTGGCGCACGTATTCAAGAAGGCGTTGTTTCACTAGATGGTTATGGTCATATTTTTTATCGAAATGCGATTTATTCAGGTGTGATTCCGCAAATATCTGTGATTATGGGACCATGTGCCGGTGGAGCCGTTTATTCTCCTGCTATTACTGATTTTGTGTTTATGGTCGATCAAACGAGTCAGATGTTTATCACAGGCCCTAAAGTAATTGAAACGGTAACAGGTGAGAAGATTTCCTCTGAAGATCTCGGTGGTTCAAAAGTACATAATACGATTAGTGGGAATGCACATTTCCGTGGAAGTTCTGAAGAAGAAGTGCTAGAAATGGTCCGCGCTTTATTGAGCTATCTTCCACAAAATAACGAGGAAAAGCCAGCCATCAATGAATGTTCGGAAGAGGATGATTACCGTAAAGATATTACAGATGTCGTTCCATTTGATGGCTTGCGCCCGTATGATGTGCGCAAAGTGTTAGAGCATGTCGTCGATCCTGATTCCTTTATGGAAGTGCAAAAAGAGTTTGCAAAAAATATTGTGATTGGTTTTGCTCGTATTAAAGGGGAAGTGGTTGGGCTTGTTTGTAATCAGCCGAAATTTATGGCTGGTGGTTTAGATATTGATTCCTCCGACAAAGCAGCTCGTTTTATTCGTTTTTGTGACTCCTTTAATATTCCAATTATTACATTTGAGGATGTGTCTGGTTTCTTCCCTGGAGTCAAGCAAGAGCTAGGCGGAATCATTCGTCATGGAGCGAAGATTTTATACGCATATTCCGAGGCGACGGTGCCGAAAATTACAGTGATTTTGCGTAAAGCGTATGGTGGGGCATATGTGGCTCTGAACAGTAAATCGATCGGAGCGGATCTTGTTTATTCGTGGCCAAACGCAGAGATTGCGGTTATGGGACCTCAAGGGGCAGCGAATATTATTTTTGCTAAAGAAATTGCCAATAGTGAGAATCCAGAAGAAACGAGAGCGAATAAAATTGAGGAATATCGTGAGAAGTTTGCCAATCCATATGTGGCCGCTGCACGCGGAATGGTGGATGACGTGATCGATCCGCGAGAAACAAGAATCAAATTAATTCAAGGATTAGAAATGATGCGGACGAAAAAAGAAACGCGCCCGCATAAAAAACACGGCAATATCCCTTTATAATTCTTTTTTCATCCGGTGTTCCTATGAACACCGGATTTATTAATATTTGGCTTCGTTCTCGTACAAGAGTATACTTGAAAATGGAACCATTTTTATTGGAGGGAATTAACTGATGATTAATCAAGAGCGTTTATTAAATGAATTCCTTGAACTTGTTCAAATTGATTCAGAAACAAAAAATGAAGCGACGATTGCGAAAGTATTAACGAAGAAATTTGAAGAGCTTGGTGTTCAGGTGTATGAAGATGATACTACGGCTCAAACTGGACATGGAGCAGGCAACTTAATTTGCACGCTTGAAGCAACGAAAGACGGTGTAGACCCGATTTACTTTACGTCTCATATGGATACGGTCGTTCCAGGTGTCGGCGTGAAGCCAAGCATTAAGGATGGATATGTCGTGACAGATGGAACGACGATTCTTGGAGCGGATGATAAAGCGGGTCTGGCTGCTATGCTGGAATTAGTGAGAGTATTAAAGGAACAAAACTACAATCACGGAATGATTCAATTTATTATTACAGTAGGGGAAGAATCTGGCCTTGTTGGAGCGAAAGTGTTAGATCGATCCCTTGTGAAAGCCAAATTTGGTTATGCCCTTGATAGCGATGGCCAAGTAGGTAATATCATTGTAGCTGCGCCGACGCAGGCAAAGATCAAAGCCGAGATTTATGGAAAGACTGCTCATGCGGGTGTAGCACCTGAAAAAGGGGTATCTGCAATCACAATGGCTGCAAAAGCGATCGCCAATATGCCACTTGGTCGAATTGATGAGGAAACGACTGCGAATATTGGCCGCTTTGAAGGAGGACGTGCAACGAACATCGTGTGTGATTATGTTCATATTTTAGCTGAAGCACGTTCCCTTGTTTCGGAAAAAATGGAAGCACAAGTAACGAAAATGAAGGAAGCATTTGAAAAGACAGCAGAAGAAATGAACGGGCGTGCAAAAGTAGATGTGGAAGTGATGTACCCTGGTTTTAAATATGGAGAAGGGGACCATGTGGTGGAAGTAGCCAAACAAGCGGCAGCACGTATCGGTCGTCCAAGTCAATTGTTAACAAGTGGAGGCGGAAGTGATGCGAATGTCATTGCAGGCTTCGGTATACCAACTGTTAACTTGGCTGTTGGCTATGAAGAAATTCATACAACGAATGAAAGAATGCCAATTGAGGAGCTAGTGAAGTTAGCGGAAATGGCCGTCGCGATCGTAGCGGTTGTTTCGGAAAATTAATTTTTTTGTAGTTGGATCTGTGAATGAAGTTATTCCACAGATCCATCTTTTTTAGGCAAGGGGAGATGTAGTATCCACCCATGGGAAATTAGTTCTTGTATGAACTAATTTTTTCATCGTTCTTTTTACCTATTTTTCTTTTTGTATGGTACATTAAGAGGAGAACAATGAAAGGGGAAGCTTATGCAATCGATCAATAAAGCTGTTATTTTTGAGTCTGGAAATGAAGAGTATGCCGTTCCAATTCAATCAGTCATTTCTATTGAAAAGGTGAATTTCATTAATCCAATTCCTCACTTGCCTCTTTATTTAAAAGGGGTAACGAAGATTAGAGAAGAACTTTTGCCTGTGATTGATTTTGAGTATGTGTTATATAAGCGGATGCTTTCTAGTGTAGAAGAGGCTCGACTTCTAATCGTTCAAACGAATTCACTACCTGTGGGATTACTTGTGAAGGAAGCGAAAGAAATCATTGAGTTCCCTGATGAGAGTGTTCGACAAGTGAATTTAATATCCTATGAAAGTACAAGATTTTTCTCAGGTGTAGCGACGATTGGCGATCGGCTTATTACGATCATTGATGTGGATGTGTTAGTGTCTTCATTAGAAGGAATAGAAGATGTGAAAGACTTCATGACAGAAGCGAAGGATGATCAATAAAGAAGTGTAAAGTAGACAAAGAAAACAGCACCGTTGAATAGGTGCTGTTTTCTTTGTTATAGGACTCTTTCAATCAAGAAAAGAGTTGATTTTTATCCCGCATTAACGGGCTGTAAGACCCCCACCTCAACATGGCAGAAGAAGCGCAGGCATGTATGTGGGGGATCAACAGCCCGTAAACGCCCGATCCGTTCAACTAACAATCAGTGGGGGATGAAGAAAACCCCCCACTGATTGAAGGTTCACTTTATTTAACCTTTCTTACTTGATCATTTTTGCTCATGGATACGCTATTTGAGCGCGAAGACATCTTAAATGCGAAGAAGAATCCGGCCACCCACCAGCCGATAGTAATTGCCCACTCATACGGCCAAATTAACGCAGAAGGCATACCAGGCATGTATAAAATGATAAAGCCAAATGTTAAAAATAAAGACATCCAACCAATGAAGGAGCTTTTTCCTGCACGGAACGGTCTTTCAAGGTCTGGTTGGTTTTTACGTAGAACAAGGAATGCCCATGAAACCATAAAGTAAGCAATTACGATCGCTAAGCCACCAGCATCTACAAACCAAACAAGGGCTGGATGACCTAATAAAGGACTGAGAGTAGATAATATACCAATGAATAAAATTGCATTTGAAGGTGTTTTATATTTTGGATGGATCTTTCCAAACCAAGCAGGTAGAACACCGTCTTGTGCCATTGCGTACATAATACGACTACCACCAATGATAAAGGCATTCCAGCTTGTTAAAATACCGGCGATTCCACCAAGGATTAAAATTTTAGCAAAAATAGGGGAACCAAAGGCAGCTGCCATCGCATCTGCTGTAGCTAAGCTACTATTCGCTAATTCTTCTGGTACAAGGCTTAATGAAACACCCAAAATAATAAGTACATACCAAAGAACAGCAAAGCTTACAGATAGAAGTAAAATTTTCCCGATTGCTTTCATCGGAATGTTCATTTCTTCTGCTACTTGAGGGATAACATCAAAACCAACGAATAAGAATGGAGTCATGATCATGACCGCCATCAGTCCGCCCATACCTCCAGTGAAAAGAGGTTCCATGTTTTTGACTTCCCCGCCACCAAAAATAGAACCAAATACTAGCATCAATCCAATAACTGTTAATAATGTCGTTAATACGATTTGAAGAAAGGCTGCTTGTTTAACACCCTTCCAGTTAATAATTGTTACAATAATCGAACCAATCATCCCAATGGCTGCCCATGAAGCGTACACTTCATAATCAGCTAATGTCCATAAATAACCCACTTTAAAATCAGGGAAAATATATTCAATAACAGTTGGAAGAGCAACCGCTTCGAAAGCAACTACTGTGATATAACCTAATAATAAGGCCCAAGAAACAATAAAGGCTGCTTTGACGCCGAGGGTTTCCTTTACGAAGTAATAGGCACCACCGGTTTTCGGAAATACAGTTGTAAGCTCAGCGTATGTTAAACCTACAAAAATAACGAGAATCCCACCGAGTAAAAATGCAATGATTGCACCAAGAGATCCAGCTTTTAAAATCCAATCACCAGAAAGGACCACCCATCCCCAACCAATCATGGCTCCGAATGCTAGAACTAGTACATCAACACGAGACAATACTTTGTCAAAATCTTGCCCTTTTTCCATTATAACCTCCAATATTTCAGATGGAACCGCTATCATTCCAAATTATTTTTTTATGAATATTACGTCTTCATCGGCCGTTAACTGTCCATTTTGTTATTTGTATAACAAATGGGTGAGAAGAGCCGGCTCATACTATTCAAGCAATAAAAAAATCCAGTTTATTTCCATCCACAGCAAATAACTGGGGGAGGAAATGAACTGGCTTCATGTCTACTGAAACTGATCTGGCGGGAAAAGCGAGTAGACTTAACAGTTACCTAATATTGGATGAATCATTTGTTGCTAGATTGTAAATGAAATATAAAGACTATTTAGTCTCTTTTAACAACAGTTTATAATATTTTGAAAACTTTGTAAATAATAAATTAATTTTTTTACATGTTTGTTGCAATAAAAGTATCTCTAAAAGCTGTTTTGATGGGCAGAGATTGTTATAATATAAAAGTAAATTTTATAGCTGAGAGAGGGTGTGAAATCATGCCACAACAAATTGGTGTGATTGGATTAGCGGTAATGGGCAAGAATCTTGCTTGGAATATTGAAAGTCGAGGATATACAGTTTCGGTTTTTAATCGCTCACGAGAAAAAACAGATGAAATGCTTCGTCAAAGTGAAGGAAAAAACATTGTTGGTACATATAGTGTAGAGGAATTTATTCAGTCGCTAGAGGCGCCGCGCAAAATTTTGTTAATGGTGAAAGCTGGAGCAGCGACAGACGCTACAATTGAGCAGTTGAAGCCGTTTTTAGCACCTGGTGATATTTTAATCGATGGTGGGAATACGTTCTTTAAAGATACACAGCGCCGTAATAAGGAATTAAGCAGCAGTGGCATTCACTTCATTGGTACAGGGGTTTCTGGTGGAGAAGAAGGTGCGTTGACAGGGCCATCGATTATGCCAGGTGGACAGAAAGAAGCTTATGAGCTTGTGGCCCCCATTTTTAAAGCCATTTCTGCTAAAGTGAATGGAGAAGCATGCTGTACATATATTGGTCCAGATGGTGCAGGACATTATGTGAAAATGGTTCATAACGGCATTGAGTATGGAGATATGCAGCTGATCTCTGAAGCTTACTTTTTATTAAAGCATATCGTTGGATTAACAGCTACTGAACTTCATGAAGTATTCACGGATTGGAATAAGGGAGAGCTAGACAGCTATTTAATTGAGATCACTGCCGATATTTTTACGAAAGTAGATGAAGAAACAGGTAAGCCGCTTGTCGATGTGATTTTAGACAAAGCGGGTCAAAAAGGAACAGGTAAATGGACGAGCCAAAGTGCATTAGACCTTGGTGTCCCACTTCCATTGATCACTGAATCTGTATTCGCTCGTTTTATTTCTGCGTTAAAAGAAGAGCGTGTACATGCGAGTAAATTGTTAAAAGGTCCGGAACAGAAGGCATTTACTGGCGATCGTGAGGAATTTATTGAAGCGGTACGCAAAGCGTTATACATGAGTAAAATTTGCTCTTATGCACAAGGGTTTGCTCAAATGAAAGCAGCATCTGAAGAGTCTGGCTGGGAGCTTCGTTACGGAGATATTGCGATGATCTTCCGTGGGGGCTGTATTATTCGTGCACAATTTTTGCAAAAAATTAAAGAAGCGTATGATCGTGAGCCAGGCTTAACGAATTTACTTCTTGATCCATATTTCAAAGAGATTGTCGAAAATTATCAAGAAGCACTTCGTGACGTGTTGGCTACGGCTGTGAAGGCTGGAATTCCAGTACCGACTTTATCAGCTGCTCTATCTTATTATGATAGCTATCGTACAGCTTCTTTGCCTGCTAATTTAATTCAGGCACAACGAGATTATTTCGGTGCACATACGTATGAGCGCGTCGATAAAGAAGGCGTTTTCCACACAGAGTGGATGAAATAAAAAAACAAGCGGGTGATGAACCCGCTTGTTTTTTTATTATACAGTTACGTTTTCTAACAGTAGAACTCGTGCTGGTGAAGCGTCCGTTCCGGAAATTTTGAGCGGCGCCGCCATCATGAAATAGCTCCCTGCCTCTACATCTTTCAGCGCTAAACCTTCGATGATGATCACACCCTGTCCCATTAAGGTCCGGTGTGTCGGATGACCCTCTTGTGCTCGTTCAATGCCAAGTGCATCAATTCCAACACCAGCAATGCCGATGCTTGTTAAGTATTCGGCTGCATCTTCTGCTACATAAATAAAATCAAAGTTAAATTCTGTGTCAAACGAATTTTTCGTCTTTAGTAAAATAAAATCGTCTTTTTCAATCGACTTTGATTCGAGATCCGCTTTCGTGACTTTTTCAGTTGCACTTGTCACATCGATCACTTTACAAGGACGGACGAGCTGTTCAATGGCGATCGTTTCAATCGTATCTCCTTCATTCATCATATGAAGGGGAGCATCTACGTGAGTCCCTGTGTGTACGTCCATCGAAATGCGTGATTCCGTTACATGTCCGTTCGTTTTTGTTTCAATACTTGGTTGTTTTTCCGGCTTGTTTTTATAAACAGGCATACCGGGAAAAATAGGAGCAGTAATATCATAAATTTTCAATTTGGACACATCCTTTCTTAATTGCAAACATCGACTTCAAGAGTCGATAACGGCCACCAGAAGAAGCCATCTTTTGCTAATAGCTCATCCGCTTCTTTAGGGCCCGTAGATCCGGCTTCATAGTTAGGGAATGAAGCTTTCTTTTCTTCCCAATAATCCGAAATCACATCGACAAATCGCCAAGATAGAGCGACTTCATCCCAGTGGGTAAAGTTCGTTGCATCTCCACGAAGGGCATCGTGTAATAGTTTTTCATAAGCTTCTGGTGTATTCATACCATCGACACTGTTATTGGCATAGCTAAGCTTAACAGGGTTCGTCAACAGCTGCTGACCCGCTCGTTTCGCATTCAAATGAAGTGTAATTCCTTCTTCCGGCTGAATATGGATTACAAGTAAGTTTGGTGCTAGCGGTTGGTCCGGCTGATAATATAAGTTCATTGGAATATCTTTAAACTGAATCACAATTTTCGTTGATTTTGTTGGCATTCTTTTGCCCGTTCTTATGTAAAAAGGAACTCCTGCCCAGCGGAAGTTGTCAATCATCAATTTTCCGGCAACAAATGTTTCTGTATTAGAGTCAGGGTCTACATTCGTTTCTTCACGATAACCTTGTAAACGCTCGTCCTCTAGTTCTCCAGGTCCATATTGACCTCGAACGAAATATTCATCCGCATTTTCTTTTGTAATCGGTCGGAGCGCACGTAATACTTTTACCTTCTCACTGCGAATTTCATTGGTTGAGAGCTTAATTGGTGGCTCCATTGCAAGTAAGGCGACCATTTGCATTAAATGGTTTTGTACCATATCCTTTAAGGCACCGCTTGTTTCATAGTAGCGTCCTCGTTCTTCCACTCCAAGTGTTTCACTAGAAGTCACCTGGATGTTAGAGATGTAACGATTATTCCAAAGTGGTTCAAACAGGGCGTTCGCAAAGCGGATCGCTTCAATATTTTGCACCATTTCTTTTCCAAGATAATGATCGATTCGATAAATTTCATTTTCTTCAAATGATTGGCGAATTTGATGGTTAAGCTTTTCGGCTGAAGGAAGGTCATGACCGAACGGCTTTTCAATTACAAGACGGTGATAGCCTGTTGTGTCTGTCAATCCATCTGCTTTGACATGATCGGCAATTGTGCCGAAAAATTCAGGTGCCATCGCCAAGTAGAATAAGCGGTTTCCTTGTAAATGGTACTGCTCATCTAATTGATCGGCGAGCGTTTTTAGCGTGCGATAAGAGCTTGAATCTGATACGTCATGAGCTTGATAATAGAAATGGGAGACAAACTCATCTAGCTTCTCGCATTGGCTAGTAGAGGCCATAACGGATTCTTTCACATGCTGTTGAAATGTTTCGTTTGTCCATTCTCTGCGAGCAGTTCCGATCACAGCAAATTGATCGTTCAAGCTACCTTTTTTATAGAGTCGGTACAAAGAAGGGAATAACTTCCTCTTCGCTAAGTCGCCGGTTGCTCCAAATAATAAGATTAATGCTGAAGTGGTTTCTGTTGGATTCACAGTGTAAGACCTCACTTTGTAATGTATAGAAGTATTCTCTATTGCATTTTTTCATAAAATCGGTTTCCATACAAGTACTATTTGTTATCGCAAAGGGTAGCATCTTTGATGGGAATATGACAAAATATTAGGATAGCTTAAAGAGTGATAGTTGACTCATAAGGAAGTGGATATATTGGAATTATTGTTTTTAGGAACAGGTGCTGGCATGCCTGCAAAAATGCGAAATGTTAGCTCGGTGGCATTGAAGATGTTAAATGAGCGGGGAGCTGTCTGGCTATTTGATTGCGGCGAAGCGACTCAGCATCAAATTTTACATACTTCACTGAAGCCAAGGCGCGTTGAAAAAATATTTATTACTCATTTACATGGAGATCATATTTTTGGATTACCAGGTTTTTTAGGAAGCCGTTCTTTTCAAGGAGGAGATCTTCCGCTGACGGTGTACGGTCCGCCTGGGATTAAAGAGTTTATTGAGGTCAGTTTACGCGTCAGCTGTACAAGATTACAGTATGAATTAACGGTTGTGGAGATAGAGGAAGGAATTATTTTTGAAGATGAAACGATGAGGGTAGAGACTCGGCTGCTTGATCATGGCATTGCCTCCTATGGGTATCGTGTTTGTGAGAAGGATAAACCAGGGGTGTTGCTAGTTGATCGGTTAAAAGCGGATGGTATTCCGCCAGGTCCGTATTATAAAGAAATTAAAGAAGGCCGTACGATTCAATTAGCAGATGGACGACTCATCGTTCCAGATGCGTATGTAGGACCGTCACAAAAAGGAAAAGTGCTGGCCATTTTAGGCGATACACGACCATGCGAAGCGGCGGGGATGCTAGCACAAGAAGCAGATTTACTTGTGCATGAAGCCACTTTTGCGGCTGATCAACCACAAATGGCCCATGATTATTTTCATTCAACGACGCAGCAGGCGGCAAAAATTGCACGTGAGGCGGGAGCGAAAGCCCTTTGCTTAACCCATATTAGTTCACGCTATACGAAAGAAGAAGTGGCTCTTCTTCAAACCGAAGCGGAAGCTGTTTTTGCCCCTGTTATCATTGCGTATGATTTAATGGAGTTATCGATATAAACAGAAGGCGGGGCTGTGATTTACAGCCCCGTTTAACTATATGTAGCTTTTATTGATTCCACCCTCGTTTATACTGTGCAGGTGCTTCTATTGCTACATTTAATTGTTTAGCTACTGTTCGCGGCCAGTATGGGTCACGCAAGAGTTCACGCCCTAGAAAAATTAAATCGGCCCGGTCGTTTTGTAAAATCTCCTCCGCTTGGGGGCCGGATGTGATAATCCCAACGGCGCCAACTGGTATATGTGCTCCGTGTTTTACTGTCTCTGCCAGTTTAACTTGATAACCCGGAAAGACATTGATTTGTGCTGGGACCACTGCCCCAGAGCTCACATCGATTAAATCGACTCCTAACTCTTTCATTCTTTTGGCAAACTCAATATAATCTTCTGCATTTAGTCCATGTTCGTGATAATCAGTCGCTGAAATGCGAACGAATAAAGGTCCATCCCATTCTTGTTGAACGGCTTCAATGACCGCCTTTAAGAAGCGAAAGCAGTTTTCGACGCTACCACCATATTCATCTTCTCGCTCGTTAGTTAATGGAGATAAAAATTGATTAATTAAATATCCATGTGCCCCGTGGATTTCAATAATATCAAAGCCTGCTTTTTTCGCACGTTTGGCTCCTTCAGCAAAAGCTTCGACTGTTTGGTGAACCTCCTCGCTCGTCATTTCTTTCGGTGTCTTCATTTTTTCATCAAATGGAAGCGGGGAAGGGGCGATAATTTCGCCGTTAACCATTGATTTACGGCCGGCGTGAGCAAGTTGAATCGCTGTTTTTGCCCCATGTACTTTGATCATAGACACCAGTTTAGAGAGACCTTCTATATGATCATCGTTCCAAATGCCAAGATCTTGTTCGGAAATGCGACCTGCAGGCGTAACCGCCGTTGCTTCAATCATAATTAAGCCAACCTGTCCGATAGCACGTGTAGGATAGTGGACGAGGTGCCAATCGGTTACTTTTCCGTCGTTTCCAGCAGAATACATACACATTGGAGACATCACGATTCGATTGTTTAACGTTATATTTTTGATTTTGTAGGATTCAAACAATTTGGCTACCATCATCGATTCCCCTTATCATTCGTTTTTTTTAAGTATAGCAAGATTTGTCAGGTAGCCAAAATGATAGGTATTATTGTTGAATGGGAGCTTTATATGGCAAACCAAGTCGTTTGGACTGTGCTGTTGCTTCTTTAATACAGCTTACAAAGGCTTCTTTTACTTGGTGATTTTCTAGTAGGTGAATCCCTGCTTCTGTTGTTCCTCCTGGGCTTGTGACGGCTCTTCTTAGTTGTTCCGCTTTTCCGTCTGAAACGGATAACATTTCTGCGGCGCCAAGCAGGGTTTGAATAATTAGCGGCTTAGAGATTTCTTTTTCTAGCCCGATCGCTTCAGCTGCTTGCTCCATCGCTTCCACGACATAATAAACATAAGCGGGACCGCTTCCAGAAAGCCCAGTGACAGCATCAAGCTGCTCTTCTTTCACAATCTTTGTGATGCCTATAGAAGAGAAGAGACTGAGAGCTTTCTGTTTTTGCTCTTCTGATACATGATGGTTCAACGCAATCGCCGTCGCTGATTTTCCCACGGCTGCCGATGTGTTAGGCATAGCTCGGATGACCCCACAAGGTTGGTTCAGTTCTCTTTCAATAAAGTCAATCGTCACACCTGCCATTAACGTAATAATTAACGACGTAGGACAAATGAAGGGTTTGATCGTTTCCAAAGCAGCTTTTGCATCTTTTGGTTTCATTGCTAGGACGATAATTTTGCTGTCTTTGAACATTTCGTCTATTTGATAACTGGTTTGAATGTTATATTGATCTTCTAATTCTTTCAATCTCGCTTCATTGGCTCTATTCGTTGCATAAATATCCGTACGCTTTAGTGCACCGCTTGAAATGGCACCTGAAATCATTGCTTCTGCCATAGAGCCCGCCCCGATAAATACGGTTTTCATATCATGGTCCTCCTTTTGTTTGTTACATAAAAAAAACACCCTTTCATCCTCTTAAAAAGGACGAAAGGGTGTTAGCTTCCGTGGTACCACCTTTGTTTGCGAGCCGAATAAAGGCCGCACACTTCTCTTCCCGTTAACGCCGGGGATGCGTTTAGGTTTTCCTAACAGCTCATAAGGTAGGTTCGATAAAAAAGCGGGTGATGAAGCCTTTCAGCCGACGAGCTTCATTCTCTTGCACCTTTTTTTATTTACTGGCCTTTGTCATCGCTTTTGTTTTTAGAATTTTCTATCAAATGCTTATTGATTTATATGTGATTATGCAGAATAATATGCACTTCTGTCAAGAGGTAAATTTAGAAACGAGTGATTTTTTCATGAATTGTGTAAAGAAATAATGACTTTTCCGATTGGAACCTATACAATTAATGAATGGTGCTTCAATATTTTGAAAATTATTCATTAGGTGGTGTGATAAAGTAATGAATGTGGAACGCTTTGGAGATATTTCCAAAATTACATTGCCGACGACTTTTTCGGTGGGAGATGTAAATGTGTATGTCGTCAAAGGAGATCGTTTGACTCTAGTGGATGCGGGGGTGAAAACGAAAGCTTCTTGGGAGGCGTTGGTCTATGGATTATCTCAGCTTGGATATGCTCCTAAAGATTTAGAACAAGTTGTGTTAACACATCATCATCCAGATCATGTGGGCTTGCTTGATTTTCTTCCGGATGGGATTGATGTGATCGGTCACAAATATTGTGCCAACTGGCTATCAAGAGATGAAAGCTATCTAAAGGAATATGTTGAATTTTTGCGTGCTTTATATCTTCAATTTGGCTTAAAGGAGGTAGAGTTTCCTCTTT
Source organism: Bacillus sp. FJAT-52991 (assembly GCF_037201805.1). GTDB lineage: Bacteria > Bacillota > Bacilli > Bacillales > Domibacillaceae > Bacillus_CE > Bacillus_CE kandeliae. Next base: position 2,292,382 of record NZ_CP147404.1, on the reverse strand, counting down.
CGCAAATAGGAGCTACGTTAAAAGTCAGCTGCGAGCAGTCTAAGTTGACACAAGTGATGCAAGAAGGTGAGCGCTTGTTCGGCATGGATGAGTGGACGGTGTATGAAACACTTGGTCATGCGCAAAGTCATTTAGTCTTTTTTCGAGAAAAGGATGGTTCACTTCTAGCGGGTGATCATGTGTTAGCAACCATTTCCTCTAATCCTATTCTGGAACCGCCTCTCATCAAGAATGCAGCACGTCCTAAACCACTAGTGCAATACAATCACTCATTGAAAAAGATGCTAGAGTTACCAATCCATATTGCGTATACTGGTCATGGGACAGAAGTGAAAGATACTCATGAGCTTGTAAATCGTCGCTTAGCACGTCAACATGAGCGGGCTATGTCCGTATATGAGATGTTAAAAGAAAAACCGATGACAGCTTTTCAAGTTTGTCAACAATTATTTCCAGCTGTTTATCAAAAGGAAATCGCTCTCACATTATCACAATCAGTGGGTCAACTTGACTATTTACAGGAGATTGGACATATTGAGGCTCAGATGAATGATGAGGGAGTTCTTTATTTTGTCCCTCTGTAGAAAGGAGTGGGAACTTGACTCATCTTCAAGGAAAAACAGTAGTTATTACAGGAGCGTCTAGCGGCCTTGGATATGAAATGGCAAGGTTAGCAGCGAAAGAAGGGGCTCGTCTCGTTTTGCTTGCGCGCCGTCTTGAGCGACTTGAGTTACTCAAAGAGACCATCGAAAGCGATTGTGGTGTAAGTGATGTACTTATATATTCGGTAGATGTGAGTAACAAGAATGATGTAGAAAAGGTGTTTGCTGAGATCTTGAGTCGCTGCGGTCAAATCGATGTACTAATTAATAATGCAGGTTTTGGTGTGTTTGATTATGCACATGAAGCGAGATGGGAAGAGACAGAGGCAATGTTTCAAGTGAATGTTCTCGGTTTGATCGCTTGTACCCAAATGGTGATGCCGTATATGCAAGCACGCCAAAGTGGCCATATCATTAACATAGCTTCTCAAGCTGGAAAGATGGCAACACCGAAATCAAGCGTGTACGCAGCGACGAAGCATGCGGTGCTCGGCTATACGAATAGCTTACGAATGGAATTAGCTCGTGATGGAGTGTATGTGACAGCTGTGAATCCAGGACCGATTGCGACAGACTTTTTTACCACGGCTGATCCTTCAGGTGCTTATGCTAAAAATGTGGGACGCTGGATGCTACAGCCGGAAAAAGTAGCGAAAGCCATCATACAAGTTATTGGAACAAATAAACGAGAAATTAATTTGCCAAAATGGATGAATGCAGGCAGTATCTTTTATACATTGTTCCCACGTGTTGTCGAGCGTGTAGGAAGAAAAGCGTTTTTTAAAAAATAGATGTTTGATGAAGAGTTAGGCACCGCTACTGTGATCACATAGAGGGGCCTAGCTTTTCCTTTAGTCATTATTGCCTGTAACAAACGAGTAGATCTCATCCTCGATGACTTCATATAGTTCTTCATCTCCGGTAGAACAGCGTTGCTTTATGCGGTTGATGAGATTGATTAATATTTCTTCATCTTCCTGCCAATCAGGTTCATAATCATATTTGGCTAAGCTTTGTTCGATTCTTTTTTGAATAAATATTTGTTGCAATCTAGTTCCCCCCAAGTGACCATTCTATGATGAATAACGGACAGCCATATCGACTGTCCGCTACACCTTACTCTTCGTTTAATACTTTTTCTGCACGAACACAGGATTTGAATTTTCCTTTATGTCCAGCGTCACAAAATGGCATGTTGTTCGATAACCCACAGCGACATAAGGAAAAGGTTGGTTTTGTTTCAAACACATTCCCATCCATATCCACAAGCTCCACATCGCCAGACACTTTCAAAGATCCATTATCCATTACTTTAATTTGCGCTTTTGACATGACAATTCCCCCTCTTAATAGTTGACACAATTTGATCTTATAAAGAAAAGAAGGAAAAAGCAATATAAGGGACAACAGCCTTCAGCAGTTACTGTAGATCAAAATGCTTAAGAAAATGATCAATCACTTGCTCATATTGTTGCGGATTTTCATTAAATGATTGGGCGTGTCCTCCCTCTGGTGCTAAATAAAGCTCCTTTGGTCCTTTTTTTCGATGAAAGAGTTCTTTTGTCATATCGGGTAGAATAAATTCATCTTCTTCACTATGAATGAAAAGGATCGGTTTTTTAATGTTTTCGACGGCTTGAAGAGGAGAGATCTCTGATAGTCGAAAACGGTCTCGCCGTGCGACCATCCATTCTGCTAAGTGAATAAGGAAGCGAGGAGCGATCTTGATTTCCCGTTTCATTTGATGTGTCATTTGCTCTTTAAAATCAGAGAATGGGCAATCGGCAACATAGAAACTGGCACGATCCTCAATCGTTCCTGCATATAAAAGCAAAGTAGCGGCACCCATTGATTCCCCGTGAATACCAAAGGAGACGTGTTCACCTTCGCGGCGGATTAATTCGTTCACGACCGCTTGTAAATCATACTTCTCATAATGTCCATAACTGGTCGTTACACCTTCAGATTCGCCGTGCCGCCGATGATCGTAAATAATGCCGTTAAAGCCTCGATTAATAAATAAATTCATATATTTAATCGAATTGGTTTTGTTTTCGGTGACTCCATGACAGAAGATCACATAGGGACGACCTGGGTAAGGGGTAGCAAAGACGGCTTTCAGTCGGTAGCCAAAAGGCGATTGAATCCATACTTCTTCTTTCGGCAGTTGTTCATAAGCCTCGATATCTAGTCGTTTGGCATCTACTTCTCGTTTGTAAATGAGCTGTTCATCTTTTTTCTTCATATACAACACTCGGTTTGATACATACAAACCAGCAGCAGCGGTCATCGCAGCAGCTGTTCCAAGAACGGTCATCCACTTTTTCATACTTTCACCTCACGTTAGTCACATTCTACATGTAGTGTACCATTTCAGATTAGAAAGATCATGTGGTTCACCTTAAGTTCATTCTAAGGTAAAATAAACGATACACATGGAAAAGGAAGGGGCAGAAACGATGAAAAAGAGAAAGCAGCCAAATAAACATCAATCAGCATCATCTAAGGAAGATCTGTTAACTTTAAAAGATTCATTAAATGCGGATATTCTTGAACAATTAAAAGTAAAACAAAAGGAATTAAAGGAACAGGAGCAACAGCAAAAAGAAGCAGAAAAAAAGCGAAAGAAAGAAGAAAGACGTCAACGGGAGAAAAATAAAAGTTTTGAAGAGCTGTTAAATGATAGTTCCATGGACTGGACTAAATTTAAGTAAAGGAAAAAGGCTATTCATAAGTGCGGGGTGCGCGACTTATGAATAGCCTCTTTTTTTTTAGATTACCTATGTTAAAGCACATTTAATAAAGCCTTTAGATTAAAAGTTAGTATAAACAAAAACGGCCTCTACAGCAGCCGAAAAGGTTAGTTCTCCTGGCTCGATCGGAACGGCTTCGGTCGTGGCTGCTAGCACCATCTTCTCCGTTGGTCTTGGTTGAACGTGAACACTTCTTTCTACTAGCTTAATCGGTGTTTCGTTTAGTTGAACGCGTAGCGTTTTTGCCAGTTCCTTCGCTTTTCCAATAGCGTCTAAAGTGGCGAGTTGTAAAGCTTTACGGTAGGCGGCATGAGGGGCAGAAGTCTTGAAGGTAATGTCTTCGATAATATTTGCCCCGTTTTCGGTAGCGATCGTTAAAATAGTTCCGATTTGATTTAATTGATTCACTTGAACTTCTAATAAATGCCGAACCTCATAGCCTGTTAAAATTGATTTTCCTTCCGTATATTGATAGACCGGTCGAACGGAATATTGCTTTGTTTTAATGTCATTTGAAGGAATCCCGCTCCTATTTAATGCTTGAATGATTTGATTGGAAACGGAGCTATTTTGCTGCTGAGCGTCGATGACATTTTTCGCTTCACTAACGACGCCAATCGTGATAACGGCTTGATCAGGTGTGACAGTGACCGTCGCTTTCCCCTCAACGGTCATTGTGTGAGGTTTTGTATGGGAACTAGACTCATCATGCTTCATTTTTCTCCCTCCTTGATTTTTATATATGTCTCAAAAAGGGAAGTTACCACGTGTTTAACGATGTTGGCTATAGCGTGATTCTTTTGTTATTGTTTGTAACAGCTCATACTCTTGGGGTGACAAAGCGGTTTCCTTCACCGCACGGACATTTTCTTTTAACTGTTTAACAGAGCTTGCTCCAGTTATTACGGAAGCTACGGATTTATCGTGTAAAAGATAGCGGAGAGCGAGGCCATTTAACGAGTGCTCGTTTGTTGCTAGTTGTTCTAGTTTTTCAAGTCGCTCTTTTAACTCGTTTATTGAGTAATCAAGGTATCCTTGCTCTTTGATTTTCTCCAGTTTTTCTCTCCAATGAATACTTAATAAGCCTTTAGCTAGTGGGCCGCGTGCAACGACACTGATTCCGTGTGCTTGGAGCAGGGGGAGCATGGCTTCTTCAGGACGGCGATCTAGTAAGCTATATTGCATCATGACACTATCTATTGAAGAATGTTTAACGAATTCACGAATCACATTGGGACGAATCGAGGATAGACCATAGGCGCGGATTAAGCCTTCTTTTTTTAGCTCTTCAAAGGCTTCAATTGTTTCGTCGATCGGATCATCCATCGTTCCGCCATGAAGTTGATACAGATCAATATAGTCGAGCTGCAGACGCTTTAGACTATCTTTAACCGCCTGTTTAACGTATGTTTTTGAAGGATCCCATGTCCATCCTTCTTTCCCTTCTTGCCAACGATTCCCTACTTTTGTAGCGATGATCACTTGATCGCGAACAGGTTTTAATGCTTTTCCAACGAGGTGTTCATTGACACCAAAATCATACAAGTCGGCCGTATCAAAATAGTTAATCCCTTCTTCTAGCGCTGCGTCAATGATAGCATGTGCTGTTTTCTCCTCTGTTCCTAGTGACATACAGCCGAGTGCGAGCTCGCTCACTTGTAATTTTGAATGACCAAGTGCATGTTTCTTCATTGGTTTCTCAACTCCTTTTCCTTATCATAACGAAGAAAAGTTCTTTGAGACAAATGTTCTGTCTAGCTGTGCTAAAATATATAGAGAAAAAGAGAAAAAGAGGAGCGGTCCATGTGAAGAAATTTGAAGAGAAAACGATTCATACTGAACAGATTTTTGAAGGAAGAATCATTCGTCTACAAGTTGATGATATTGTGTTGCCAGATGGAAAAGAAGGCAAACGGGAAATTATTAAGCATCCAGGTGCTGTAGCTGTCCTTGCTTTAACAGCGGAAGGAAAGATTATTCTTGTGGAGCAGTATAGGAAGGCGTTGGAGCGTTCATTGGTAGAGATTCCCGCTGGCAAGCTTGAAGCAGGAGAAGAACCTGAAGTATGTGCACGCCGGGAACTAGAAGAGGAAACAGGTTATGCGTGTGAAAGCATGATGTTGCTTCAATCGTTTTACACTTCGCCAGGCTTTGCTGATGAGCTTGTTCACGTATTTATCGCGAAAGGCTTAGTAAAGAAAGAGAATGCGTTATCACTTGATGAAGATGAATTTGTTGAGGTGATGGAAGTGACGTTAGCAGAAGCGGAACAGCTCATCAAGGATCAACGAATTTTCGACGCTAAAACGGTCTATGTGATTCAATACTTACAGCTTCAACAGCAATTGAATAAATAATAACAGGCTAAACGAGTCCACGCATATTAAGCTCTCTTTATACATAAAGTGAATTAATAGTAAAAGGGGGAGCTTATATGCGGAAAAAGATCTCGTCGATTTTAATTGGTCAACACGTTCAGGCCAATGCCTCCATCTATGTATTTGTAGCTGTACTTTTTTTTATGGGGGTTGTGTTTGGGGCGGTTGTCGTCAATAGCCTATCGCTTAATCAAAAAGAAGATTTAGCTTATTATTTACAGCAGTTCTTTGGTCAAGTATCAGACGGTCAAATTGCCGCACCACAAGATATATTTTGGCAAAGCTTTATTCATAATTTGAAGTATTTAGGATCTATTTGGCTTTTTGGCATTTCAATTATTGGCTTACCGCTCATTTTTATTTTTTTATTTATGAAAGGGATTGTCGTCGGGTTTTCAGTTGGTTTTCTTGTTCAGCAAATGAGCTGGAAAGGCTTCTTCTTATCAATGACGACAGTGTTGCCGCAAAATTTAATTATTATTCCCATCTTCTTATTTATCGCCGCTGTCTCGACAGCCTTTTCATTGCAGCTTATTAAAAAGATATTTATGAAGCAGGCTAGTCAATTTTATATCGGTCCTTTCCTCTTACGATATGTCTTATTTTTTCTAATCGCTATTGCGGCTGTAACTCTGGCTGCTGGAATTGAAGCATATATTTCACCGCTCTTAATGAAAGTAGTTATATAATACTTATTATTAATAAATAATAAGTATTAATTAGGTATTATAATGATTTTATTTTGCAACTTCCTCCCAATTTGTTATAATAAAGAATACATCAGCGTGGGAGGGGACAAATGATGGAAAGTCGGATAGAAAGAATTAAGAAACAGTTGCATTCTGCGAGTTATAAATTAACTCCTCAGCGCGAAGCTACTGTGCGGGTGCTGCTTGAGCATGAAGAAGATCATTTAAGTGCAGAAGATGTATACCTCCTAGTGAAAGAAAAGGCACCTGAAATTGGATTGGCTACCGTCTATCGAACATTGGAATTACTGAATGAGTTGAAAGTAGTAGATAAGATAAATTTTGGGGACGGTGTTTCCCGTTATGATTTACGTCAAGAAGGCGCCGCTCATTTTCATCATCATCTTGTTTGTATTGAATGTGGTGCAGTCGATGAAATTCAGGAAGACCTTCTCGAAGACGTAGAAGTCATTATTGAACGGGATTGGAAATTTAAAGTAAAAGACCATCGTTTAACTTTTCATGGGATTTGTTGGCGTTGTCAAGAGAAAGCCGAACAACAAGGAGAAAATGAAAAGCAGCATGCAGATTAATAAGGGGCTGTCCTAAAGAGAAGAGCAAACGCCTTCACGACTATAGGTAGTATCGATGTGAAACATATCATGTCGATACCTTAGTGAAGAAGCCAAGCGCTTAAGGGACAGTCTTTTTATATTTGTATCGTATTCAGTTCTAAATGCCTACTCAGCTAGCATAAGTTATATAAATGACAATAGCGAGTAGGAGGGAAAGATGATACGTGAATGGATCAAAGCTGTTCGACGAGCGAGTGGGGTATTTTTTTTATTTACTAGCTTAACGCTCTTATTTTATAGTGGAATTGTTTGGTTTCAAAACGAATATGAAAAAAAGCATCGGTATGATGAGCCGGAAGGAGCGGCGATGAAAGTAGCCGTTCCGGTAGAAGAAGTAGATATTCGCTGGCTTGAGCGGCTGTTGCTTTTTTATTTAGATGGGGAGTAATTCAATGAAGGATCAGTTACAAGATTTCATTCATTATATGGTCGTAGAGAAGGGACTAGCTAAAAATACAATTGCCGCTTATGAGCGCGATTTAAAGCGTTACTTATTGTATTTAGAAAAAGTTGAGCAGCTGTCTTCATTAAATGAAGTGACGCGTGTTCATATTGTTCAGTTTCTAAATGAATTGAAAACAGAAGGAAAGTCATCGAAAACGATCGCGCGACATGTAGCATCCGTCCGATCCTTTCATCAATTTCTTCTTCGTGAAAAGGCCGTCGATCAAGACCCTTCTGTTCATATTGAAACGCCACAAACGGAGAAAAAATTACCGAAAGTGCTCAATTTGTCTGAAGTGGAAGCATTAATGGAAGCACCGGATAGATCGACACCATTCGGATTACGTGATCAGGCGATGCTTGAACTGTTGTATGCAACGGGCATTCGAGTGAGCGAGTTAACCTCATTAAATCTAGAAGATATTCATTTAACGATGGGATTTGTCCGTTGCTTCGGTAAAGGAAATAAAGAAAGAATCATACCGATTGGCAAAACAGCGATTCATGTGCTCGAAACCTATCTTCAAGACGGAAGACCCAAATTGAAGTCGGCTAAACATACAACAGAGGCTTTATTTTTAAACCATCATGGCAACCGTTTAACACGGCAAGGATTTTGGAAAATACTAAAGGCACTTGCTCAAAAATCCAATATTCAAAAAGATTTGACACCGCATACATTACGCCATTCCTTTGCCACGCATTTACTAGAAAATGGAGCAGATTTACGAGCTGTACAAGAAATGCTTGGCCACGCAGATATTTCAACGACACAAATTTATACACATGTCACGAAAACAAGAATGAAGGATGTGTATACGAAATTTCATCCTCGAGCTTAATGAGGCGATCTAACAAAAGGCTGTCCAGTGTAAAGGAATGCAACTCTTATTCTTTTATAGGACAGCCTTCTCCCTTTTGCTTGTACAAAAGCGGTTCTATCAGGTAAAATAAAATTATAAAAGGTTGTCAGACTTCTGACGATTTAACATGTGATTATTCAAATAAAATTAGGGTAATATGTTCAATAGAAGAAAGAAAAGGAGGAAGTGAAATGACAGCGTCTACATATAAACGAATTCATTTGTTAGTGATGGATTCAGTAGGAATTGGTGAGGCACCAGATGCAGAAACATTTAATGATTTAGGATCAGATACACTAGGTCATATCGCAGAAAAAATGAACGGACTACATATGCCAAATATGGCGAAGCTTGGGCTTGCGAATATCCGAGACATCCAAGGAGTTAAAAAAGCGGACGAGCCACTTGCTTATTACACAAAAATGCAGGAAGCTTCTAACGGGAAAGATACGATGACTGGTCATTGGGAGATCATGGGATTAAACATTCAAACGCCTTTTCAAGTGTTTCCTGAGGGATTTCCTGATGAATTAATATATGATTTAGAGCAAAGAACTGGCAGAAAAGTGATTGGCAATAAGCCGGCAAGTGGGACAGCGATCTTGGATGAGCTTGGCAAGGAACACATGGAAACAGGGGCACTGATTGTTTATACGTCAGCCGATTCCGTTTTGCAAATTGCTGCACATGAAGAGGTCGTTCCTTTAAAAGAATTATATCACATTTGTGAAATCGCAAGAGAACTCACTTTGAATGAAAAATATATGGTCGGCCGAGTGATTGCTCGTCCATTTATCGGGGAATCAGGAGCTTTTACTCGCACAGCGAATCGCCATGACTATGCATTAAAGCCGTTTGAGCGTACAGTGATGAATGAAATGAAAGATGCTGATTATGACGTGATTGCGATCGGGAAAATTTCTGATATTTACGATGGGGAAGGCGTGACGCAAGCGTTACGGACAACATCGAATATGGACGGAATGGACAAGTTCATTCAAACATTTGATCAACCATTTACAGGTTTAAGCTTCGTCAACCTCGTTGATTTCGATGCTATGTTTGGACATCGTCGTGATCCGATCGGGTACGGAAAGGCCCTTGAAGAATTTGATGCCAGACTTCCAGAAGTTTTTGACAAAATGACTGACGATGACTTGCTGATCATTACAGCTGATCATGGGAACGACCCGATCCATCATGGTACCGATCATACACGTGAGTACGTCCCATTAATTGTCTATTCAACACGTTTCCAATCCGGGAAAGAGTTGCCGATCAGACAGACGTTTGCTGATATTGGCGCCACAGTAGCAGAAAATTTTGGCGTAAAGATGCCTAAATATGGCGAAAGTTTTTTAAATGACTTAAAGTAGGAGAGAAAAATGATGAACGTAGAAAAAATAGAACAAGCGACACAATATTTAAAAAAGGTCAGTCAAAAAAGCCCAAAAATCGGTTTGATTCTAGGTTCCGGTCTTGGGGTACTTGCGGATGAAATTGAGAATGCCGTCAAAATTCCTTACAGTGAGATTCCTGATTTTCCGGTGTCTACCGTAGAAGGCCATGCCGGACAGCTTGTGTTTGGTACACTATCTGGAAAAGAAGTGGTGGCGATGCAAGGTCGCTTTCACTACTATGAAGGGTATTCCTTCGATCAAGTCACATTTCCTGTGCGTGTGATGAAAGCACTTGGTGTCGAAACAGTGATTGTTACGAATGCAGCAGGCGGTGTCAATGAAGCGTTTGAACCGGGAGATTTAATGATCATTACCGACCACATTAATATGATGGGTGGTAATCCATTGATTGGTCCAAATGATAATCGTCTTGGCGTGCGTTTTCCAGATATGTCAGAAGCATATAGTAAAGAGCTTCAACAATTGGCAAAGGATATTGCTAAAACCATCAACCTTTCAGTTCAAGAAGGTGTGTACGTAGGAAATACAGGCCCAGTATATGAAACGCCAGCTGAAGTGCGTATGGCAAGAACGCTCGGTGGTGATGCAGTCGGTATGTCTACCGTACCAGAAGTAATTGTTGCCCGTCATAGCGGTATGAAAGTGCTTGGAATTTCTTGTATTTCTAATATGGCGGCTGGAATACTGGATCAACCGTTAGCTCATGATGAAGTTATTGAAACGACAGAGAAAGTTCGAGCTGACTTTTTGTTATATGTAAAAGAAATTATTAAATCTATATAAAGAAGGGCGCGATCATCGCATGAGAATGGTAGATTTAATTGAAAAAAAGCGTGACGGACATCAATTAACAACGACAGAAATTAACTTTATCATTGAAGGCTATACAAAAGGGACGATCCCTGATTATCAAATCAGTGCTTGGTTAATGGCGATCTATTTTCAAGGGATGACAGAACAAGAGAGAGCAGACTTAACGATGGCGATGGTCGCTTCCGGTGATCAAATTGATTTGTCGGCTATTGAAGGCATCAAGGTGGATAAGCATTCCACTGGCGGTGTTGGTGATACAACGACTTTAGTGCTTGGTCCGCTAGTTGCGGCGGTTGGTGTACCTGTAGCAAAAATGAGCGGCCGCGGACTTGGGCATACAGGTGGAACGATCGACAAGCTAGAAGCAGCGGAAGGCTTTCATGTCGAAATAACCAATGAACAGTTCATTGAGCTTGTGAACAAAAATAAAATCGCTGTTATTGGTCAAAGTGGTAACTTAACGCCAGCGGATAAAAAGTTATATGCTCTTCGTGATGTTACAGGGACTGTGAACAGTATTCCACTTATTGCTAGCTCCATTATGAGCAAAAAAATTGCGGCTGGGGCCGATGCAATTGTGTTAGATGTTAAAACAGGAGCAGGCGCTTTTATGAAGACGCTTGAAGATTCGCGTGATCTCGCTCGAGCTATGGTGAATATCGGGAATCACGTCGGCCGCAAGACGATGGCCGTGATTTCAGATATGAGTCAACCATTAGGATTTGCCATTGGAAATGCGCTTGAAGTAAAAGAAGCGATCGATACATTAAAAGGAGAAGGTCCTGAAGATTTAACGGAACTTTGCTTAGTCCTTGGTAGTCATATGGTATATGCGGCTAATCAAGCATTCTCTCTTGAAGAAGCTCGCCAAAAATTGATCGAGGTCATCGAAAACGGCGAAGCATTAGAGAAGTTTCGCGTGTTCATCGAAGCTCAAGGCGGAGATGGATCGATTGTAGATGATCCGACGAAACTTCCTCAATCTGCTTATCAAATTGAACTTGTAGCAAAGGAAGAGGGCTATGTGTCAGAAATTATTGCTGACCATGTAGGAACAGCCGCGATGTGGCTTGGTGCTGGTCGAGCGACAAAGGAATCTGAAATTGACCTTGCTGTTGGCTTGATGCTGAATAAGAAAATCGGTGATAAAGTTCAAGTTGGAGAATCACTTGTCACTGTATACAGCAACACAGAAGAAGTTGAACAGGTGAAAGAAGAACTGTATAAGAGTATTCTTCTTTCAAAAGAAAAGGTTGATCCACCTGTACTAATTCATGAAGAGATAATGAAATAGACGGACATTTACTTAAAAAGAAGCATCCTGGAAAAGGATGCTTCTTTTTTGTATAAAAATAGAGATGTTGGAAAAAATGGGGTTATACCGTATGAATAGTTAACAACAATGGAGGTCATTTAATCATGATGCGAAAGCTTTTACTATTTCTTGTCTTTTTGCTCATTTGGTATAGTGCACCACCCCTTTCTTCAGCTAATGAAGCGGATGATAAGCTACAAATGGCGGAAAACACTAAGTCCGCGATTTTAATCGAAAAAGATACCGGGGCTGTTTTGTTTGAGAAGAATAGTCATAAACCGCTTCCCCCAGCCTCTATGACCAAAATCATGACAATGCTGCTCATTATGGAAGCGATCGAAGACAAGAAAATATCGTGGGAAGATCAAGTGAGAACAAGTGAGTTGGCTGCTTCGATGGGAGGGTCACAAATATTTTTGGAGCCAGGGGAAGAAATGACAGTGAAAGAAATGCTTCAAGCGATTGCGATTGGATCCGCTAATGATGCATCTGTGGCTATGGCTGAACGAATTGGTGGCAGTGAAGAAATGTTCGTCAAGATGATGAATAAGAAAGCAAAAGAATTAGATTTAAAACAAACGCAATTTAAAAATGCGACGGGCCTTCCTGAAAAAGGCCATTACAGTTCTGCCTATGATATGGCGATCATGGCCAAAGCATTATTAAATCATAAGCAAATCACCAAATTCACTGGAACATACGAAGCGTATTTACGAGATGGGACGGATAAGAAGTTTTGGCTTGTCAATACGAACCGTTTACTTAAATTTTATCCTGGAGTAGATGGATTGAAAACAGGATTTACGAACGAAGCGAAATATTGTTTAACGACGACTGCTCAAAAAGGGAAGATGCGTCTTGTGGCTGTAGTTTTTGGGGCTCCAACTCCGAAAGAGAGAAACGTCCAAATTACAAAAATGATGGATTATGGCTTTGATCAATATTCTCTGACCCCTCTTTATGAAAAAGGAAGAGAAATCACCAGTTTAAAAGTAGTAAAAGGACATAAAAATAAAGTTCCTTTAGAAACAGGAGAAAATGTATCGGTTATCGCTCATAAAGGAGACAAACAAGTCGAGTTGAAGCAACAGCTTCATTTGAAAAAAAATATGGAAGCACCTATCAAAAAAGGAGCCAAGCTTGGCGAGTTACGCATTAAAAGAGAAGGAAAGGTGATTTCTAAAACGCCGCTAATCGCCAAAGAAGACATTCATCAAGCGAGCTGGTGGCAATTTTATAAAAAAGTGTTTCATTATTTTACGAAAACGACCGATTCGTGATGACGAAGCAAGAATTCTTTTAGCGAATACGTACTAGTTTTGTCAGGCAGAAGGATTGACAAGCAGCACTGTCGAAATGCTTCCTATTACTGAAAAAAGGGGGCTTAATTATGAGCTTAACAGTAGACATGGAAGTGGTCGATCAAGTTCTTTGCCTTCGTTTAATCGGAGAGCTAGATCATCATGCAGCTGAATCGCTAAGAAAGCAAGCAGATGAAGCGATTGATAGACAAGGGATTCGTCATATTATATTAAATCTTGAGGAGCTAGCTTTTATGGATAGCTCAGGACTTGGTGTTGTATTAGGGAGATATAAGCAAATTCAGCAAAAAAATGGGGAGATGGTTGTATGTGCGATTTCTCCATCAGTGAAAAGGCTGTTTGAGCTGTCTGGCTTGTTTAAAATTATTCGAATGGAAACATCTGAACAACGAGCACTTGAACGATTGGGGGCGGCTTAATATGAAAAATGAAATGAATGTTCAATTTAGTGCCATTAGTCAAAATGAGTCGTTTGCGAGAGTGACAGTTGCCGCTTTTATTGCTCAGCTAGACCCCACAATGGACGAATTAACGGAAGTGAAAACAGTTGTTTCTGAAGCAGTGACGAATGCCATTATTCATGGCTATGAAGGAAATCCAGCGGGGATTGTTTATATATCCGTTCTGATTGATGATGGGCTGATTGATCTCGTGATTCGAGATGAAGGGGTCGGTATGGAAAATGTGGAGGAAGCGAGACAACCATTATTTACAACAAAACCAGAGTTAGAACGTTCAGGAATGGGATTTACGATTATGGAAAATTTTATGGACGAAGTAGAAGTTACCTCACATCAAGGATCAGGCACCGTGATTCGTTTAAAGAAGCAGCTTGCTAATAAAAAAGCATATTGTAATTAAGGGGCCAAGCCATGGATGTTGAAATTAAAAAAAATAAGCCGGCTATTTTATCAGATGCTCAGCTAAAGAAATTGATTAGCGAAAGTCAAAAAGGGAATCAACAAGCGCGAGATACGATTGTTGAGAAGAACATGAGGCTCGTCTGGTCAGTGGTTCAACGCTTTTTGAACAGAGGCTACGACCCGGATGATTTATTTCAAATCGGTTGTATTGGCTTATTAAAATCGGTTGATAAATTTGATTTAAGTTACGACGTGAAATTTTCGACTTACGCCGTACCAATGATCATCGGTGAAATTCAACGTTTTATTCGCGATGATGGGACTGTAAAAGTGAGTCGCTCATTAAAGGAAACAGGGAATAAAATCCGTAGAGCGAGAGAAGAACTGTTGAAAAAATACGGCCGAACACCAACGATTCAAGAAATCGCCAATCATTTAGATATTCCGCCTGAAGAAGCGGTAATGGCACAGGAAGCTGCTAGGTCACCATCATCTATTCATGAAACGGTGTATGAAAATGATGGAGATCCGATCACTCTTTTAGATCAAATGGCTGACAAAAATGATCAGCAATGGTTTGACCAAATTGCATTAAAAGAAGCGATCAGAGGATTGGAGGAGAGAGAAAGGTTGATTGTCTACTTGCGTTACTATAAAGATCAGACACAAGCGGAAGTCGCCGATCGACTGGGCATTTCTCAAGTTCAAGTGTCGCGATTAGAGAAAAGAATTTTACTGCAAATGAAGGAAAATATGAAATCTACGTAAAGACTTAAGTCGGTTCAACGATGGTTGACCGACTTTTTTCATGGAGTTCATCGCATAATCGAACATTCTTATGCTCATACTAATGACTATAATGATGAAACAGCAAGGTGGGAGAATGATGGAAACTTCCATTTTTATTCGGTTGACTCCTCGTATTCACCTAGATATGAATGCGAAAGTGAAGCTAAAAGACATCGCTCAAGTAATTGCCCCTGAACAATTACTACCAAGTCTGCTTCATATGGATATATACCAAATTAAGCCAGAGGATCAGCAAATTGTGATTATTGAAGCGATGACGATTGTAAAGATGATACTTCATCAATGGCCGGAAGTAGATATCCAATTCGTCGGACCTTCAGAAACGATTATTGATACAGCCCCACCTGTGAAAAAAAGTGTTTTTCCTCTTTTTCTTTTTGTCTGGTGTTTATTATTTACTGGAGCAGCCTTAACGATCATGAATTTTCATGAAGATGTAAGCATGCAAGCTGTTCATGTGAAATTGTATGAGATCATTACCGGTAAAAAGAAAGAGCATCCGCTCATTTTACAAATACCGTATTCCATTGGTTTAGGTGTTGGAATGATATTATTTTTCAATCATTTATTTAAAAAGAAGTTTAATGAGGAACCAAGTCCGCTAGAAGTGGAAATATTTAAATATCAACAAGATCTAAATCAATATGTCGTGTTAAATGAGTATAAAGAAAGTAGGAAGAATAGTGGGTACCGTTCATAATGTGTTGCTAGCCTTTCTCGGTTTGTCTGGTGGCTTATCAGTGGGTGTTGGGTATGTAGCGTTCATTACGGTCCTTGGCGTGATTCCAAGGATGATGCAAATGACGAAAACATTTAGAAGGATTAGGGAATATGAATGGGCTGTGATCTCAGGAGTGCTTGCTGGGACAACGGGCAGCTTACATCCTATTCGGTTATTCGTGTCAGCGTGGTGGCTATTGCCGATTGGATTACTAAGTGGAATGTTCATAGGTATGCTAGCGGCTGCATTGACGGAAGTGTTGAATGTATTTCCGATTATCGCCAAGCGGCTTGGTGTTCATGAACATATTTTGGTTTTGATTATGGCCATTGTCCTAGGGAAAATAGCTGGTTCATTATTCCAATGGCTGTATTTTGTGCACCAGTAATAATATCGGAGGATGGCAAGGAGGTCTAGGCGTGCAAGAAACGAAAGCGATAAATATTCCGAAAGATCCTATGAAAATGAACGAACTGATGGAGCAGAAAATGGGCTTAGGTAAAAGCTTTGATATCGGTGTTCGCGAGTTCATTATTTTAGGAAAGAAAGTGCATATTTACTATGTCAATGGATTATGTGATACGCTTTTTATTATCGAAATACTATCGGATTTGACACACATTAATGATCATGAAAAAAGAAGTATGCATGTTGGAGACATTATTGGCAATCGAATTGCCCATCAGTCTGTAGAAAAAGTTCAGACAGTCAATCAAGTGATCGATCAAGTATTGTCTGGATTAATAGCGATTGTTGTTGAAAATGAAGATCGAGCATTTATTGTCGATGTTCGGAGCTATCCAGGAAGACAGCCACAAGAGCCTGACACAGAAAAGGTCGTTCGTGGTTCGCGCGATGGATATGTAGAAAATATTATTGTGAATACCGGGCTAACAAGAAGGCGAATCAGAGATGGTCGTCTCCGGTTTGAAATGACAAAGGTAGGACAACGGTCTAAAACGGATGTAGCGATCGCTTACATTGATGGAATAGCAGATCCAGATTTAGTGTCAATCATTAGGCAGGAATTGGACGAAGTTGATATAGACGGCATTCCAATGGCGGATAAAACGATTGAAGAGTTTATTGTTAAACAAGGCTATAACCCTTATCCAATTGTCAGATACACGGAAAGAGCAGACATTGGTGCTGTTCATTTACTAGAAGGGCATGTTCTATTATTTGTGGATACGTCGCCAAGTGTGATCATTTTACCAGCCACTTATGTTCATCACTTACAACATGCCGAAGAATATCGACAATCGGCAGCTGTAGGGACGTTTATTCGATGGCTTCGCTTTTTTGCCATCTTTGCTTCATTGTTTTTATTGCCGTTATTATTACTGGTTTCGCTGGAGCCTCAACTGTTGCCAAAATCATTAGAATTTATTGGCCCTAATAAAAGAACACATATTCCTTTAGTGTTGCAAATATTCATCGCTGATATTGGGATTGAGATTTTGAGAATCGCGGCTATTCATACACCGACGCCACTATCAACGGCTATGGGTTTAATTGCCGCTGTCCTCATTGGACAAATTGCGATTGATGTAGGTTTGTTTGTGCCCGAAGTCATTTTGTATGTGGCGATTGCGGCAATTGGAACGTACGCAACCCCTAGTTATGAACTCAGCATCGCGAATAAAATATCTAGACTATTCTTGCTAGTAGCTGTCGCGCTGTTTAAAGTGCCAGGATTTATGATTGCAACTACTTGTATTATTATCTTTTTAGCTCATATGCGAGCATTAAATACCCCTTATTTATGGCCGCTTCTTCCTTTTGATCCCCAAGCGTTTTGGCAAATATGTATTAGAAAAACCGTACCATCATCGAAATTGCGGCCATCGATCGTGAATCCACGAGATTCGATTAGGCAACCAGTGAATGAATAACGATATTGAGCAGATCACGGATGTATGGTATATTACTTTTAATCATTTTAGTCTTTAGACAGTTTGTCATGCAGACGACTGTCTATTTCTTCTTTTTTATTATCTGAATATTGACATTTGAGAAAAAGAAACTCAAAGAATAGAGGAGATTACATGCATACATATGGAACGGCCCGTGTGAATCAATCTGGACATTTAGAAGTGGGAGGAGTAGATGTCATTAGCTTAGCTAATAAATACGGCACTCCTCTGTATATTTATGATGTGGCGTTAATACGAGAAAGAGCAAGAGGATTTAAAGAAACGTTTGAAAAGCTTGGAGTGAGCGCACAAGTGGCGTATGCCAGCAAAGCATTTTCTGCGATTGGTATGATTCAACTTGTAGAAGAAGAAGGGTTGTCTTTAGATGTCGTATCGGGAGGCGAGCTTTATACAGCTCTGAAAGCCAATTTTCCGGCAGAGAGAATCCACTTTCATGGAAATAATAAAAGTAAAGAAGAACTCATCATGGCCATTGAAAGCGGTATTGGCTGTGTCGTTGTGGATAATTTTTATGAGTTGCATATGCTACAATCCCTTTGTGAGCAACAAGGGAAGGTGATGAATATTTTACTGCGGGTAACGCCTGGAGTGGAAGCCCATACGCATGATTATATTACGACTGGACAGGAAGATTCGAAGTTTGGCTTTGATTTAAACAACGGCCAAGCGGAAGAAGCGATGCAAATAGCTTTGAAAATGACAGCTATAAAGTTGTTAGGGGTTCATTGTCACATCGGATCACAAATATTTGAAACGACCGGTTTTACATTAGCGGCTCGGAAAATTATCGAGAAACTTGCTGAATGGAAAGAACGTTACCAATTTGAATCTGACGTATTAAACCTTGGCGGCGGCTTTGGAATTCGCTATACTGAAGAAGACGATCCGCTAGAGCCTTGGCAATATGTGGAGGAAATCATTAAAGAAGTTCAAGATCAGACAGCTACCTATAGCATGTCTATGCCAGAAATATGGATTGAACCAGGGCGTTCTCTTGTTGGTGATGCTGGAATTACTCTATATCAAACAGGATCTGAAAAGCATGTCCCTAAAGTGAGAAAGTATATTGCGATTGATGGGGGAATGAACGATAATATTCGTCCTGCTTTGTATGAAGCGAAATATGAAGCAGTATTAGCCAATCGAGTCAATGACCCAGTGGAAGAAACGGTATCCATTGCCGGTAAGTGCTGCGAATCAGGAGATATGCTTATATGGGATTTACCGCTGCCAAAAGCTGAGTCTGGAGATATTTTAGCTGTATTTTGTACAGGGGCCTATGGTTATTCCATGGCTAATAACTACAATCGTATTCCAAGACCACCTGTTGTCTTCGTTGAGAATGGAAATGTCGACCTAATTATAAAGAGAGAAAGTTATGAGGATATTATTAAGCTTGATCTTCCTCTGACAAGAACGATGAGTCATAAATGAATGACCAACAATCTGAGGTGAAGTATGAATAGAAATAACGCCATACTTTTTATTATTCTTATGTTAATTGCATGTGGCTGGGGTGTATATTACTGGTTGTTTATTGTTTAAGAAAAGTTGAACAACTTCCAAAGTTTTGTTAAAATGGTAATTGTTTAATAACTGTTATTTGTATGATTACCATAAAATTGAAGAGGGATTCCACATGTTAATTCGTTATAAAAAGTCTTTTGAAAAAATTGCTATGGGTTTGCTGTCGTTTATGCCTGAAGAAAAGGAAATAAAAAAATTGCAGCAAACAATGAAGTCATATGAAGAAAAGGATCATTGGCAACTTTATTTATGGAAAGACGAAGAAATTATTGGGGTCATAGGAATAAAGGAAAAAGAAGATACAGTAAAAGTCCAACATATTTCCGTTAATCCTTCTTATCGCATGGAAGGGATCGGCAAAAAAATGGTGAAAGAGTTAAAAGAAATGCATACGAATAAGAAGATTGTTCCTAACTCATCCACCTCTAATTTTTTTCATAAGTGTGAAGAAGAAGACCCGACTGAATAAGTGCGGGTCTCTTTTCAATGAATGGTGTTTTGGGCGATTTTTCTAGCTCGCTGTCTTTCTTGCAACGATCGTTCGCGAGCAGCAATCACATCTGAACGATCTCTTAAAGAATGTTTATTATATAAATAATCAGCTGACTCCTTTAAAAGCGGAGAAAAGCATGATTGCTTTACAAGTTGGTATTGCTTCTTAAGTTCTGGATGATTTAAAGGAATAGAGAAAGGAGTAAACGGCTGCTCTTGTTTTAACTCTTGAAGACGAAGAGAGAAAGTCTCTAAAAAAGCGTCGCTGTCAATACCTAGTTCGTTGAGCTCGTTTTGTCGTTTTGTTAACGTGTTAAGAGCTTTTATTGCTAATTTGAGAGCTCCCCTAATGTTGCCGCGGCGATGATGATAAAGCACAACGGCTGTTTGAATGAGTCCAACCCAAACGGAATCGCGCGCCTGATCCGTTTTTTCTTTCCAATATTCCTCTAACACTTCGTGGCATTCAAAGTAATCTTGATGGTCATGAAAATGAACGAGAAAGGTTAAATAAGCCAACGGATATGAATACATGAACAGCCTCCTACACAAAGTACATTAAACACATCTTAACATGTTGAAAACTCTTGATCAAATTCCAAAAATAGTAGTGGACAGTATCGTTGAATCCTCTATACTAAAGGTTGAGCTTTTTTGAGTGAACTGAAAAGAATTGGTGATAAAATATGCAATATAAAGTAAAAGTTGATGCTTTTGAAGGACCATTGGATTTGTTACTACATTTAATTCAGCGGTTAGAGATCGACATATATGATATTCCGATGGCTGAGATCACTGAGCAGTATTTATTATTCATTCATGCGATGAAGGAATTAGAACTTGATGTCGCCAGTGAATATTTAGTGATGGCTGCTACGTTATTAGCTATTAAAAGCAAAACCTTGCTTCCTTCGCATGAAGAAGAGGAAGAAGTAGATTGGTCAGAAGAAGATCCGCGAGAAGAGTTAGTGGAACGACTGGTTGAGTATAAAAAGTATAAAGAAGCAGCCGAGCGTTTGAAAGAGAAAGAAGAAGAGCGAGGGCAGTTTTTTACAAAAGCACCGAGTGATTTAACAGCTCTTGAAGGTGATCATCCATCATCAGAGAATTTACATGTTACTGTATATGATATGCTGGGTGCTTTTCATAAGCTTCTTCGTCGCAAGAAATTACAGCGCCCAATTACGAAAAAAGTAAAAAGACAAGAGATATCATTAGAAAAACGAATGGGTCAAATTTTGTCCACATTAGTTACTTGCAAACAGCCGACTCGTTTTGTTGATCTTTTTCCATATGACGATAAGGGAAATATGGTTGTTAGCTTTCTAGCTGTACTAGAATTAATGAAACGAAATGAGATTGTGGTTGAGCAGCAGGACAATTTTTCTGACCTATTTGTTATGGCAAAAGGAGGAATCAGTTAATGGGTATTATTAATTGGGCGAGCATCACGGAAAGCCTACTTTTCGCTGCTGGTGATGAAGGCTTGTCGTTAAAACAAATTCGTCAAGTGCTTGAAGTGGAAGAACATGAAGCAAAAGATATTATCAATGAATTAAAGGGGCGCTACGAACAGGATCAAGATCGCGGTATCCTATTAATTGAACTCGCGGGAACTTATCAGTTAGCGACTAAAAAAGAACACGCTCCCTATATTAAAAAGCTTGTGGAGAACAGTCATTCACAAACTCTTTCTCAAGCAGCCCTTGAAACGTTAGCGATTATCGCATACAAGCAGACCATTACAAGAGCGGAGATTGAGGAAATTCGTGGAGTGAAGACGGATCGAGCGATTCAAAGTTTAACAGCTAAAGGGTTAATTAAAGAGTATGGACGAGCAGAAGGACCAGGAAGACCGATTTTATATGGCACAACAAAAGAATTTTTGGATTGCTTCGGATTAAAGGATATTTCGGAGCTTCCGCCATTGTCAGAAATCGAAGAAAATGAACAAGCAGAAGCGGATTTATTTTTTGAGCGATTTGAACAAGTGTTACATCATGAGGAGTAAAGAAAAGCGGCCGCGGCCGCTTTTTTTTATCGGTCATGTTAGGCGCTTATTTTGCATATAGTTGTACAAATAAGCGAGGGAGAAGATCAGCGGATGAATAAAAAAGTGACAGTTGTCATCCTGGCTTTCCTACTGTTCTTGCTGTCAATGAACTCAACAGCACAAGCAAGCACGAGTGCTGTTAGTGCAATAGTAATGGAGCAGCAAAGTGGCCGAGTACTATACGCCAAAGATCCACATGAGGTGATGCGGATTGCTAGTATTACGAAAATTATGACAGCGATTATTGCGATTGAATCAGACAAGCTACAGGAAAAAGTAAAGGTGAGCAAGAACGCTGTGCTAACAGAAGGATCGTCTCTTTATTTAAAAAAGGGCGAAAAGATTTTGTTAAAAGATTTAGTGTACGGCTTAATGCTGCGCTCTGGGAATGATGCGGCTGTCGCCATTGCTGAACATGTAGGAGGAAGCAAAGAGGGATTTGTATTTTTAATGAATGAAAAGGCAAAAGAAATTGGTATGAAAAATACGCACTTTGCTAATCCGCATGGACTTGATGATAGTGAGAAGCATCGCTCCACCGCCTATGATATGGCACTGCTGACAAGATATGCGATGAAAAACGCCACGTATCGAGAAATAGCTGGAACGAAAAAATACCGCTCCGAAGATCCGAGTGGCGAGTGGGATCGAATTTGGCATAATAAGAATCGTTTATTAACAGAAAAATACGAATATTGTACAGGGGGAAAAACAGGTTATACGAAAAAAGCCCATCGAACGCTAGTGACAACTGCCGCTAAAGGGGATATGGATTTAATTGCGGTTACATTAGATGCATCGGATGACTGGAATGATCACATATATATGTATGAATCTAGTTTTGAGAAATACGATCCTAAGGTCATTTTTCATAAAAAAGCAATTAATATCAATAATTCTTTTTATGATGGTCATATCTACTTAAAAAGAGATGTGCTATTCCCTCTTACAAAAAAAGAGGAAGAACAACTCTCCATTCACTACAAGCTACTGAACCCTAAAAAAAGCTGGAAGCGTGGGAAGGTACCTGAAGTGGTTGGACAAGCAGAAGCGTACATTAACAAAGAGAAAGTATTTACACTGCCTATTTATTATAAACAGGAGAAAAAAAAGCAGAAGAAATTTCTATGGGATAAGTGGAAGGAATGATGATCATGATAAACAATGGTGAAATGAGCCATGGTTAATTATATTTGGGTAGGGATGACTCTTATTGGACTGATCTTTGCAGCGGTCAACGGCAAAATGCATGAGGTGAATAAAGCTGTATTTGAAGCCTCAGGAGAAGCTGTGACGATTTGTATCGGTTTAATTAGTGTTCTTGTTTTTTGGCTGGGCTTAATGAAAATAGCCGAGAAAGCCGGTATGCTGCAACAATTTGCTCGTTTGTTTCAGCCGATTGCGAAACGATTATTCCCAGATATCCCGACCGATCATCCCGCCATGGGATACATCTTGTCGAATATGACCGCTAATATGTTTGGCCTTGGAAATGCGGCCACTCCTTTTGGCATTAAAGCGATGGAGGAGTTAAAGCGATTAAATGGAGGGAAAAGCGAAGCCAGTCGCTCCATGATTACCTTTCTAGCTATTAATACATCAAGCATCACACTTATTCCAACAACTGTTTTGGCCATTCGCTTTTCCTATCACTCGGCTTCACCAGCAGAAATTGTGGCACCTACCCTGTTCGCAACGGCCTGTTCGGCGGTCTTTGCTATTGTGATCGACCGATATTTTCACTCACGTCGCAAACGAAAGGGAGGGGGATAAATGGCCGGGCTCTCTGCCATTTCCATGTGGATTATTCCTGTTATGATTGGCTTGATTTTATTTTACGGTACACTGAAAAAAGTTCCCACATACGAAACCTTTGTAGAAGGTGGAAAAGAAGGTATCCAAATTGCGGTTTCGATTATCCCTTATTTAGTAGGCATGATGGTGTCAATTGCTATTTTCCGAGCCTCAGGTGCTCTTGAAAGTGTAGTAGAATGGATGCGGCCGGTCTTGGTATGGATCGGTCTTGCACCAGAAGTCTTTCCGCTCGCGTTAATTCGTCCGATTTCAGGAACGGCCGCTTTAGGAATGGTCAGTGATTTAATTGCTACCCATGGTCCGGATTCGTATATTGGTCGCTTAGCTTCGGTGATGCAAGGAAGTACGGATACGACTTTTTATGTATTAACAATTTATTTTGGGGCGGTCGGCATAAAGCAAATGGGGGATGCGTTAAAAGTCGGCTTACTTGCTGACTTGGCAGGGTTTGCGGCAGCGGTTTTTGTCGTTTCATGGATATTTTCTTAACAACTGTTCCGTTGCGGAGCAGTTTTTTTATTTGTTAAATCATGATGTTGACCTTGATTATTTTTGCACGAATGAGTCAAAAATCAACGCTACACTTGAACATAGCCAATGAGTAAACAATGGATGATCAGCTTATGAATAACGTCTGTGACTTTTCTTATTTCAAGCGATGTGTAATAATGCATAATGACACATATTGAATAATTTAGAGGTGATGTAATGGAGCGGCTACAAAAAGTGATCGCACAGGCTGGATTTGCGTCAAGGCGTAAAGCAGAGCAACTAATAATAGAAGGAAAAGTAACAGTTAATGGGAAAGTGGTAAAAGAGCTAGGAACGAAAGTATCAGCTTCTGACAAAGTAGAAGTAAGCGGTGTTCCAGTTGAAGGACAAGAGAAGGTGTATTTCTTATTTTATAAACCACGTGGAGTCATTTCAGCGGTTTCTGATGATAAAAATCGCAAAGTGGTAACGGATTATTTTCCGTTTGTAGAACAAAGAATTTTTCCGGTTGGACGGTTAGACTATGACACATCAGGATTGTTGCTTTTAACGAATGATGGCGAGTTTGCGAACCTGTTAACGCATCCGCGTTATGAAATTGATAAAACATATGTGGCTCGACTTAACGGTATTCCGCAGCGCTATATGTTAAAACAATTAGCTTCTGGCATTAAGCTAGAGGATGGGAAAACGGCTCCAGCGAAGGTAAAGGAGATTTCTGTCGATAAAAAGAAACAAAGGGCAACGATTGAAATTACGATTCATGAAGGACGAAATCGTCAAGTGCGTCGCATGTTTGAAGCGATCGGCTTTGAAGTTCAAAAGCTAAAGCGCGAAAGATATGCATTTTTAACATTAAAAGGGTTGAATGCAGGGGAGCTTCGCGAGTTAACGGCTCATGAAGTGAAGCAGCTGCGTACCTTAGCAGAAACAGGGATGTTACGCTGACAAGAAATTGTCACATATCCTTCAAAACCATTTTTTTAGGAAAAACACGGAAATGGTATAATGAGATAAGTGCGATCTTTAAGTGTTAGATATTAAACAGATAATAATTGTATGTTACATCGGGAGGGACAACTTCTTGGACAAAAGAAAACAAAGGCTTATTATGCGTTCCGTCATTTTAGCCATTTTAGCCGTTGCAGTCGGTTACACGATCTATACGAGTTTGACGGAAGAGACTCGTGGCACTTTGCAAGTAGGGGATCAGGCACCTGATTTTGTGTTAACAGATATTTCAGGAGAGAAGCACCAGCTGTCTGATTATAAAGGAAAAGGCGTTTTTCTTAATTTTTGGGGATCATGGTGTGCCCCATGTAAAGAAGAAATGCCCCATATGGAAACGGTATCAAAAGAATTTAAGGATCAAGGGGTAGAAGTTCTGGCTGTAAATGTCGGTGACTCCGAATTACAAACGAAGAATTTTGCTAAGCAGTATGGCTTAACTTTTCCCATTGCGATCGACACAACGAAAGAAGTAGAAAAGGCGTATGGGGTGAGTAGACTTCCAGCTACTTATTTGATTAATGCAGAAGGGGAAATCGAAGAAATCGTTGTTGGTGGACTCGTAGAAGA
Source organism: Bacillus sp. FJAT-52991 (assembly GCF_037201805.1). Taxonomy (GTDB): domain Bacteria; phylum Bacillota; class Bacilli; order Bacillales; family Domibacillaceae; genus Bacillus_CE; species Bacillus_CE kandeliae. The sequence continues at coordinate 2,266,859 of NZ_CP147404.1, read as the reverse complement.
AGAACAGGTGAGAGCTTTGTTTGAAAAAGTGAAACCATAATTTTAAGGAGTTTTGAAATGGAGAAGGTTAAATGTGAATGTGGCCATGTCAATCCTCACGGAACGATTCTTTGTGAATCATGTGGCAGGGCGCTAACGGAAGAGGCGAAACAAGAGAAGCTACACGATATGCGCTATGAAGGTAGCGCCCGTCGGTCACAAACGTATAAAAAAACAATCGTTGACAAAGTGTGGAATTTCTTTTCTTCAGTAAAAGTAGGGGTTTGGCTAATCGTTTTAACGCTTGTTGCATCATCCATTGGAACTATTTTTCCGCAAAAATTATTTATTCCTCAAAACATACCGCCAGAACAATATTATGAAGAGGTTTATGGCTTTGCGGGAAAATTATATTATATGTTTGGCTTTTATGATTTATATAATTCCGCTTGGTTTAACACTTTAATTGCAGCTATTGGTGTGTCTCTCGTGATTTGTAGTCTTGACCGTGTGATCCCGCTTTATCGCGCGTTGAAGAATCAACGAGTAGCTCGCCATGTCTCATTTATGAATAAACAACGCTTGTTCGCGAAGCAAGAAGTGAAGCTGACTGAAGAAGAGTGGAATGAGGTTAAAACGAACTTATCAAGTAAGCGCTATAAAATTCGAGAAGAAGATGGCAGCTTATTAGCTGAAAAAAATCGATTTTCTCGTTGGGGTCCTTACGTCAATCACGTCGGTCTTATTATTTTTCTATTCGGTGCACTGCTTCGTTCGATGGAAGGCATGTATGTAGATGAAACTTTGTTTATTCGTGAAGGGGACACTATGGAAATCCCAGGAACGAATGGGGAATATTACTTAAAAAACGAAAAATTTATCATCGAAAACTATGATAAAGAAAAAGACCCTGAAGTGTTTGATGACGCGCTCGATCAAACAGATGGTGTAGTTAAGACGTATCAAACAAATGCGGTTCTTTATCGAGATGAAAATCAAGGGCTACCTGGTGCAGAACCAAAGTTAACGAAGGTGGAATCAGAAGAAATCCGTGTAAATGAACCGTTTAAATTTGATCATTATGCTCTTTATCAAGATAGTTTCAGTAAAGATGAATTGAAATCGATGGAGTTTGGCTTAACGAATAAAGCGACACAAGAGGAAGTCGGAAAGGTCAAAATCGATCTGTTAGACCCTAAAGATGTGTATGATCTCGGAAATGGATATAAAGTAGAAGTGATTGGATACTTCCCGGATTATGATGGATTTTCTGAATCAGGAGAACCAATTACAAAATCTCCTAATCCAAACAACCCTGCCTTTTTCTTTAAAATGATCTCTCCAGAGAATCCAGAAGGGGAAATTAGCTTCGTTGCCATTCGTCAAACGCTCGAGCCCGTTGGGGAAACTGAGTATAAAATGGAATTCAAAGGAATTGAGACTCGTAATATTTCTGTGTTGACTGTACGTAAAGATTTAACTTTATGGATCTTAGCTGTTGGTGGAGCGATCTTTATGATTGGAGTAGTCCAAGGAGCTTATTGGAATCATCGTCGTTTATGGATTCGCCAAATAGATAACGAAGTATACGTTGCAGCTCACACAAATAAAAACTGGCATGGGCTCAAACGAGAAATTGACGCGGCGATCGGATCAACCCAAATACCGATGCTAGAGGATCAACAACAGTCATAATAGGGAGGGAAAACGAAGATGTCTGACTTAGTTCAATGGAGCGGGAATCTACTTTATGCTTCATTTATATTATACTTAGTGGCGACATTTCTATTCGGAGGAGCTGTTCGTCAAAAGAAAGATGGTCAAAAACAAGAAGAAAATCGCTGGGGCAAGTTAGGGTTTGCGGTGACAGTGATCGGATTTATTGCTCAGCTAGGCTACTTTATCACGCGTTGGATTGCTTCAGGTCATGCACCTGTCAGCAACTTGTTTGAATTTGTTACATTCTTTGCGATGATGTTAGTTGGAGCATTTATTATCATTTATTTAATCTATCGTTTACCGGTGCTAGGGTTGTTTGCCTTGCCGATTGCGACGATTGTCATTGCGTATGCGAGCATGTTTCCAAAAGAAATTAGCCCTCTTATTCCAGCGCTTCAAAGTGACTGGTTACATATTCACGTAACAACGGTTGCCGCAGCGGAAGGGATTTTGGCGATTAGCTTTGTTGCAGGATTAATTTATTTAGTTAAAAATATTGATCAATCGAAAAGAAGTAAGCAAACGATTTGGCTAGAAGTAGTGATGTACAGCCTTGTCGCAACGATTGGCTTTGTTATTGTCACAACATCATTTAATCTTGCGGGATATGAAGCGAAATTTGACTATATTAATAAAGATGGGAATCCGGCGGAGGAAACATTTTATATGCCGGCGATCATCGGTCCAAACGAAGGTCAATTAGTAACAGATGGCAAGTTTGAACCAATAATAGAGGTTCCTGGTTTTATTAATGCGAAAAAGTTAAACACTCTTGTTTGGTCACTTGTAGGTGGACTTCTTATTTACATTGTCATCCGTCTGATTACTCGCAAACGAATCGCTGCCCTCGTACAGCCTTTCGTAAAGAATGTAAATTCAGATTTAATGGACGAAGTAAGTTATCGTGCAGTCTTGATTGGTTTTCCAGTCTTTACTCTTGGGGGATTGATTTTTGCCATGATCTGGGCGCAAATTGCTTGGTCTAGATTTTGGGGATGGGACCCGAAAGAGGTATGGGCACTTATTACCTGGTTATTTTATGCAGCCTTTTTACATCTTCGTTTATCGAAAGGCTGGCATGGAGAAAAGTCAGCTTGGCTTGCGGTAATCGGTTTTGTCATTATTATGTTCAACTTAGTAGCGGTGAACTTAGTGATAGCGGGTCTTCACTCGTACGCAACGCCATAAATATCAAACCTCCGCTTATATGCGGAGGCTTTTTTCTATACTGATAGTTGATAAATTGAAAAAAGACAAGGATTAGTCAATAATGAAAGTAATAAAGAAGAAAGCTCTATTTTTATATGATTGGGAGGATGCTACGTTGGAACATGAATTAAAGATTTTAGTCGTAGATGATGAGGAGAGAATTCGCCGTTTGTTGCGAATGTATTTAGAAAGAGAAAATTATGTGATTGATGAAGCCGAAGATGGGGAAATGGCCCTTGAAATGGCTTTAAACGAAGAATATGATTGTATTTTACTGGACTTAATGATGCCCGGTAAGGATGGTATTGAAGTGTGTAGAGAACTGAGAGAGAAGAAAGCGACTCCTGTTATTATGTTAACGGCAAAGGGAGAGGAAGCGAATCGCGTCCAAGGGTTTGAAGTGGGGACGGATGATTATATTGTGAAGCCATTTAGCCCAAGAGAAGTTGTTCTTCGTGTGAAAGCATTATTAAGAAGATCTTCTCCAACGACCTACTTACAAACGGATACGAAATCAAAAGACTTAATTGTGTATCCGCATTTGACGATTGACAATGACGCACATCGAGTAACAGCTGATGGAGAAGAGGTTAACTTAACACCAAAAGAGTATGAATTGCTTTATTTTCTAGCGAAAGCGCCAGATAAAGTATTTGATCGTGAACATTTATTAAAAGAAGTTTGGCATTATGAATTTTTCGGAGATTTACGGACGGTGGATACACATGTGAAGCGTTTGCGTGAAAAGTTAAACAAAGTATCTGAGAAAGCTGCGAAAATGATTGTCACTGTTTGGGGAGTGGGCTATAAATTTGAGGTTGTGAATGAATGAAACTTTGGAGAAGTGTAGTAGGAAAGCTTTGGATGACCATTCTTTTGCTTGTATCGTTTGTTTTATTCTTTTTAACGATTTTACAACTGCAATTCTTTGAGAATTATCATGCAAAAGAAGTTGAGAAAGAATTATCAGATACAGCTGTGAAGATTTCAAAGGTGATTTCTGATCATGAAGATAAACAAACAGGTATGCAGGTGGCTTGGGATTTAGTCGATGAGCCCGTCCATCTTATTATAGCGGAAAATAAAGAGCGTTTTCATTATTCGCCAGATGATGACTTGAGCACCGTATTAGAACAGTCGAAAGTTGTCAATGATCCGGTGCTATCTCAAGTGTTTACAGAGAATAAAAAAGTACAGACAGAGCTACCCATTCAGGGGGGAAGCAACTCTAATCGACATGAAAACTCGATTGTTATTGCTGTTCCACTACATATGAATGATGATGAAAATGGAGCGGTTATCATTTACCAATCCCTTGAAGTCATAAAAGAAACATCCGAACAAACAACGAGGCTGATTTTGTTAGCAGCTGGGATTGCAATTGTCCTAACGACTATTTTTGCCTTTTTCCTTTCTACAAGAATTACAGCTCCTTTAAGGAAAATGAGAGAGGCAGCAACAGAAGTAGCAAAAGGAAAGTTTGATACAAAAGTTCCGATTTTAACATCGGATGAAATTGGGGCGCTCGCCACGTCATTTAATCAAATGGCTAAGCAATTAAATTACAATATTCATGCACTTAATCAAGAAAAAGAACAGCTTGCTAGTATTTTAAGTAGTATGGCCGATGGGGTTATTACCTTTAATCGGGATGGTACGATATTAATCACCAACCCGCCAGCCGAACGCTTTTTGCAAAGTTGGTATTATGAAATGGGAAATGATCATCAGAATGAAACAATGCCAACTTTACTAGCGGAATTGCTGAAAAAGGCCATTGAAACAGAGACCGAGCAAATTGGCGAACTGTCCTTAAAAGATCGCTCTTATGTCGTCATTGTGAGCCCGCTTTACAATGATAAGTCTGTTCGTGGAGTGGTGGCGGTTGTTCGCGATATGTCAGAAGAGCGGCGATTAGATAAGTTAAGAAAAGACTTCATTGCTAACGTCTCTCATGAATTGAGAACACCAATTGCGATGTTACAAGGCTACAGTGAAGCGATTGTAGATGATATTGCAGGGACGGAAGAGGAGAAAAAAGAGATCGCCAAAATTATTCATGAAGAATCGCTTCGAATGGGGCGTCTCGTCAATGAACTGTTAGATTTAGCCAGAATGGAAGCAGGTCATATTAATTTAGAATTAGAAGAAATAGAGCTGTCTTCGTTTATTAAAAGAGTGGCTAATAAATTTCAAGGCTTAGCGAAAGACAAGCAGATTGAATTGAAATTAAATATTCCTGATGAGGACACCTATATCGATATCGATTCAGATCGAATTGAGCAAGTGCTGACGAATTTAATTGATAATGCCATTCGCCATACACAAGAAAACGGTTTTGTTGAAGTAAAGCTGGAACGAAAAGCGGACGGCTATGAAGTTCATGTTCAAGATTCTGGTGTCGGCATTAGTGAAGAGGACTTGCCATTTGTTTTTGAACGGTTTTATAAAGGAGATAAAGCAAGAACGAGAGGTCAAGCAGGTACAGGGCTTGGACTTTCCATTGCTAAAAACATAATCACAGCACACCAAGGAAGCATTAAAGTGCAAAGTCAATTAGGAGAAGGAACGACCTTTACCTTTTATTTGCCTCGAAAAAAATAAAGTGAAACTTCAATCAATGGAAAGTAACATGGGGAGCTATTGTTTAGTAGCTTCCTCTTTTTTTAGTCATATTGAAAACGTTTTCGTGCATACAACTAGAAAGGCAGAGGATAAAGTGAAACTTCAATCAGTGGGGAGCTTCATCCCCCGCTGATAAAAGAAGAACAAAGGCTAAGAGCGCAACGTCCTGTTGCAACACCTTTGTAACCTGCATCGTGCAGGCCCGAACGGATCGGGCGTTTACGGGAAGTTGATCTCCCACCTAAATAGTTTTGCTTCTCCTACCATTTTGAGGTGGGGATCTTACAGCCCGTTAATGCGGGATAGACGCGATTGCAAGGAGGCGGATCGATATGACAGATTATTTAAAGAGGTTTTTTGTGGTGTTAGCTATGGTTCTATGTGTCAGCTTGCTTATTCTTGGTGGGGGGATGATTCACCAGGAGAAGGAGTCGAAAAAAACAAGCTCTTCTGATCAGAAGAGCTTGTATACAGCTACATACAGATTAAACATTTCACAGAATCATCTATAATGAAGTCTTTCAACTTCGGGACCACCACCTTTATGTGATTGATACTTAGTTTTTCTGCCTTTGTTATGGGTATGTTTTTGATAAAAATAGAAGCCCGATTAGTAAAGGGCTTCTATGTAAATACGAATCTATTATTTTACTGAAAGTTCAACTTGGAATCCTTCTTTGTTTTTTGGATGGTTTTGATCCAAAAATACAGCGCGATCATTTTTAAGAACGATCACTTCGAAAAATGGTTTGAATCTTTCTTCAGAAATACCGAAAGCATGTAAGAACTTTCCAAACATTTCTTGTTCTTCGCGTTCAGCTTCTCCATCAGCAAGAGATGAATCCACTAAGTTTGTAAGGATACACATTTTTTGAGCATCTGTTAAAACTGGAGCTGCTTCATTTAAGAATTGATCAATTGTATTTTTTCGAATATATTTGACTGCTTTGTCCATTAGGTCGTTGTTGTTTCCACCGATATATACTGTTCCGCCTTTACTATTACCACCTAAAACTGCGAGTAGCTGCCCTAATTCTTCGTTGTCAAATTCGCCATCTGATCCCATCATGTAAAGTAAAGAGGTGGCAAAAGCAAAGTGTGGATTCATACCATTATCATTTTTAGTGTCGTCACCTTTAAACATATCAAACAATCCCATGAGTAATACCTCCAAGTTTTTGTATATATTGAAAATGAGTGAAACTCATTAACAAACAGATTACTTTTATGAGTAGTACATACAGATAATGAAAATAGTACCACCTGTATTGGAAATAAAAAGACATGATTCATTCATATCTTGCATAGCTTCCTAGTTTGTTTCCAATGATGTGACCCATTCATTAAAATCAATATAACATAACGTAGGAGGGATGCACAGTAAACTGCCTCGTTATAGGTAGGAGCGTAGTTGCGCTCTGTATTGCTGTGACTGCCCTTTTCAAAATTAAAGCTTTATTGTCTGATATAGTTTCTAAAAATAATTTGTTTTCATATGATCTATATTTTTAAGCCAAATTAATCAGATAGAGAATACATAAAACCTTGACATAATCACGTTCCTAGAGTAATAATAAGAACAAAACTAAATCATTTCATCTTCGGGGCAGGGTGTGTTTAATCACCTTTGCCCCGTTTTTAATGTGGTCACAAACGTTGGTATATCAATGCTTTTAAGTGTTGTGAATTAAAGGGAATCCTTAATTGGGTCCCGATTGGGTACCAAATGATGTTTTTGATAAGTTTTCTGGAGAAAAACGATCGAATTTATCAGCGGCACTTTCGGCTGCTCTTTTGCTAACGTGCCCGTAAATATCGTTGGTTACACGAGAGGAAGAGTGTCGGGCCCGTTCTTGTATGATCCTCATGTTTACACCTTCTTCAATGAGAAGGGTAACCATCGTATGCCGAAGATCGTGCAGTCGAATATTAAATCCATGCTGCTTTCTAATTTTACGCCATTTTTGCGATATAGTCTGTGGATGGTACCTTTTTCCGGTTCCACTGTGAAATAAATATTGTTTCTCTTTTTCTTCCCACTTATCGCCAATCATTATTTTTTGTTTTTTCCATTCATGAACATATTTTTTTAGTTCGTTCATATACCATGTTGGCATAATCAACTCGTCAGTACGCCCCGTCTTTGTCTCCTTAAGTAGCGTTTCGCCCCTTATTGTAACTACACTTTTATTAATTGAAAGAGCATTGCGTTCCCAGACGATATCCGAGAGCTCTAAAGGAACAACTTCGCCCCGTCTTAATCCGCCAATTAATGCAGTAAGAAAGATCATTTTCCACACCGGATCAAGATTCTCATTTAACCAAATAATGAGCTGAGAGGCTTGTTCCTGATCGAGAAACGCCATTTCTGTTTTCGCTAACTTTGGACGTTTGACTCCCTCCATTGGATTATCTTTAATTACTCTCCACTCTTTCGCAGTTCCAAAAATACTTCGCAATACTTTATCGATTTCGTAGATGGTGTTTGGAGAAAGCCCACCTGGTTTGCCGTCTTTTCTGGCTCCATCCTTTGATAAAAAATCATAAAAAGTAACAATATGCATAGGGTTAACATGATCGATTCTCTGATTTTTGAAATAGGGATTTATATGGTTCTTCAAAAGGATTAATCTTTCTTCTAATGTTTTAATGCCTAAAGTTTTCTTTCCTTTCTTTTCTTCCCATTCATGAGCAAAATCAATAAATAAGGTCTTTTCAGGTGCTATATACTCACCAGATTCAACTTCAGCTTTAAATTTATATAATTCTGCTTGCAGAAAATCATTTAGCTTTTTCTTTTTTCTTAGGAGAGAGTCATCTTCAATTTTTACCGTTTTTGCTCTACGAATTCTTTTTCCATCTGCACCATATCCTAATTCTACTTTAAGTCGAAAAGAACGTTCTCCACGTTGTTCGATACTCGCCATCTTATTCACTCCTTTTATTACTATCTTTTCGTGCGAGTGTGTATCATTCAACCTATGTATAGCTACAATCCGTTTTGCTGAGCTTCGTTCATTTGACGATAAAAATACAAACTTTCGCGCTGCCTTAACCAACGTTCTAACCGTTCTAAAGCAAATTCAGTGTCTACGTTGAATGTATGAGCAATAACAGCAATCACTTCTTTTTTGCGCCAAGGAAATGAAATTTTTTCTAACATAAAACTTGGCACACAAAAGTGATACATAAAGTTATTTGCTTGCCACTCCTGCATTTCAATAAAAGGGGGAGGGAGAGTTAGTTGGCTACCACAGTGCCGTAACAAATGGCCCAACTCGTGGCCAAAATCTTGCCATTGTTTTTCAACAGTCAATCGTCGATCGATAAGGATTAATGCTTCCTGTGGAGCATAAAGTGTTTTGCTGCTACTATTTACATAGTCGATGTTTATTCCTAATCGACTAGCTATAACTTTTAGGTCTAACTGATTAGGTTCATTAATGTGAATAGATTGATACAAAGAAAAAATATAGTCTTCTAGTAATGTAGAATAGGCCATTGGCTTCACCTCAAGAAACGTTTTAGGAACGTATGTTCTGTTTAATAATATAATAAAACCCTTTCCCAGGAAAGGGGAAGGGTTTAAATTAATAGATTATCTTTCACAAGCCCAGCCGTCTTTGTCTCTATCCATTTTTGGGTCGTAGGAAGGGTGCCCTTTTGGTACTCCATCTGGATAAACTTTTCTTAGTTCTGTGCAGTTTTTAAACTTCTTTGGTTTTGGCTGTGGTTTCGGCTTTGGAGGAGTTGGCTTTGGCTTTGGAGCTGGTTTCGGTTTTGGCGCTGGCTTTGGAGCACAGCCACCATTGGTTGCGTTTTTGTTTGACCAAATGCCGACTTTTTTCTTTTTAGCAGTAGCTTCAGCTGCCTTTAGTTCATCCAAATATTGAGTGTTTGGTGGGTAAACAGCAATGCGAGCTAGTCCTTTTTCTAACAATGTTTTATTAAACATTTTGTCATTCAGATATACATAGGCAAGAATACGGCCATATTTGTCACGAGTTTGAGCGCCTAGCTCTAATTTGACGTTTTTGTTTAATAGGCTATCTTTAGTAAATTTTGATGCTTCAGGTCCATACAGTTGAACGCATTTTTTTGGATCTTTTGTTTCAGGCGTATCGACGAGAATCATTCTAACTGTTTCTGTTCTGCCCTTGAAGTTTACTTTGATTGTATCCCCATCGATTACTTCAGTTACTTTTGATGTCACTGCATTTTTAGGTGCTGCCGCTTCAGCTACGATATTTTCATTTGCAATGCTACTAGCGAATGGAGTAAATGAGCTACCAATCAATGAAACTGATAAAATGGTTGCCGCAAGCGGCTTGAAAAACTTTGACTTTTTGTTAAACATGAATTTCACTTCCTATTCTTTTGTATTTTATTTTTAAGGTTATGAGGATGAAAGGTTGAGAATTAGATTAGCAACACGTTGCATTTGATCTTTATCAAATATTTCATCAAACTCAAGTCGACGTTTACCGTATTGAATGTAAAGTCCTTTTTCCATTAGTCCATCTTTAAACCACTTTACGTCATATATTGTCTGATATCTAAACTTATCAATCATCGTCATATTTTTTGCTACAAACCATACACGTTTGTTTGTCACAAATAAATAGCCGGGGTATTCCTTTGTTTTAGTCTTGTCATATTCACATTCGAGAAATGTAATTCCTTGCTCATTCGCCTCAAAAACCCGATCTTTTACCGATTTAAAAAATGTTGGATTCTTGCTGACGGCACGATATTCATAATCAGTATATGTATGGATTTCTTCAGCTACAAAGTTTGAAAGGAGAGCGAGGGTTGCTTGATGTTCCTGCTCAGCTTTCTCTTTTGCCAAGCGTTCTTTCTCTGCCCTTTTAGCTTCCTGGATTTTCTTCCTTTCTTCTGATTGTGCTTGAGCTTCTTTCTTTTTCTCTAGTTTAAGAGCTTCTTTTTGAGTGCGAAACTCCGTTACCTTTTGTTTTACAGCAACAGGATCTTGTCCCTTTGTGAGTAGTTTGATAAAGACATCTTCAACTTTATAACAAATTGAACGATAAATCCCCATAATTTACTTCCTTTCCTTAGCCGATTGATTTTTTAGCTACATAAAAGCGTCGAGCAAACCAAGCAAGTCCAATGAACCCTAGCCCAGCAGCAGCTTGAGCACTTTCTTTTTCGTGTTGTTCGAGCCCTTTATCATAATAGTGCTTAAAAACAACTTCAGCGTGCTCATACTTTTCAGGAAGTGCGTATTCTTCTCCACTGTTCCCAAGTTCAAAAGCAGCTTCTTGAATCTTTAGAACCTCTTTATTCGACTCGAATCCTTCTTTATACCACGCAATGTATTTTTCATCATCAATGTTTGGAGCTTGATATTTGAGAGTGGTAAAAGCTGCGTTATATCCTTGCTGGACATATTTATTTTTAAATTCTGCTAAACCTTTTTTAAAACCATCTTCATATGCTTGGTGATAACTTTCTTTCATATTATCCAAGGTTTGTCGCATGTCTTGTAGTCCATCCTCGTAGCCCATATCAGTGTACTTTGCGATAGCTACTTCATCGCGGTCTTTCACGGCTTTATTAAAGGCAGCGGTGAACGCATCTTTTAAAGCAGCGTTCTCTATGTATTTATCTGGAACAGAAAGTGTATCTGTTTTCTGACCAAGTGCAGATCCTTCTTTTTGTGCAGTTATTTTCTCAGCTTTGAGCTTTTCCTCACCTTCTGTATAGCCTTTCTCATATTCGGTTTTATAACCTTCATTGTATGAGTCAGTTCCAGATCCTTGAGCGCTCTTGGAAGCGGCTGCATATCCATCTGCATAACCAGAATCATAACCTTCTTTTTCTCCATTAGCACGGTCTGTAGCTTCTTTTTGTGCTGCAATTTCAGCTGGGGATGGCTCATTAGATGGGGAAGAGGAGGAACCTCCACCATTACTTGAACTATCATTACTGCTTCCACCGCCTCCGTTGTGATAGTGGTATTCCCCGTCTGCAAGGCCCCACTTCGCACAATTTGTGCGGCAGTAATGCCCTCCATTACCGTCAGTATTTCCAGGATGCGCTAAAGATGATGTAGCAATACTAAAAGTCAAAATAGGCATTAATATAGCAACTTTCTTTTTCATGTTCTCAACTCCTAATCTTACTAGTGATTTTAAGTATGTAGATTTTTCTATTTAATAAATAATATATAATGGGATAATAGGACTAATAACGGGTACAACAAACAAATACCCCGCTATGTAAAAAATAAAGCAACTTCCTAATATTATCCTACACAGCCTTTTAAAACTCTATATTATCTCTTCGTCAAATAACGACATAAAAATCGAAGATAATTTGTTATACTAAGTATATAGGCCTATTTAGGCAAGGGAGAGCAAAGAAAGAGGTTTCAGGAGGTAAGTCAAGTGGTTAGAGGTCTTAGACTATACGAAACATACCATAGAAAAGATGTACATGATTTGTTTGATCCGGACAGTAACTTTATCCCCCGCACTGGCACATGGGGGATTCAGGGAATTATAAAAATTTCTAATAGAGAGAAAGACTATGTTTTCTTTATAACCTTGGGACAAAAACAAGGAGATCATACTTTTGAAGAAGAAATCACTGAGGATGGAATTCTGACATGGCAGTCACAGCTTCGTCAAACTTTAAAAAGTTCTCAAATTTTAGATTTTATTAATCACAATCACTTAACACAAAATATTTATATTTTTCTACGTACTGAAGGGATCAATCCTAAAACTAAAAAAGCTCAACCATATACTTATTTGGGCAAAGCAGCATATGTCACACATGACATAGACCGAGAGTGCCCAGTTTACTTCAAGTGGCAAATTCTAGACTGGGATGCTGAAGCGGCTGTAGCTGCTTTAAATAATTTAAAGTTGACTCCCACATTTACTGAAGAAAATACAGGATCATCCTTATCGAATCAACTGTCCTTTTCGGAGCCCCCAGAAACTAAAAGACAACGAGGGAGCGATACACGGAAATTTAAAGGGAGAAAAGTAGATTTTGCTGAAAATACATCTAGAAACAAAGAACTTGGGCTTCAAGGGGAAGAACTTGTGCTTAAATGGGAAAGGGAGGCTCTAATCGAAGCTGGCCGGCCAGATCTAGCAGAGAGAGTGAAACACACTTCTGTAATTGAAGGGGATGGAGCGGGCTACGATATTTTTTCTTTTACACCTGATGGAAAACCGAAATGCATAGAAGTAAAAACGACTACTGGTGGGGAAAACACCCCTTTTATGATGACTATTAATGAATTGGCATTTTCTCAAAAGGAGCCGGATCATTATGTTTTATATCGCTTGTATAACTTTAATCGGCACACAAATTCTGCCGATTGTTATGTGTTAAACGGTGACATTTCAGTCCAAAGAGAGCTAGTTGCTACACAGTATAAAGTTTACTAAGAAGAATTTGAAATAGAGAATCTACAGTTACCTTTAGGTTTTATAAAGGTTAATAAATTATAATTAAGTTTCATTGAAACTCCTGTTTTTCAGGATTTTTTCTTTGGTTATAGAAGTAGGTTAGTTGAATAATAAATCATTTAATTTTTATGATGTCTTAGTATCTATTCTGACAACTCTTATACTAGAGATTATTATATTGTTAGTTACGAGATTGTTTCGCTAAAGGTTATTTCTTTACATATAAGAGGAAACAAAACTGAAGATCCGTATTAAACTTGATACTTTAGTTATACAAAATCGATTGTATAATAAAAATAGAGATAGACAATTGATGGAGGTACATATGCTGACCATAAAGAAGATGTTAGGATTATACAGGTTGGATGTTACTAATAAGATTAAGATAGCAAGGCATCAGGATACAAGGGATGTTAATGTTCACGAGTTATTTTATAATAATGAATTTGAGTTATATCAATCTTATCAAGAAACAGATAAATTCAAAGGTTGTAAGTATCTCGTTTCCTGTCTAGGCATAAACAATAACCAGGCACTTTTTGTTGGGGTTTACGAGATCAAGAATACATACAATGTAGATGGTTTTCCGTCAGCTAACAAATTCCCACCTGGAAAAGATGTTTCATTCAGAGGGAAAGCTAAACTCAAAAGTAGGTATAAATATGATTTAGAAAAACTAACAGGCTTCGAAGATTTAGAAAGAAGACTGGTCATTAGCTGGAGCGGAGTGGCCCAAGGATGGTGCGTATGGTTGGATACATACCCAAATGAAGTGGTACAGCTTCTACCAAAAGGATTTGTTAAAGATTTTCCTGGTTATTATGATATAAATCTGACTTTCAAAGAACTCAAAGAAATAATCAGAGATCCCGATGTAAACAGGACATGGTATAAGTCGCTGTCTTCTGTTGGTGGGGTTTATCTCATTTTGGATACGACAGATGGGATGCAATATGTTGGGTCTGCATCCGGTAAAGAAGGGTTGTATGGACGTTGGAAAAAGTACGTGGAAAATGGGCACGGCAACAACAAAAAACTAAAAGAGGTATTGGAAAAAGAACCGGAACGAATTTATAAATTTAAATATACAATTTTACAGACACTTCCTGCTGCCTTAACCTCTACAGAAGCTATCAGAGAAGAAAATAAATATAAAGAAAAGCTGGGAACAAGAGCGTTTGGATTGAATTCAAACTAATTTTTAACACCTCGTAGACCAATGTTTTAGTTTATTATATTATACTTCAATGAAAATCAACTTAAAATTAATAAAGAAGAAAGCCCTATTCGAAAACGGATAAGGCTTTTGTTATTATGTGGTAGGTTCTTAATTTCTTTAAAAAATCTGGCTGATTTTTTAATATGGAAAGGTGCTTTAGCACAATAGAGTCTATTAAAATCATCATTAATGATAAGAGTAATTAAAGAAATACTTTATCCATTGATACCAGGTAACCAAAGCAAAAGTCCTCTAAATTCATGTTTCTTCAGTGGGATTTTTTCGTTTTATTCAATCCATCTTTGCCAAAGCCTTATCCATCTGCTCCTCATTCGCTTTAACTTCATGACTATTCACATCATCAACGCCTCTATACGTATACTTTGTATTTTGCCAAAAATCAAAAGCAAAGAGGGCCATCGGTGTATTGTCTTGTTCTTTCACATCGTAAAAGGTATCAACAACCTCAGCTTTAAAGATATTAGTTAACATATACTCGTCATTTTTTATATCTGCTAGATACTTGCCAGTTTTGTATTCATTAACAATATAATTCTCAAACTCTGTACGCTCACTGTCACTAGCATTATAATCTTGAGCATACAAGCTTACTTCATCAAATTTTTCAGTTTCGCTTTTATTGGAAGCAGCAACTTGCTGGATCTTTTCTTTCCAGCTTCCTTTTTCATCTTTACTTTGTTCAGCAGTATCTGGTTTAACTGCTTCTTTTACCGTATCTTGTGGTGAATCAGTTGAAGTTTCAGTAGTAGTTATTTGTTCTTCGGTTTTCTCGTATTCATTAGTACCCCAAAAGGCAGTACAACCACCAATAATGAGTGATAACAAAATGATTAGGCCCAAACAGCCCAGACAACCTTTAAGTGCATTGTTCACTGTTTTGATACTCTCCTTTGTTTATTTTATTCATGTTACACAAATAGTACGGTAAATATAGAAAGACACGCCACTGCGTGTAAAAGAATCATTTTCTTCCATTATCCTACAAACTAGTTGAAAATTCTATATCTACCATTCGACGAATAACGACAATAGTCCTCGTTGAGCCTTGGTATAATAAGTATATTATCCTGGTAACCCTGAAAAATGTTCATAGGAAGGAAAATCAGTAGTTAGAAGATTTAGTCAAGAGAGCTTCTTGTTTGTGTTGACATTCCATAGTTGTAATAAATTTATTAGAACATATAAATTGATCGTTCTAGTTAAATAATATATTGAAGGATATTAATAATTTTCAAGACCGAGGGTGAAAGTGTGAATATTAAATTTATAGTTCTTGAATCTGATGAAACGCCATATACTACTGCTGAAGAACCAACTGTATTCCTAGTAAAAGATAATTGGAACGACTGGTGGGAGTATAAGACTCTCTTTGGAGTATATTATTCATATGAAAAATCAGTGGAGTGGATTGGAACAACAAAAATAGGTCAAAAAGGATTAAAGTGGTCAGAAGGTAGGAGTATAAGACCTGACATTCCAAGTGTTTTTGGGGATACGCTAGATAATAATTTTTTCTCAGTTGGTCAAGATGTAACTTATTATAGCAAACTTAATGAGTTAGGAGCAGATATAAGATTTCAAATATTAAGGGGCTTAAATGATATAGCATTTGATGAAGAATTATATGAAGAGGTAAAGGGTGAATATATTACACATAGGTCTTTATTACGTTCTGTTTCTACTACATCTGTTAAAGGACAATACCGTCGATTAGCAAATGGAAATGCAGAATTAACAGATTATTTTTTCTCTTTTATTTTACCTGATACTGAATCTGCTACATCGTTTGAGGTTGAAGTAAAATCTAGATCTATTCCCCCTTCTAATTTACATATTATAATTGGAAGAAACGGTGTAGGTAAAACAAATTTATTAAAAAATATTATAAATTATTTAAGAACAGGGTCTAACGAATATGGAGAAATCATATCAGAATTAGCACAAGGTTCTAATGAGGATTTATTTGCAAATTTGGTTTCTATATCTTTCAGTTCTTTTGATTCTGGAAATGATATTCTTGACATTCGAAAAGGCGATAAAATTAAATATTATAATATAGGTCTATTAAAAAAAGAATTTACAAAAGATCATACTACAAATGAAAAAAAGGTAATGCATGTACCAAAAAACTTAAGGGATCTTCAAAAAGAATTTAAAGATGCATTAATACTTCTGAGTAATAGCGCAAAAACAAAGCGGTGGCGACAAGCAATACGAACATTAGAAAGCGATCCAATATTTAATGGTTTAGGAATTGAGTATCTGATTCTACCCCAGTATCATGATAGGATTGATATTATCTTTGAAAAGTTAAGTTCGGGTCATAAGATTGTTCTTCTTACTATTACAAAATTAGTTGAAACTGTAGAAGAGAGGAGCCTTGTTATATTAGATGAGCCTGAAATACATTTACATCCCCCGCTACTTTCGGCTTTTACAAGAGCACTTTCTGATTTGTTGATATATAGAAATGCAGTTGCTCTCATTGCAACTCATTCACCAGTTTTAGTTCAAGAAGTTCCTAGGAATTGCACTTGGGTAATGAATCGTACTGATAATTTAGTTTCTTTTTACAGACCTGATATCGAAACCTTTGGAGAAAATATTAGTACTTTAACTCGGGAAGTATTTGGACTTGAGGTAACATCTTCTGGGTTTCATCAATATCTAAAAAATTTGGTGGACATATATGATGATTATGAAGAAATATTAAATATATTTAATGAGCAGTTAGGACTTGAAGGACGAACTATTTTGCGTTCTTTACTATTGAGAAAAGGTGATAACTTTTGATTCTACTAGACAAACCTTCAATTGACCTTAGAGAGATACTAAAAGACTGTACAAGCAATGTTAGAAATATTTCCTTAAAAACACGAGTGTATGAAGAAATGGAGAACTTCACATTTAGGATTCAAGAGTATGACAGTAAAGCTAAACTGGGAGAGTTAACAACTATTCCTGTTCATGAGACAGTAAGTGACAAAATATCAAAAGAAGAAATGACTTGGTTATACGAAAGGAAATTTGTTCCAAAAGGAGAGCCGGGAAGAAAATATTATAATGAAATTTTGCATAGCACTAGGAAGTGTCCTATTTGTGGCTTTAGACCGCCTAAGACATTAGATCATTATTTACCGAAAGCAAAGTATCCTATATATGCTGTAACGCCATTAAATTTATTGCCTTGTTGTAGAGATTGTAATTCAATAAAAGGTGATATTGCACCAGTTTTAGGAAAAGAAACGCTTCATCCATATTATGATGATGTTAATGATCAGAAATGGATGTTTGCTAAACTAGGTGCTTATAATGAATATGGTTTTAGTTTTTTTGTGAGGAAGCCTGAGGGATGGACAAATGAAAAATATTCAAAAGTTGAACATCATTTTGGTTTATTTGAACTTTCGGATTTATATAGCGTGTTAGCTAGTGAGGAGTTAAGTAGTCAGGCTTATACTCTAAAAAACTTGTATAATATTGGGGGAGGAGAAGCGGTAAGGATTCAACTTATAGAATATCAAAAAAGTGCTGAAGCATACTCTTTAAATCATTGGAAGTCCGCAATGTATGAAGCTCTTGTACATAGTGAGTGGTTTTGTAATGATGGTATACAACATTATACTGTTTGATGAATCCAAAACTTTTGTTTCTCAAATGTGTGAAGCTTTGAAGTAAAGTTTATTCAATTAAACTTTACTTCAAAGCTGATTAACAAGAGTAGACAGGCAAAATAAAAACACGCCGTAGCGTGTTATTTATTCTTATTCCTCTTCTTAATGATCTCCCGCAGTTCCTTTAGTTGAATACGATTATATCAACTGATGTTAATTTTTAAAGAATATATTTCATTAATAAATTATGAACCTGCTAAAGTACCAACAATATTACTGGCGATGGAAGTAAAAGCATCAACCGTTGGAAGGTGCGTGAGGACTTTTTGAACCCTTGTTAAGCTTGGTTGCTCTTTAACAAGTTCTTCTTCAAGCATTTCAACAGTTTCAAGAGCATCTTGTTTTTCTTCTGGATTAAGCTCAGTCGATTGATCAATAACAATACGTAATTGTTCAACATACTCAGCAAGAGTTGGATTATTTATGCTAACATTCTGAGTAAAATGGCTTGAGTTATTAGCAACGTTTGTAGGTCCGTTATAAGTATTATATTGATTCCAGGCCTGATTGCTTTGAGGTTTAATCATTTCAATTTCATCCTCTAATTCTCTAGTAATATAGCGGATTAAAAGATTCGTTAAATTATTATTTACTTTCCGTAATTGCTCGTTGAAGTTTTTTGTATACATAGTATTAAACCCGAAATCTAGAAAAGTATTTTGAGCATCTTCACTCCAAAGCATATCGTAAACGACTTTTAATGCATCAACTTTTTTTGTGGGAAGGGTAGCATCTCCACTACCAGCCATAGAGTATTGTTGATTTACTGCATTATCAAACCAAGTTTGAGTGTCAAATTCACTTTCTAAAATTGGCGTCAAGATAGTTTGAATGATTTTCGTTTCTTCGCAAAATGATTTAAAGAAGTTTAATGCTGTATCAAATGTATTAGTATCTGCTCTTAGTAAATCTCCGGCTAAATCTCTAAATTCACGTGAAATTTTGGTAAGTTCTTGATATGATTTATTCATAATGAAAACTCCTTTGAGGTGATTTTATGGAAATTTCAGTTGCAATTCGGCTTGATAATAATGGTCTATTGAGAAAAGAATGCCCTTTCTGTGAGAGAGAGTTTAAGATTTTTTACGACCAGCTGGCTGAGGAGACAAGAGATAAATTTTACTGCCCCCATTGTGGATTACCAGCACCTTTCAATACACAATACACCAAAGATCAAGTTCAATTTATTATGGATTTAACAAAAAATCATGTAATTGATGAATTAAATAAATCTTTTGGAAAGATGAAAAAAAGATCCAGTAATTCTACCTTGAAAATAAATTATAAACCAATGAAAAAAACTGATCCAAGAACGCAAATAGAGCTTAATGATATGGAAGAAATCATCACAAGCTGTTGTAAGGAAACAATTTTTCTTGAGAGTCCTGCAACTTGGAAGGCTATCTATTGTCACAAGTGCGGAGATATTAATTTTCCAGAAAAATTATAATTAGTTATATTGACTGCATCATTTGTTCATTAATACAAATTAAGAAAATTATAACAGTGGATAAATAAAAATAAATAGCACGCTACGGCGTGTATTTATTTTTTATTCCTCTTCTTAATGATCTCCCAGATCTCCCGTAACTCCTCTAATTGCTCCTCTGGAGACTCCTTCATTTCTTTAAAGAACAAATTCAATTCAGGATTAGCAAAGAATTCGAGCATTTCTTTTTCGTCGTCGGTTTGAGTAGTAGGATTGTCTGATCTACCTAATAAATAATCGGTAGTAACATCGAAATAATCTGCAATTTTTTGAAGCGTTTCATTATCTGGTTCACTTTGAGCACTTTCATATTTACCGTATCCTTGTCTTGTGATACCAAGCAGATCCGCCATATTTTGTTGTGTTAACTTTTTAGATAATCTCAGTGACTTCAATCGCTTAGGAAACATAAGGCGTCTCCTTTCTAAATATCTTTTATAGTAGTATTATACAGCAACAATAAGTTGCGTTTAAAGTTATGCAATTAAAAGTTGCTAAAGTGGTTGACAGCAACTAAAAGTTGCGTATAATAATAATTAATAAATGCAACCTTTAGTTGCTAAAAAGGTGGTATGAATATGACTAAAGAAGAATTAACCAAAATCCTTATTGAGGCTAGACGTCGTAAAGATTTGTCTCATGAACGTGTTGCTTCTTTGACTTATGGGAAAATCACTCGTCAATATTACGGGATGATTGAAAATGGTGATAGACGCCCTTCGGTTGAAGTTGCCAAATGTATCGCCAAAATACTTGATATCCCGTGGACTCTTTTTTTTGAAGTTAATAGCAACCAAAAGTTGCTTAAAGAAAAAGAAGCCATCTAGGAGGTGATCACGTTGAATCAGAAACGAAAGCAAACTAGTGAAGACACGGTGAGCTTAAGGCACGAGAAAAGGGAATTGCTTATTAAACTCGTGAAGCATACCCAGTCAGTAATCGACTCAGAGAGTTCGGATAATCGGCAAATTATCGAACTCATCCAAGCCATTACGGAATTCATAAAGCTAGATTTAGAGATAACTAAATACACTAATGAGTTGGAATTAATAAGATTTAGTCATCGGAATAATCTCTAATGTTTGGCACACGAGCATCTCTTTCCTCTAACAGATTAAGAAAATCATTATAAGTAGCAAATACTTCTTTGATTACAGCGTCTCTATCTTGACTTTCTAAATCCATTCTTTTAACAGCGGCAACTGTTAATTGAGCAGCTATATTTTTAAAGTCCATATTTTCCACCTCCCTTCCTATGAAAATATTACCACAGGAAGGGAAATCAGATAAGGAGGTGAGCTAAGTGAATCGCCAAACAATGACTGTCCAAGAAACAGCTGAATATCTTGGGGTACACACTGACACAATTTATACGATGGTTCGAGAGAAAGAAATTCCACATTTCCGAATTCGTCGCCGTATTTTCTTTACAACTGCGGCTATTGACAACTGGATACGTCAGCAAGAGCAGCAAGTTGTTTCATAAACCTAGTTTACTAGGGTTGTATGTATTAAGGAATTGACAAATGAATACAAAAAGGGGGCGTTGATGTTGATAAAAAAATCAGCAGACGTTGGAAGGGCAGTAACAAATTTGTTAGAGGAGGAGGGGATGACGAACGGACAAATGGCGTTTGATCTAAATGTCTCTACTCAGCTGGTCAGTCATTATAAACATGACAGGCGGCCGATGCAGCAAGACGTCGGAAAACAGGCCATTCAAATATACAACGATAACCCAGAGTTTGTTGGAGATTTGCTTCATGAGTTTAGTGGAGGCTACACATCGCCAGTGTTTCGTGGAAAAGCCATCGAACGTCACAGGCTTGCTGTAGAGGCAAATGCAGAAAGGGAGATCAAGGAAGCCTTGCAGAAGATCGAGGAGGTTTGTCTGGCTAAACCTCCGGCAGTTACCACTGCGGAAGAAAAAGAAAGTATCGAAAGCATGATGGACGAGCTAGTTGAGGCAAGAGCATTCATCGACAATCTCATAATGATGCTTGAGAAAGAATACAACATTTCGATTATGCAACGTATTAAACGTCTGATACCAAAGTGGAAGTCCAAGGGGTGGCTGGCATGAGCCAGATTAAAGAGCAAGAAATCAGTGAACGCAAATGTGTGTGGAGTTGTATATCCCGAATTGAGGAGTCAGTAATTAAATGCGATTACAGAGAAGCGAAGCTGACAACTGTTGATCTATTAAACTCGATTCGAGAGCTTGAGAGAATTGAAGAAATAAAGGAAAATCATCGAAATCTTGTGAGAGCAGTTCGTCAGTTACATGCGAAAGGCATTCCAGTTGAAAAGGTGGCAAGGCCGCTAGAACAAGCGATGGGAGGTAATCAAGCGTGAATTTTACTTTATCCGCAAGCAGATTGATGAAAGTGTCTGAAGTTAGGAAGCTATGTAAGGAAATGAAGAGTAATCCTGTTTTGCTTCTAGCATTGGATTTCGAAGCTAAAAAGCGTTACTTCGAACTAAAAGTAAAAGCGGTAAGCTAACTGGCATTAGCTCACCGCAAGTTGAACTTAATCTGAGAACATTATACCACAATTTTTCTTGGTGGGCACTTCGGTGCCTATCAAGCTGGGCAGGAAAGTGGGTTCCCCCTCTCCTATAGCGTTCCTGCTTGGCTTGATGGACATCATCCATCAGAAAGAAGGTGAAAAACATGAGAGATCATCCAATGATTGAACAGATTGAACGTACAGGTTATCCAGCATATCTAGAGGAACAAGTAGCAGACACGCCAATTGAGGATATGTTTGGTGATGAGATCTTAGACAATGACATTTATTTTGTTTTCAAGAATGGTGATGTCGTTCTTTCTGAAAACCTTGGTCATTATGCCATCGTTCATCTTGATGCTGACGAAGTGACAGCAGAATGAAAAAGACTCGCTTGGCAGAGCGAGCCTTTACAAAACAAATTAATTTCTTACATTGTACTGAACTTTGAAAATTTAATCAAGGAGTGAGAAGGTTGGCAATGAATTTGAACGCTATTTCTACTCGTGAAATGAGTCGAGCTGAATGGCTAGAGGAACGAACAAAGGGTATTGGTGGCAGTGATGCTGGAATTATTCTGGGCCTAAATAAATATCGGACAGCTTTCGAATTATGGTTGGAGAAAACAGGGCAAGTTACTCCTCAAGAAATTGACAATGAGGCTATCTACTGGGGAAACGAAATGGAGAATGTGGTCGCTAAAGAATTTGAAAAGCGTACAGATAAGAAGGTTCGCCGTAGCAATTTTATGTACAGTCACCCTGAATATCCATTTATCAAAGCAAATGTAGACCGTTTAGTTGTAGGTGAATCGGCTGTACTTGAATGTAAGACAGCCAGCGCTTATTTAGCTAAAGAGTGGGAAGCGGATGAAGTCCCAGACACTTATTTAGTTCAGGTCCAACATTATATGGGTGTCACCGGAAAGGAAAAAGGTTATATCGCCGTGTTGATCGGCGGGAATCGTTTTGTCTGGAAGGAAGTTGAACGTGATGAAGAACTGATCAACATGATTTTTGAAGCGGAGAAACACTTCTGGAAATATCACGTTTTACAAGGTAATCCTCCAGTTTTAGATGGATCAAGCGCTGCCGAAAAGTACTTGAAAGAAAAATACGATCGTGCAGAAAAAGATAAGGAAATTATCCTTTCATCTGACTATAAAGACTTACTATCTCAATACGAGAAAATCAAGGCTGATGAAAAGTTAATTAAAGCAGCCAAAACAGAAATTGAAAACAAAGTGAAAGCTGAATTGAAAGATGCTGAAACAGGCATTATCGATAGATTTCAGGTCTCTTGGAAAAATCAATCAAGAACAAGTGTTGATACGACAGCGCTAAAACAAAAGTTTCCAGATATATACCGTGAAGTTTTGAAAGAAACAAGTTTTCGTAAATTTGCAGTGAAGGAGTTTGATAACTAATGGCTACAAATTCAGCTTTGAAAAACCAATTAGCTAACAAAAAAGAGGCTACTAATCAAGTATCTGCTCAATCCTTAGGGCTTAAATCGTTGCTGGGCACACCTACGATGAAAAAGAAATTTGAACAGGTGTTAGATAAAAAAGCTCCGCAATTCATGGCGTCCCTATTGAATCTTTATAACGGAGATCCGAATTTGCAAGCAGCAGAGCCTATGTCTATCGTTTCTAGTTCTATGGTCGCCGCAGCTCTTGATCTACCGATCGATAAAAACCTTGGATATGCGTGGATTGTTCCGTTTTACGATAGCAAAAAAGGCTGCAAGGTAGCTCAATTCCAACTGGGATACAAAGGATACATTCAGTTAGCTCTTAGAACAGGTCAATATAAAGCGATTAATGTTATTCCTGTTCAGGAAGGCGAATTAATAAAATGGAATCGGCTTACAGAAGAAATAGAACTGGATTTAAATGCTGCATCTAGTGATAAAGTGATCGGCTATTGTGGATATTTCAAACTAATCAACGGATTTGAAAAGACGGTTTATTGGACACGAGATGAGGTTGAAGCTCACCGCATTAAACATAACAAGGCTAAAGATAAAAAATCGCTTAATAACGTCTGGAGATCAGATTACGATGCTATGGCTATGAAAACAGTCTTGCGTAATATGCTTGGCAAGTGGGGGATTCTCTCTATCGAAATGCAAACTGCATTTGCTGAGGATGAAAGAGAGATCAAAGATATTACTCCAGAAGAAGAGGATAAGAGCAATGAAGAAGACATCATTGATTATGTTCCTCCGGAAGAATCTTCTTCTAAGGATGAAAAGTCAGACATTCAGCAAGACTTTGGATTTGAAGGGTAATGCTTGATTTTAAAACAAATGTGCTCCTTCCAAAAAAGTTTTGGAAGGACGCGCTGAACCAAAAGCATTTGGAGCAAAAGGTTTTGAATTACATCAACAAAGGATATCCAGACTACGTGATTAGAGAAGTGAAAAACAGCTTCGCTGTTTGTGAGAGGAAGTAGGTGATACGATGCCCGATAGTTTTTACTTTCCTGTCTTTTCTGGGCTATTAACAGAAGAACACCGCAAGAAGGTAGGCCCAGCATTATGGGAGTTTCTATGGTGTATCAGTACAACAACAAAAGAAGTAATAGAGGACGGTGAACTTTTGGGCATAGTTCTTGGTGGAAAGCCAGTTTCTTATAACGATGTAGCCAAAGAGTTAGGTGGAAGTAAATCCACTGTGAAGCGTAATTTTGAAAAGCTTGAGCAAGAAGGATACATCTTGATGACTCGAACACCATATGGCCACATTATCAAAGTAAAGAACTCTAAGAAATTTAAAAAGAGTGCCGAAAATAGCACGGGTGCTAAATATGACACGGGTGCCAAAAATGAATACAGGGGTGCCATATTTGGTAGGGGGGGTGCCGAAAATGGTCACTCTAATAAAGATATAGAACTTGATATAAAACAAGATATAAATACTTCTGCTGCTAATAGCACGCGTGAAGAACCAACTGGCGGGGTGCCTACAACCGAAATCGTTCAGCTGCCCAATGGGAGTGTGGGACAAATACCAGGTAATTCTTCTAAAAGCAAAAGCGATTATGAACGTCTCCGTGACTATTACATGCAATTAGCAGGCATAGGTGGCTTTGATGTAAATGCAAAAGATCAAAAAAGCATCCAAGAGCTCCTAAGCTATGGAGTTGATATAGACAAAGCGTTGGAATGGACCCGATTATGCTTTGAAAACTATGCCCCTAAACATCCTAGAGACAAGATTAATAGCTTTAGCTACTGCTTACCGAAAATTTTAGATAAACATTTTGCTGAAAAGGAGGCTGCTACCAATGGCCAAAAGGTTTACCAGCATCGCGGAAGTTATGGCCGATCTACAGGCAAAGGCAAGTCAGCGGACCAAGTCTACAGAGAACTCGAAGAAGCTAGACGAGCTTGGGGAGGTTGAATACGAGTGTTCTATTTGCAAGGATGCCGAGTTGATTTTTCGAAGAGATGACGATGGATACGACTATGCTTCTCCTTGTGAATGCAGAGAAAGGAAAGCTTGGAAACGACGCTTTAAGCAGTCTATGATCCCAGATGAATTCACTCAAGCGAATTTTGAAAACTATGAAACTGTCTCATCCGTTCAACGAGACATGTTGGTATTAACAAAGGAATATCGATCACTTTTTAAGGTTGTCAAACAAGGTGATGAGAAAAAGAAGATCATTCCAGCTGATAATTTTGGGTTGATTGCTGTCTTCGGAGAACAAAGGCTGAAAGAAATGCCTGCTTCTGAAAGGTCGGTCTTCAAACAAAAGCATAACAACTATGGAATCGGCAAAACTCATTTGCAAATCGCTCTAGCTAAACAGTTGATCAAAGAAGGTTTCAACGTTCTAGTTGTTTCAGATGTTTCCTTCATGGAAGAACTGATGCAAGCCAAGAAAATGGATGATGGTGGAGAAACCTACAATCAGCTGTTAAAAGGTGCTCTTACTGCTGATGTGCTCATCTGGGACGATATCGGAAAAGTGAACTGGACAGAGCCTCGTGAGCGAATGTACTACACGATCATTAACGAGCGTTACCGAAAGCAAAAACCTATTGTTTTCAACAGTAATGAGGATCGAGGAACGCTTGCTAACAAGATAGGCTACGCAGCTGCTAGTCGTCTGATCGGCCAATGTGGTGATTATTTACAAGATGCAGAAGGAATTGACTGGAGGTTGAAGCGATAATGTGTAACTTATGCAACGGCACGTATGTTGATAAAGGCAGCAGTGGCTCTTTGATGTTTGTGCAACCGTGTCCTAAGTGTGGACCAAAGCCGAAAGAAATTCGGGATAAGGAAAAGGCTGAGTTCCAGAGGAGATTTGCAGAAGCTAAACGTCTCTACGGAAAGGACGCGGGGTGATGGCTAAGGGATGGAAAGCACAGACACCAAGGACGCTTCGAAAATTAGTCTATGCGCTGAACGAACATAAATTAGATCAAAACATTGAGGCGCATGAAAGTCGCGGCTGGAAGCGTGCTAGCGAGGTCAAAAAACATGGCTATGGCGTAGCGGTGCTGATGGAGTTTCCGCAGCGAGAAAGCAAGGTGATATGAAGCATGATTTGTCCAGTATGTAACCGGCCGCTCAAAAGCAAAGAAAGCATCGCAAAAGGAATCGGTCCTGTTTGCGAAACAAAGATAAAAGATCATGCAAATGAACCACTAGAAGGGCAGACATCAATAGATGATTATTTGCAAGGAACCCATAATGATTGAATACTGTTGCAAGGATTGCCAAGTGTCCGAGCTACACTTGGCGGTCATACCTAAAAAATTGTGTCCTAAGTGTAAGTGCTATATGGAAGCGATCGAATTGGAGGATGAATGATGGAAAACCTTGAAGAACATATCAAGAAATATTGGTTTCCTGATCACGTAGCTGATTATCAAGATCACAGTGATTTAAAAGTGTTGGATTGGGAAAAGCCAGGTACAGGAATGTATTATTGTCGTTATGTTTTTGATGGAAACAAAATGTATGTATCAGGAGACATTGGAGAAGCTGTCTTTTGGTTTACAGAAAAAGCTGATTTGTTTAATCAATGTAAATACAATCTTGAATACTTTGAAGAGAAATTGCGAGCCTATAACGGAGAACGTCGTAACTTTGAAGCAGACGTTGCGATCAAGCGTATGCGGGAATGGTTGAATGATTTGAAGGTGGATGAAATTGAATACGACCATGATGAAATGAGAATTTTGTTTGAGGAAACACGCAATTGTGATTCAAAACGAGAATGGGAAGAGATTATCCATAGTCATCATGATTTTATTCAAAATCTCGAATATGACTACTGGGAATGGATGTATGAAGCTGGTGATGAAGTTCCTATGCGCATCAAAGGATATTTAGTCGGATTAAAGATGGCCGCCGAACAACTGAAAAGTAAAGCCAGTATTGCGTAGTCCGTTGAAAATGAGAAGGAGGTAACCTTAATGCCTGCTGGCACAAGTGTATCAAAACAAGAAAAGGTGGCTATTAGACGAGATTTGCGTTCGGTATTGAAGTCAATGGACCGTGAGACATTGCTTGCAACATGGTATGGATTCGGCTGGGGCTGGGCGGTAAGAGAACAGAACGCCGAGAAAATGAATCAGGCGAAGGTGGTAATGGCAGGGATAACTGATGAACAGATCATGCGGCTGATATTAGATCGCGATGTACAGGGTGTTGTGAACACATTGGAAAAGGGATATTGGTAGCGAAAGGAGCGAAAAAGATGAAACACCAATTAAAAATTGAACCAGAGTATTTCGAGGCTGTTCGCAACAAAACGAAAACATTCGAAATCCGTAAGTATGACCGAAATTTCAAAGTTGGAGATATATTGTCTCTACGCGAATTCGATCCATCCCATGGATATACAGGGAGAAGTTTAGAAAGGAAAGTCACTTACATCACTGATTATGCTCAGCAAGAAAACTATGTGGTTATGGCCATTAAATGAGGAGGTATCCAATTGGGCCTTTTAATAGAATCGCAGATTAAGAGTTTGTCGGTCGCGGGGCTACATTTGTTAGCAAAAGATGCGGAGCGGCGGATAGGCTCTCATGTAGCCGGCGGCGATCCAGTAGCTGCTTATGTGGACCATCAGAAATATATCTTGGATTTAGTCCAGGAAGAATTGAAGAGAAGAAAATAAAAAAGCCAGGAAGCTCCCGGCCTTTGAATAGTATCAGCAAATCTATTTTAACAGATCGGGGGCTTCTCTACCATGAAAGAAATTATGATTGATCCAGCCACAATGAAGATGGAATTAGATATAATGGAATTACCAAACAGCTGTGTGGTGGTGATCTGTGATGGCAAGGTGAAACTCAGAGAATTGCCACCGCATGGGGAATATAAGATTGTTACGCACCAGGGGAAAGTGAAGCGGATGAGACGGGAGGAAGGGGAAGAGTTTTGAGTACAAAAGACATTTTGTTGATTGTTTTAGGTAATGCAGGTTTATTTACTCTTTTAGGTGTACTATTTAAAGGTCATTTTGATAAAAAGCTAGCAGACCAAAATGGATTAATAACAAAAGAAGTAGAAAAATTAAAAAAAGAAGTTGAATTCGATTTTAAAAATCGTGAAGAACTCCTAATAAAAAAAAGGAATGTATACAACGATTTAGTTGATTCGATGTCAATTTTTATTGGTCAAAGAGTTCCTAAAGAGAAACAAGAAGAATATCAGGAAAAGTTTTTGAAAGCTTACGATACAGCGTGGTTATGGGCAAGTGATGATGTATTGGAAGAACTCTCAAATTATATGCAATTAAAAATTGAAGGAAAGACCGGAGAGGATGAACAACAGGCTTTTGCTAAGTGCGTTTTAGCAATGCGAAAAGATATAGGATTTGTAGAAACTAAAGTGTCGATTGACAATTATAAATTTATAATTTTTTAGTTCTACCAGCTAACTGGAGGACACTGGACGGACACGAAAAGTCGTGAGCTGTTTAGTGCCCTCTTTTTTATTTTTATGAAGCACATGAGGAAGGTGAAACCTACTTTAAGGAAACAGAACATCTTTATTCAAAAAATTGGGAGGGATTTTTGTTAGATTAAAAGAATTAGAAATAAATACTAGTACAATGTTACTAGAATTGGATATAATTGATATGAATAATAAAGCCGTAGTGATCTGTGATGGTAAGGTAAAAGCCGCAGCATGGAGAAGTGAAAGTAATTATGCATCAAGGAAAAGTAAAGAGAGTCAAATTTGATGAAGGAGAGGATTTTTAAATTCTCTTCTTTAAAAGGAGAGAGGAAATGAAGAATTCAGTACAGATATCGTCCCATACTATTGAAACGAAAGCTGTTTTTAGTGATTGTGGTAAGTATCGATATTCTTTATCCCGTAAGATCGTTGGAAGGGATCGTAAAATAACTTTCATCATGTTTAATCCAAATGTGAGAGATGATATTCAGTTAGGTCCTACAGCCAATTTTTGTTTTAATTACGCGGTGAAGCATAATTTTGGAGAAATGGAATTAGTGAATCTATTTGCTCTTCGGTCTGAAAGTATAAGTAAGTTAAAAGATCAAGTACGAGATCAAGGAATTGATCCTGTCGGTCATCTAAATGACTATTACATAAAAGAAGCAGTTAAAGAATCAGAAAAAGTTGTCTTAGCTTGGGGAGCAGATGGAGGATTTAAAAGAAGGGATAAAGAAGTTTTGCAAATGATAGAGAACGTCCCTCTATATTGCTTTAAGAAAACCTCTAAAGGAAAGCCAGAATATCCTAAGAGAACAATGGATGTTGAATTAATGGAGTTTGAATAATTAGAATGTCCAGATAGTAGAGTAAGGTGGTTGCTATGAATAAAGATTTGATTCAGAAGGTCTTAAAATTTAGAAATGAAAGAAATTGGGAACAGTTTCATAACCCTAAAGATTTGGCCATATCGCTGTCTTTAGAAGCTAGTGAGCTATTGGAGAACTTTCAATGGAAAACAAATGAAGAAGCCATAGAAGAAAATAGTGAAAATATAAAAGATGAGTTGGCGGATGTACTAATTTACTCTATCTTGCTTGCTGAAAAGCTTGATTTGAATATAGAAGATATCATTGAGAACAAACTAGAAAAGAACAGCCAAAAGTATTCTGTTGAAAAAGCTTTTAATTCAAAGAAAAAATACACAGACTTATAAATAGAGGAGAAAGTCATGCTATATTACTTTACTGCAAGTGATAAAAATGCTCAAGTTCATTTTCACGACACAATACAAAATCCATATCCTATAGGTCCTCTTTTACATTTGATAAGAGATGATGAAGTACTACAGATGCTAAAAGATAATTCAGCTGATGAATATGTATATATGTGGGGAGCTGTTCCTGGGAGTGGAAATATAGCGAGATGGAATAAACTTGAATCAGGAGATAGAATATTAGCGTATTCCCAAGGTGATTTTTTATACTATGGTACTATTTTTGGCAAAACACAGAACAAAGAGATTGCTAGCATTATCTGGGGAGAGAACAAGCAAGGTAACTCGTGGGAGTACATCTACTTTATTAAAGATCTAAAGCCGATCAAGGTTAGTGCAGAAGAGTTTGCTGCTTTTTTTGGCTACAAGTTAAATTTCACTCCTCAAGGCTTTAGTAATGTAAGGAAGGATCTATTAGATATAAAATTAAAAAAGTATGAGAGTATTGACCATATGGTTTCAACTTTAAACAACTCTTTTAGATTATCAGAGGATGAAGATGAATTAGATAATTATCAGCAGTCCTTGGATTCAGATTATAAAGACGTAGATACTAATGTTCCAGAAAAGCCAGAAAAGAGAAAGAAACCTCGTCAAAAAGAAGGGAAAGAAGTTTGGCCACGCGATGCAAAAAAAGCGAAAGTCGCCATTAAAAAAGCATCTTTCATGTGTGAGATTGATGATTCGCATGAAAGCTTTTTGTCAGCAAGTAGTGGAAAGCAATACATGGAAGCCCATCATTTGATTCCATTAAAGGTGCAGCATGAATTTGAAAATAACTTAGATGTTGTAGGGAATATTGTAAGTCTTTGCCCCAACTGTCATAGAAAAATACATCATTCGCAGAAAAAAGAAAAACAATTACTTTTGCAAATCCTTTTTAAACAACGTGAAAAGGTATTGAAAAACTATGGTATAGAAATTGATCTAGATTATCTCTACTATGCTTATGCTATTAAATCATCGTAAACCATTGACGTAATTGAAACGTATGAAGCGTGAGGAAGGAGATGAGATTTAGCGTTTATGGATATTTCAAGTCTTAGATCTGGTCAGGTCATCGATAATCAACAGTTAGCATCAATTTTCAAATGTGCTCCTCAGGGAGGAATGAGAAGGTCTCTAACAACAAATTCCTTAGTTTTAGTCACACATGCCGATAAAACTCTCTATAACGATAGATGGGAAGGGGAAATTCTGCACTATACTGGTATGGGACAGAGTGGAGATCAGAGTTTAGAATTCCAGCAGAATAAAACCCTTAATAACTCTAATCATTCGGATATAAAGGTTTATCTATTTGAAGTTTTTAAAGAAAAAGAATATACATTTCATGGGGAAGTAAAGCTGATAGGTGATCTTTATCAAGAGCTACAGGATGGAGCAGATGGTGCGAGCAGGAAGGTATGGATTTTTCCAATTAAGGTCATCGATCAAAATTGGCATGTTCCCAAAAGCTTAATCAAAGAAACAGAAGAAAAGAAAGAGAAAAAATTAAAAAGATTATCAGATCAAGAGCTTTTAAAGAGAGCCAAAGAAGGTTCTAAAAAAGCATCGACAAGAAAAACATCAGAAGGCACAGTTTACATTAGAAATCAGTATGTAAAAGCACTTTCCTTGAGAATGGCTCGAGGCATCTGTCAATTATGTGATCAACCAGCACCTTTTAAAGATAAACAGAACAATCCTTATCTTGAAGTGCATCATATCGAGTGGCTTTCTCGTGGTGGAGATGATTCTATAGAGAATACAATAGCGTTATGTCCAAATTGTCATAAGAAAATGCATGTACTTGATGAGAAATCCGATGTTAATAAGTTGAAGCTGAGAAACAATGAGCTGCTGTTATTAAGTATATGAAGCGGATGAGACGGGAAGAAGGGGAAAAGTTTTGAGTTTTTTTAAAAGTAATAAAAAAGAACAATTTGATATAGAGAAACTGCAAAGCGATGGAGGTAAAACAACATTTTTTATTGGTTTTTCACTAATCCTATTAGGTTTAATTGATTCCGTAAAGCCTGTACCGAACCAGTTTGTAATAGGAGCAACGTTATCAGGGTTTTGTTTTGTTTTGTCAGATTTTATATTAGTAGGTGAGACATCTGTGAAGAAGTCAGATGCAATCGCACATTACATCTGTCAGATGTTAGGGGTGTTATTTCTTTTTTTATTACCTGCATTTTTAACAATGTACCCTTTTGGTATAGACATTTTAAAGAAATATTCAGATGCTTTTACACTCGTGGCACTAGGGGTATCTTTTATCATAATGTCATATAAAGCTATTCAGTACCAAAATCGTAAAATGAAAAATCAGGAAGACTTAACTTTGCGAATGAATAAAGTGAGGTTAGAACAGATAAAAATCAATTCAAAAACTTCTTTTGAATATATGAAAACGATTGAAAAAGAATATTTGTTAGGGGATACACTAAAAGATAAAATTGAATTTACACATAAATTTAAATCAGGTCATACAATAGATGAAGTAAATTATTTGTACAACGAGATGAGTGGGTATAAAGAAGGCGGAGTATTTTTCACAAATAATTATTTATCTCTCTATATCCCACTTTTCACAATAATTTTTACTGTCATTAATGTTTTGTTAGGAGCGTTGTTGAATTGGAGTAATTCTACAACATTAAAGCTGATAGAAGAGGAATTAAAAAAAGAAAAACCCAGATTCGATAATATAATTGATGGATATAATTCTGTCTTTTCGGAAGTGGTAGATGCTTTATTAATAGGTATTGCTATTATATTAATATTCTTTTCATTTTTTCTTTATTATAGGAATAAAAAACAAAGTCAACAGATAAAATATGTTTCTTTTTTGCAAAGCGTTCAAACCCTTTACAATAAAGATTGTAACGATGTTAATTAATAAACAATAGTTCTCTCAGCCATCTGAAGGACACCAAAACTTTAGAGTAGCTTTACAGCTGCTTTAGAGCTTGGTGTCCTTTTTTATTTGCCAAAAGGAGTGATCGAGATGAACCGAAGCTTGAAGGAGCAGCTGAAAGAGTGGAAACGGCATCATCAAGAAGTGAAGCAAAAGAAAAAGAAGTGGAAGAAACAGCCTGTCAGGAAGCCGGAGTCTTTATCTGAGAGCGAATTGAGGTACTTGATGGGTACAGGCAGACCGACATATAAGCGCCACCGTGGATCATTTAGACAACGATAAGGAGGATCAATATGAGAACACTTATTTTTGAATATAAACAATCATTAAGAGAACTGAAAAAAATGAAGGCCGCTATCGAAGCTGAAGAAGAATTATCAGAGCTGGATCAACAAGATAAGTCGATGATCAATAGCATGATTAGTGACGTGGAGTTTGCTATTCAGTGGATGGTGTCTGGCCGGAATCCAGATGCAATGCGTGGAGCAGATCGAAGTGATGTGTACCTAGTTAATCAGCAGGTATTAGATAAAATAGAGTTAACTTTGTTGCATGACAAAGTAGATTATCAAGAATACAATGATGTAATCTCTAGCAATGAGGTCATCCTAAACGCCTTGCAATCACTTACACATAGGGAGAAAGATTGCTTCATTATGACACAATGCGAAGGACTAACTTTTGAATACGTAGGTGAGTTAATGGGAGTGAAAAAAGGAACTGTGCAAAAAAATGTAGAACGAGCGAAACAGAAAATTGAACGTGAATTAGAAAGTAACTTATTCCTTTGTGGGTAAGTAATATGTATAAAAAAGAAGCAAGGTTATAGCCCTGCTTCTTTTTTGTTTTTATCCCTTGGGTAATAAAATGTTGTTTTGGTACCATCTTCACTCTTTCCTGTAGTCTTCTCTTTAAATGACCAAATCTTGAAATGAAAAGTTAAACCAAACCATAACCATAAAGCAGGCATTAAGAAAAAGATTCCTTGCCAAGCCCATTTGATGTGAGTGTTACTTAATATTAAGGCACTCCCTATTAATAGGAGTAAGATTAGGATAAAGTGTGTGATTACTAATGTCGGGTGTTTTTCTCTAATTTTATTGCTATTGGTATTACTTGATAAACTAAGACCCGTCATCTTTGCTATCCCATTTAATAAAAAGAATAAAATCAAAATAACTCCGGAACAACCGATTGAGCTTATTATCAAAATTTCACCAATACTGAGTTTATGAGCATTATTAAAGAGGCTAGTGAAGCCTTGAATGCTACCAAAAGCCCCCATTAAAATAGCTGCGAAAATACCTAAAATAGAAATAAATTGAGTTAATAGGCCTTTGTATTGAGCCTCGGCTTCTTCTTTTAATCGTGAGTAACTTTCATTTAATTGAAGATAATCTTTTTTTAGTTCATCCATTTCTTTGATTTTTAGTGTAGTGAAATTAGTTTTTTGTACAATTGCTAGGTCTATATGACGTAGGATCTTATAAAATTTCTTTTTGGCATCATCTAAATTAGCGGTATTTATACAGTTACCTTCATTAAAATATTGTTCTCCCCGTTTGCGCAAATCAGCAGTGAAACTAAACAAAATTTCTTCTGGTGTGTTTTCAAATACACATTCTGTTATCTTGTCATAGGGAATGATTTCATAGTCAAATGAAGTCTTTTCAAGTTTTTGCATAAATGTATAAAATGATCTTTTTAATTTATTGTCTTTCTTTTGTTTTCCCTTTTCATCCATATTGGCATTTAAATGTTTGGATCTATTATCAAGGTCAATAATAAATTGTATCGAAAAATCTTTTTCTTCTTTTGAATCATTTATCTTTTCAGAAGAAAAAGTCTGGATTAGTTCTTCTAAAACTTCTAAAAAACTTTCTTCCTGTACATTATTGTTCATCTTGTAAAGTCCTTGTGTATCTCATCTAAAGTATAGCTTTCAACAAAATTTCTCGAAAGTATATCTTGTTCATTGTCTGCCCAAGATGGCATATCATGTGACACGCGAACTAATTCAAAAACATCAATTTGTAACAGTTGGGCGATCATTTGATCCCAACCACTGTATTCATCTTGATAAATTCCTTGAAAATCTTTAGTGATATCCTTGTCTTTTAAGTGGTTAAAACGATAATAAATTGATTCGACCACTGGTCCATATTGCCATTTATCAAAGGGGATATCATAGGTCTCGATAGCCAAATCATCAATATCGGATCTACGCAAATGCATCCCTAATGCGAAAAACATTACCTTTTGTAGTTGTAAATTTGTTACAGGTAAACTGTGGGTTTTTCCAACTGCAATAATATGGTTTGCTAATTCTCTCATGCCCATAACAAACTCCCCCCTTGTTAGAATTAAAAAAAGCCCCGATGATGTACTGACGGGCTTGGTAGAAATATGTATATAAGCCCTCGAAATCCTTTCGATGAACCCTTTCTAAAACGATTCCACATTACCATAATACCACAATTACACCAATTTATCCACAACCGAGTGTCTATTCGTAAGGTATTCTATTTTTTGTCTTACGATTGATACATATATGAGAAGAATAATTTCGCCATCCTTGCGGTAGCGTTTTTCTATTAAAAATAAAAACCCCATCAATTGATAGGGTCAAATTTTCTTCTTCAGTCCACATTCGTGTAAAAATACGTAATTGTGGACTGAACTTACCGCAGTTATCGCAGCGACCAGCGGAGATATCGAGGTATTCATTGTAGTCGTAAACAATGTTCAAATCATATTCTTTTTTCTCTTCCATGATGATCACCTTCTCATTATGATTACTCAATTATTCTAGCATATGAGAAATATTAGGAATCAAGAAGGAAAATATATCCTTTTGTCGAATGATTTTGATAAAGGAGGGGTTTGAATTGAAGTTTAGCGAGTATTTCGAATTAGAAGATGTAACTCAAGCAGACTTAGATTTTTTAGATGGTCTTATTAACAAGGATGTTCCATTGTATATAGATCCATCACAAATTGAAGTACAAGAAGGAAGGTGGTTTCAGGAGTCGGCAAGAATTATTAATAGCTTTTTTGACAGGGTTTTTACTTTATATAGGGAAGGAAAGATAGAAGCAGCAGAATCGTTGTTAAAGAATGCTCATGAACCAAATGAGACAAAACTTGGAGTATCTCAAAATAAGCCTCAAGGAAAGGGGACTTCATCTGAAAAACTAATTGAAGTTTTTCGCCACGTAATTGACCAAGGTTTATTTCGAGACGAGCTAATTAGTGAATATAGTGATTTAACCATTTTTGTGAAAGATTTTGCTGAAGATAGAATGTCGGATTTAGTAACTAATTTGTTAAGAGAAAAATTAGCTGAATATACGATTGAACAAAGTAATATTTATGGTTTTGAGCTAACAGAAGTACCTGTTGAAATTGGTGTTGCTTGGGATGCAGAAACTTTAAACTGGAAAACAGTTAATCAGCGAGCGTTAATGGCGAATGGTTCTTTACTGCTGTTAATTCCTAAATCAATAGTTGTACAGAAATATTTGTTTACTGTTGAAGAATATCTCTCAAAGGTTGTTTTTTCTTGGAGGAAAAAATTTCATAAGGAGAACGATACAGATTTAGTAAGAAAAAAGTATGTGAAAAAGCATAAAAAAATAGTTGCGTATGAACCTAGCAATAAAATGATCATTGAAAAAGAAATCACAGGAGAAAATTTAACATACAAAGAGTACGCAATAAATACTACAAGAGAACAACGAGAATTAATTCGAAATTTCCGCCGAACAATAGACCATACACTTAGAGGTACATATAGTAATCGGTTAAGTGACGAACAGATAGCTCAGATTGTAGAAAAGCGAAAAAGAGAATAATATACTTTTTTACATAACATAATAGTAATAATGGAAAAGCACCCTTCGGGGTGCTTTTCTTTTATGAAACAAGAAAGGAGTATTGATCATGTTAGAATATTACACTGTGGAAGAAAAAAAGGCATATGAAATCCTTGTTTCATTAGGAATACATGAACCTATTGCAAAAGATTGTATTGCAAGTCGTAACATAAAGGAATTAGAAATAGTCATGGAATTTCTCGAAAGGTATGGGAATTATATCAATAATTGAAAGAAAAAGCACCCTAATCAGTGCTTTTTTCTATGTCCAATTTCTATGTCCAAAACAACTCAATTCGGAGGTGGTGGTGATGTGACGTGGCAAGACCTAGAGATCCAAGACGGGATGAAGCCAAGCAGTTATGGTTAAAAAGCAACGGAGAACTAAAGTTAGTCGAGCTTGCTGAACAAATGGGTGTAACGAGTAGCACGATTAGAAAATGGAAATCAACAGACAAGTGGGATAATGAATTGAATGGGAGCGCTCCTAAATCCAAAGGGAGCGCTCTTAAACGTTCCAGAGGGCAACCAGGAGCACCAAAAGGAAATAAAAATGCTGTTGGAAACAACGGTGGTGCCCCTAAACGGAATCAGAACGCTGTCACCCACGGCTTCTTTGCGAAATTCCTTCCAGATGAAACACTCGAGATCATGAAAGCGATGGAAGAACGTTCCCCGGCTGATTTGATTTATGATCAGATACAAATCCAGTATGCTGCTATCATTAGAGCTCAGAAGATCATGTTTGTTGAGGATAAAGACGACATGGCCAAGGAGAAAAGCCAAGAGGGGTGGGGGGAAAGTGGTGCTGATAAATACGATATCCAGTTCGCTTGGGACCGTCACGCTACTTTCCTTAATGCTCAGTCCAGGGCAATGAGTGAACTGCGTAGCCTGATTAGACAATTTGACGAGCTAGCCCATATTGATGATGAACGCCGCTTGAAACTTGAACAGATGCAGTTGGGAATTGAGAAAACGAAAGTGGAAATCGCGAAAAAGCATACTGAAATCGCTAAAATTCGTGGTGATGACGATATCGGAGACTATGAAGACGATGGATTTGAAGCAGCTCTAGATAGCGTAACGGAAGAGGTGTGGGCTGATGAAGACGACGAGGCAGAGGAAGAATGAACAACTAGAGAGAGAATTAAACTTCCTCATTCCAGCTGATCCGAAACGTAAAAAGAAACGGGCACCATTCAAGTTCAAACCGTTTTCTGTAAAGCAAAAGAAAGTCCTAACGTGGTGGCGTGATAAATCTCCTCATAAAGACAAGGACGGTATTATCTGTGACGGCTCTGTTCGTGCCGGAAAAACTGTTGTGATGTCTCTTTCTTATGTTATGTGGGCGATGGATCGCTTTGACGATGAGAACTTTGGCATGGCCGGCAAAACAATCGGCTCTTTTCGTCGTAATGTGATACGGCCGCTCAAACGAATGTTAAAGGCTCGTGGCTACAAGGTGAAGGATCATCGAGCGGATAACATGCTAACGATCACATACAAAGGTCGAACTAATTACTTTTATGTTTTTGGTGGGAAGGATGAGTCCTCACAAGACTTGATACAGGGTATCACATTAGCAGGCATGTTCTTCGATGAAGTAGCCCTTATGCCGGAATCATTCGTCTCGCAGGCCACCGCTCGTTGTTCTGTTAAAGGAGCGAAATTTTGGTTCAACTGTAACCCAGCTGGTCCTTATCATTGGTTTAAAGAGAAATGGTTGAATAAGAAAAAAGAAAAGAAGATGTTGCACATTCACTTCATCATGGATGATAACTTATCGCTTGATGAGGAAACTAAGCAACGTTATTACCGGATGTATTCTGGTGTCTTTTACAAGCGGTATATTCTCGGGTTATGGGTGCTAGCAGAAGGAGTCATTTATGACATGTTCAACGAAGACGATCATGTCATTGATAAAATACCGAAAAAAATCGATGAATATCAGGTGGTTGTGGACTATGGTACCAAAAACCCTACTTCTTTTATCTTGCAAGGGATTACCTATGATGAAAATGGGGTCCGAACATATTATGACTTGAAAGAGTATTACTACGATGGTCGTAAAGAAGGTAGACAAAAGACAGATGAACAATATTACCAAGATCTACTTGAATTTTGTGGAGATACTACAACAGATGTGATTATTGATCCGTCAGCTGCTTCTCTAATAACGCTGATTGAGCAAGACGGGAAGTTGAGTGTAACAGCTGCTAAAAATGACGTGGTTGATGGTATCCGCACAGTAGCTTCCACACTATCTGAAATGCGTCACTTTGTGCATCGATCATGTAAAAACTTATTAAGAGAATTTGCATCATATGTGTGGGATGAAAAAGCGGCTCAACGCGGCGAGGATAAACCAGTGAAGCAGTTTGATCACGCACTGGATGCCATAAGATATGGTATTTTTACACGCGAGTCAGTAGCTGTACCTACTATTCGCATACTGTAAGGAGGTGAGGAACATAAGCAAAAACTTTTGGCTTAACATGCGCTACAAAGCGTCGATGGTCTCTAGTTCAATCATGATTCTTCATAATGGGCAACCTGCTCAAACGCCTGCTAGATTCGATAAGCTAGCCAAAGAGGGGTTTGAAAAGAATGTATGGGTCTATCGTTGTGTCATGGCGATTGCTCGTTCAGCCGCTTCCATTCCGATTGTTCTGTATCAAAAGAAAGGGAAAGAGCTTGTTGAGATTGAACAGCATCCTCTCCTCGATTTACTAAATAAACCTAATCCGCATGAATCTGCAATTGACTTTCGTGAAAAGTTGATTGCTTTTTTGTTGTTGTCAGGAAACACATATCAAGAAATGAATGGTCCAAACCGTGGCGCACCGACTGAACTATGGACTTGGCGGCCCGATCGGGTGACGATTGTGCCTGGTGGTAACTACATCAAAACGTTCCGCTATTCCGTGAGCGGCAAAGATGTGGATGCACCCTATGAAAAGATCATTCACAGTAAGTTTTTCTCTCCACTGGATGACTTCTATGGAATGGGCCCGATTCAAGTAGCTAGGCAGACGGTTGATATGGACAATGCAACTGCTGAATGGAACACATCGTTAACACAAAACCATGCAGCTCCAAGCGGCTTTTTAAAAACTGAAAAGTCCTTAGCAGAGCCACAATATAATCGTTTAAAAGCGATGATGCGCCGAATGTTTGGCGGTAAGAAGAATGCTGGTAAAGCACATTTGCTTGAAGGTGGGCTCGAATGGCAACAGCTCGGTTTGTCACCAAAGGACATGGATTTCATCAACAGTCGCAAAATGACGCGGGAAGAAATATGTGCTGTCTTTGGTGTACCGCCTCAGATTGTTGGTATTCAAGACAGTTCAACGTATAACAACTACAAGGAAGCGCGAGCGGCTTTTTACATGGAAACGGTGCTGCCTACACTGGATAAGATCATCAGCGGATGGAACCACAAGCTGGTGCCGCTATTCGGTGAAAATCTTATTGTTGGCTATGATGTGGATCAAATCGAAGCGTTACAGGAAACATCAGACACCAAATGGGCCCGGTTGAGTGGCATGAAAGACATACTCACAGTCAATGAAATCCGACAGGCTTTAGGATATGAAGACATCGATGGTGGCAATGTACGTTATGTGCCTGTTGGTGTGTATCCAGAAGGAGAGGATGCACCGGAGCTTCCCGACATTAACGAGCAAAATAATGAGTCTGCTGACAATGAAGACGATCCAATCAAGCAAGCGGAGAATATTTTTACTAAGGCAACTGCTGAGATCGAGCGAAAAGCGTCAGACGCTCGTTATATCGCTGAAATTGAGCGGCGGAGGATTGGATATATCAAATCTGCTGAAAAGCTTGTGAAGAAAAGATTTGAAGCTGAAATGAAGGTTGTTATTTCTGCGTTTAAAGAAGATGGAGAAGCGGCCACTGAGAAAGCGATTGAACAGCAACAACAAGAATGGAAAAAGACATTAACCGCCGCATGGCTAGCAACGTCAGAAGCGTTTTCAGAGTCCAATTATAATCGACTAGCTGAACAAGCGAAGTCGAAGGGAAAGGCATTTGAAAAGAAATTTATTTTCGAAGAGGAGTTTCCAGAAATACTCGCTTTTATGCATGAATACATCTCAGAGCAAGTAGCGGAAGCGGTTGTGTTGATATCAGCCTTTTCCATTGAGCGATTAAAAGTTGTGATTGGTGACAGTGTTGCCGCTGGTGAAACTATTCAAGATACCGCTAAACGTATTCAAAATCTTTACGGTGAGGAGTTCAGCAAAGAGCGGGCTCTGACAATCGCTCGAACAGAAGTAATATCTGCTAGTAATTACGGAAATCGCATGGGAGCTAAAGCAACAGGGTTAGAGCTGAATAAAACGTGGTTATCGGCTGGTGGTGATCGCACGAGAGACACGCACAAAGCGGCCAATGGTCAAACTCGTGAAATGGACGAGCTGTACGATGTCGGCGGCGCTAAGGCGATGTTTCCAGGTGATCCAAGTTTACCAGCTAAAGAAAGGGTTAAATGCCGTTGTACTGAAAGACATGATGTGATTTAAAGGGGGATAGTATGAAAACATTTATTGAAATGAAGTCAGCAACCGCTCCTGTTGACATCGAGAAAAAATCATTAACGTTTGAGATCAAAGCGGTAGACGATGAAACGAATATTGTCGAAGGTTATGCCAGCACATTCGGTGGAGAACCTGACGCATACGATGATGTCATTGTGAAAGGTGCATTCGCCAAAACAATTCAAGAGAATGGTGATCGTATTAAATTCCTTTGGCAACATAACTGGGATAAACCGATTGGTAAGGTTATTGAGTTGCGAGAGGACGAAATAGGTCTTTACTTTAAAGCTAAGATCAGCGAAACCAACAAAGGTAAAGAAGCTATGCAATTGATGAAGGATAGGGTGATTGATAGATTATCTATTGGCTATAACACGATCAAACGCGAGTACGATAGCGAAACCGGCATTCGCTATTTGAAAGAAATCAGCTTATTTGAAATCAGTGCGGTTACATTTCCTGCTAATGATCGAGCCATCATCACAGCTGCTAAAAATGCGCCGGAGCAAAAAGCTGGTCGTGTACTGTCAAAGCAGAGCGAAAAAGCAGTAAGGGAAGCCGTTGAAGCTATGAAAGCGGCTGTGGAATCGCTTGAATCATTATTATCCGCTGTAGAACCTGATGATTCAGGAGACGACAGCAAAGGTAAAAATTTTACTAAGGATGAGCAAAAAGAGATTGCTAGTCTTGTTGAACAAATGAAAATGTTTGCAAAGGTGGGAGATTAACATGGGATTGAATACAATTCAAGAACTTGAAAAAGTAACTAAACAATGTATAGAAAAGAAAATTGGTTTGGGACTGTTTGTGGAAATGCCAGGATTCGAACAGCCTGAATTGATTACTAATCCGCCAGCTAACTTGGCAAAGAAACTAGAATACTATAAAGCTACTTATGACGAAAACTTGAATCATAAGCACGCCAAAGGTATTCGCATTATTGGATACACACTTTAAGTCTCTCGATTGAGGGGCTATTTTTTATGCCCAAAAAACAAATTTAGGAGGAACAACATGGAAAAATTTAAAATGATTCAACCACAAAAGGAGCTTTTGCGTTTAAATATTCAATACTTTGCTGATGGGGATGAGTCAAAAACATTAGCTGATCAAATCAAGAGCGGTTTTGAAGCGATGAAGGTAGCAGCTGAAAAGCAAGATAAAGAAATCAAGAAGTTTGGTGCAGTCACACAAGAAACAAAATCGGAGCTTGAAAAAATCAATACAGCAATTGATGAAGCGAAAGCACGTCTTGATGCGATTGAGACGAAAGATAATCGTGGATATACACCTGGTCAAGATGGAAAAAAAGGAACACCGGATGAGCAGGCTATGGAGAAGAAAACCGCCTTTTTCACATTCCTCCGCGAAGGTAAAGCTGGATTAACAAAAGAGCAAAAGTCACTTGTGGAAGATGCGACAGGCGAAATCATCGTACCGGAAGATTTGGACACAACAATTTATCGTGAATTGCCAAAGCTTGTTGTGATGCGACAACTTGCCGCTACTCGAAACACAACATCAAACCGTGTCCGCCGCCGTTCTATGAACGAGGTGACGATGGGATGGGGCAAGCTTGAAACGACTGCAGCTAAACTATCTGACTTTGAATCTACTCTTACACCAGATGAAGAATACTTGTATGTAGAAAACCTATATGGTTTAACGAAGATTGGTGAGGATGAATTGGAGGACACGGACCTTAACTTACAGGCATACATGGCTGAATCATTTGGCCGTGCTCGAGCTGAGAAAGAAGCATATGCTTTCTTGCGCGGTACAGGTCACTCTAATTTGCAACCAGAAGGTATTTTAACAAACACCGATGTACAGCGTACAGAAACAGCCGCTACTAGTGCAATCACATTAGATGATATTATTCGTTTGATGTACGCAACTCCAGCACAATACCGCAATACTGGTGTATTCTTGATGCCATCTGAATTAGAAATGACAGTTCGTACATTGAAAAATGGAAATGGTGATTATGTATGGCAACCATCCGCTCAAGCTGGCACTCCGAACGTGCTATTTGGTAGACCGGTTTATACGCAAGATGATTTCGATGCTATGGGTGCAGGTGTGGATATTGCTGTATTTGGCGACTTCAAAGCAGGGTACCAAATCCTTGATCGTCAAGGGTTAACTTTAACTCGCATCAATGAATTGTATGCAGAAGAGGGGCTTGTAGGATTTAAAGCCAAAGCACGTGTTGGCGGTGGCGTAGTTCGTCCGAAAGCATTCCGTGTCTTGAAAGTAAAACAATAATTTGAAGGGAGGAAGCGGCATCTAAACACAGGTGCCGCGCTTATATGCAAGTCAAAATGTTACGAAGTGTAGGAAGTGCCAAGGGAGTGCATCAACCTGGACATGTGGTGGAACTAGAACAGGATATAGCAGAAGCTTGGATTAAGGCGGGGCTAGCGGAAAAGATCACTAGATCAAAAGCGAAACCTGCGCATGAAACGAAAGTGATGGATACGGAAGAAAAGGAAACTGTCAGCCGCTCTACTAGAAAGAAAACCAATGAAGATGA
This sequence comes from Bacillus sp. FJAT-52991, assembly GCF_037201805.1. GTDB lineage: Bacteria > Bacillota > Bacilli > Bacillales > Domibacillaceae > Bacillus_CE > Bacillus_CE kandeliae. Next base: position 2,222,884 of record NZ_CP147404.1, on the reverse strand, counting down.
ATAAGGGGTGAGCCTATGCTTGCATCTAACGCGTTAACAACAGTTGAAGAAGCTAAACGGTTCTTAGGTTTAACAGATGAAGCAGGAGTGGAGCGGGCTATTAACGAAGCCAGCGCCATGATTGAAACGTATTGCCGCCGCTTTTTTGCTGTTGGTGAACATACGCAGTACATTAGCCAAGGAGACTTTACTCTTGATCATTACCCTGTTATAGAAATGTTGTCGCTCAATGGTGATGAATTTCCTAAAAGAATCAGAGTTGATAAAGTGAGCGGCATAATTGACGGCGAAATAAGCGGGAACGTCGTGTATAAGGCCGGTTACGTGCTTCCTGAGGACGAAACACCCGATACCCCCCGAACGTTACCATATGACATCGAGAGGGCTTGCTTGCAGTTGATTGATTCTCTTTTTGTTGACGAGGATGGTTTTATTAGTGATGCTGCCGCTTTAAAAATTGGTGATTGGTCACTGAATACCAAAGGCGCTAATTCTGGCGGTATGATGCCTGAAGATGTTCGAACGACTCTTGATATGTATCGGCGGGTGCTAGTATGAATCTTAAAAAGAGCCAGCGCATTTTCAAAAAGCAGCTTATTCATGAAATTGAAATCTACCGTAAGAAACGCTTTCGGGATGGTTCGTTATGGCGTGAAGAGTTTGTTTTTCTGAAGAAAATCAAATGCCGTATATCAACCAATACACCGAAAAGTGATGAAGTTTTAACCGAAAAACAGCAGCAGTTCTTATCACCATTTACGATGTACAGTTTGCCAGATGATATTAAAGCGGATGATCGTCTTGTTTTTTATCACAGCGCAGGTCGCACGATCTATCAAGCTGTTGCCGATCCACGTAATCCATCTTTTTTAGATCACCATTACGAAACGCCGCTGGAAGAAACGAATTTAACAGTCAAGTTTGTAGATTCTAATGACATTGTTTATATGCAGGTGACATCATGAGCCGCTCAGACTTTCAATTTAAGATGGATACGAAAAAATTAGAGCAATTCATTCGCTCCAAAGTTGAAAAGAATGTGGCACAAGCAGCTTTCCATTTACGTGGTGAGTTGATCGAAACGGTAAGCAAAGAAGGGCAAGGGTTCGAATACAAAGTACCTGGTACAAAATCGAAAACATACACAGCGTCTGCTCCCGGTGAATCTCCTGCTGTGCTATTCGGTCAATTGAGAAATAGCTTTGCTGTTAAATTCGATTACGACAAAAAATATATTCAGGCTTATATCGGTGTGCGCGGCGTTCCGTATGCTAATCGATTGGAATTAGGCTTTACTGGTAAGGACAGTTTAGGTCGAGTGTACAGCATGCAGCCACGTCCCTATTTCTACGTCACATACGAAAAAGAGCGGAATACGATCAAAGAAATCATGAGAGGGGGATAATATGAGCGTTGTTGATCACATTCAATCGATTTTAGAAAACGATCCGACTATTCGTAACTGGGTATCTGAGATTGAAGATGAGATGACTGGTATTAAGTATCCCTCTATCACACAAGATTTATCTCCACAGGGAACCCCGATGCCTTATATCGTTATTCGTGATGAAGGCGATAACCCTGATGGCGATCATAGAAACCGCTTATCACTCAGTTTCGATGTATTTGCTGAGAATGATCCTACTGGTGTAAAACGAATAGCGAAACGAATCGAGCAGCTGTTGCACAGGCGAAAGTTAATGCCCTATGCGATAGCTGCTTTTAATAATGGCCAATATCCAATTCCGAGCGGCGATCCATCGGTGTCGGGGCGGAATGTGAAAATAATCTTTTATTACGGACGTGAAGATTTAATTTAAAGGAGGAATCCATATGTCATACAAATACCGCTCTGGTTTACGTAAAGGGTCATCTAAAAATTTGATGATCGGACCCGGGGCTTTATTTAAAAATTTCGATCTAGCAAACTTTGATCATAACGATATAACAACATTCGGAGAACTGTTAGGAGCGACAAAAGGTGGAAATGAAGTAGAGATGGAGCTTGAATATCATACCGTTGAAGTAGACGGTGCACTAGGTGCTGTACAAGGTATGGAGTGGTTAACTGCTGCTAATGCTCGTATCAAGACAAATCTACTTGAAATTACGAAAGAGAACCTTATGCTTAAGCTTCCTAACTTCGAGATTGCTACCCATAACGATGAATACGACATTATTCGTCATGATGGTCAAATTGCGCCAACTGTATCTAATGACTTAGCGTTAGTAGGAGAAATTACAGGGAAATCAATCCCAGTTATCGTTGTTTTAGAAAATGCAAGAACGGTAGACGCTTTTAACCTTCCGATGGGTGACGGAAAAGAAGATGTGGTTTTATCTGCTGAATTTGAATCACGTTATTCTGAAGAAGAGCCGACCAAAATACCGTTCTACATTCTTTATCCTAAAGGTGGTTCTCCTGTCTCAGAGCCTGTTGCATCTCCTGCACCTGGTACGTATACGGGTGCACAATCAGTTACTTTGACAGCGGTGGCAGGATCTAAAATTTATTACACAGTTGACGGATCAATCCCGACTCCTAGTACGGGAACGGAATACACTGGTGCTATTTCTGTATCGGCGACAACAACGATCAAAGCCATTGCTGTCGTTGGTTCGGATACATCAGCGGTCGCACAGTTCAGTTACATTATCAACCCATAATCACAAGGAGCCAACAGGCTCCTTCTATTTATTTAATCTAAGGGGGAATACTAATGGAATCTATTATTGCAAAAATGCCAGAAATCGAGATTGACGGAAAGAAATACGAAATGAACCGGTTAACAACAGTGGACGCCTTTACATTCTTGGGAGTGATTAAAAAGGTGGGGTTAGCTCGTGCTGTTAGTGCTTTCACATCTTTTAACAATAGCAAAGGTAACGGTGGCAATGAAGCGATGATTGGAGCGGCTCTTGCATTGTTTTTAAACCTTCAAGATGCACAAGCTGAGTTATTTTCGTTCTTTGCTAAGGTATTAGGAGTAAAAACAGAAGAAGTGGAAGCTATGCCGCCAGTTGCCCTTGTCGAAATTATTAAAGCTGTAATTGAGCACCCTGATTTAAAAACTTTTACCAAAGCGGTCGCGGGTCTAATCAAAGTGATGCCGCAGACCGCGGGAGTGGACACACAAGCTCCAATGATGGCGCAGGTGACAAACAGCAACAGCTAAGTGAAGAAGTGTTAAGACGGGCAATTGACCGCATACAAGCACGTTACGGTTGGACAGATGATTATGTGCTTTATCAGTTACCGCTCGCACGTGTCATGCAGTTGTTTAAAGATATTACACAATATCGATATGAGGAACAGAAAGACCGTTACAAGGAACAAGCATTCAACGCATGGATTTCTTATCGCCTTCGAGCTGGAGAAAACGGAAAGGACTTCACTGAGTTCTTGAATATGCTGAACTTAGGCGAGGAACCACAACACGTGACAAAAGAAGAGGCTCTGTCGAAGGCTAAAAGTATTCTTGGCATGTTGAAGGGTGGTGAGAGTTAATGCAAGAATTGTTTGATCTCTTCGGGAAGATCGGTGTCGATACAGATAGTGTCATGAAAGAATTTGACAAGGTTGAAAAAGCTGGACAAGAAGCTGCCACAAAAATGGAGCGTGCTTTTGATAAGCTTTCAGACGAACTAAAGGACATCGATCTTTCTGTAGATATGGACGCTAAAGGTGTTCTTAAAGAGCTAGAAAAAATCGAAAAGGCTGCCGCTGAAACAGAAACAGAATTAAAGGCGCTTGACGGCAAAGTCATTGATATTGATGTGCAAAGAGCTTTAAAAGAAACTAAAAAGCTCGAACAGCAAGCAAAAGACTTAGCCGAACAAATTGAACGCGATATGCAGCTTGGTTTGGATGTTGGCAATGCGGAAGCCGAACTGAATGGCGTAATTGCTCAGATAAAGAAGGTTGAGGCTGCTGCTAAGAATGTAGATGTCAAAATCGATGTTGATGCTAGCGGTGCAGAATCAGCTGCTAACAGAGTTGTATCGGCACTTGAAAAAGTAGAGCAAAAAGCGGCGGATATCCAACGAACTCTTGGAGAAGCAGGCGAATCTATCGGTCAATTAGGAGAGAGCGCCGCAACTGCTACAGCGCCGCTTGCTGGTATGGGGGCAGCTGCTATGATGGCCGCTAACAATACAGAAGCTGCAATGGGGCAAATACAAGCACAGACAGGCAAAACAAAAGAAGAAGCCGAGGCTTTAACTGAAACAGCAAAAAACCTATGGAAACAAGGCTTTGGCGAAACGATGACGGATGCTGCAAAAAACATTGCGATGGTTACACAAAACATGCAAGGCCTTAACGGGCAAGAACTTGAGCAAGTCACGGCCGCCGCTATGAACCTCGAAAAGATTTTCGGTGTTGGGGTAGAAGAGTCTACTCGTGCTGCAGGTATTGCTATGACAAACTTCGGCGAGGAAGGTACACATGTCATGGATGTGTTGACAGTCGGTTTACAAAAGGCTGGATCACAAGGAGATGACTTGCTAGACACCTTCCAAGAATATTCACCTCAATTTGCCGCATTAGGTATGTCATCTCAAGAAGCTATGAACCTCTTAATTCAAGGTTTAGACGCTGGTGCCCGAAATACAGATGTTCTAGCAGATAGTTTAAAGGAGTTTACGATCGAAGCAGAGCAATCGGGTACACGTGTTGCTGAAGGTTATGAAATGATTGGTATGGACGGACAAAAAATGATGTCCGACATTGCGGCAGGTGGCGATAAAGCGAATGACGCTTTTTTTGCTACGATTACCGCACTTTCAGGGATTGATGACGAATTAAAAAAGAATCAAGCAGGGGTCGCTCTCTTTGGAACGAAGTGGGAAGATGTTAAAAGTTCAGCTTTACTTGCCTTAGATCCAACAAAAGATGCACTAGGAGAAGTTGCTGGTGCTGCCGAAAAAGCAGGTGAAGCAGTCAATGACAATTTTGGTACACGGTTAGCCTCTTTTTTGCGTACCGCTCAATCATCATTAGAACCGTTTGGAATAGCACTACTTAGTATTGCAGAGGACATATTACCGATTCTTGTATCAGCACTTGAGAAAGCTACGTCCTTTTTTCAGGCTTTACCTGGTCCTGTTCAAAAAGCAATTGCTATCTTTGGATTGTTAGCTGTTGCTCTAGGACCAGTAATGATGTTTCTTGGGTCATTAATGGCATTATTTAGCGGTATTTCTGGTGCAGTAGGAATGTTGAGCGGGGGAATTGGTAGACTGATAGGGCTTTTTAACGGAATGAGTGGAGCTATCGCAAGAGTAACCTCTGGATTTAAAGGGTTAGGAGGAGTTTTAGCTGGAATTCCGAAAATATTTAACGTTCTTAAGTCTGTTATTATGTCATTCGGTCGTACCTTGTTACCATTACTACTTAATCCATGGACTTTAGCAATTGCCGCTATTATTGCTGCTGTTGTAGGGTTAGTTTATCTAATTGTACAAAACTGGAATAAAATCAGTTCAGCTACACGCAATATTTTCGGATCGATAGTCAGTTTTTTATCAAATACTTGGAATTCCATTGTTGCTACTGCAAAGAGTATTTTAAGCGCCTTAGTGTCATTTGTAATCGGGATCTTTAATAAAATAAAATCTTCTGCAGTAAATATTATGTCGGCAACGGCAAATGGAATAAAGATGGCTTGGAATGGTATTGTTTCGTTCTTTTCAGCGTTACTAAACAGATTACTCGGCGTATTTCGTGCAATTTTTACAGCTATCAAAAGTGTTGTAGTAACTACAACGCAAGCTATTTCTTCTTTTTTAAGAATGATTTGGTCATCCATATATAACTTTTTAGCAGTAACCGCTCGGAGGATATACGCCGCTGTCCGGTCTGCTTTTTTGGCGTTGAAAAATGCGATAGTCAATATCGTAACAGCGTTATGGAATTGGCTTAAAATGATCTGGATATCTATCTATAACTTTCTGAAAAATATCGCTATCCGCATAAAAAACACAGTGGTACAAGCGTTTACAGCAATGAAAAATGCAGTGATTAGTATCGTGAATCGCCTTAAATCAGGAGTGATATCAGCTTTTAATGCTGTTATTGCAGGAGCTAAAAAGTTAGCTGAAGCAATTATGTCTACCGTTGTTTCTGCTTTCAATGCCGCTTTAAAGGCTGCTACTAAATTTGTTAAGAAAGCATCAAATTTAGGAGTAGATGTCGCAAGGGGGATAGCTAAAGGGATTAGCAGCGGAGCAAAGTGGGTTATGGACGCTATGGGAAATCTTGTTGATGATGCGATAGCATGGTTCAAAAAGAAATTTGGTATCCATTCGCCGTCTCGTGTGATGAGAGCTTTAGCTTATCATGTTCCAGAAGGGCAAGCTCTTGGTATTGAGGATGGTCAACCACTCGTTGAAGAGGCTATGGAGAATTTAACGGACATTTCAGCTATGGAAACAGACATGAAGTGGAATATTCACGAGCCAGATATGGACTTTGCAAGTATGATCGCCAGCAATATTCCTATAGACTCTAGTTTTGATCCGAATTATTTCCAACCTGGTGGCGGGTATCAACAATCTGGTGAGAGCGGACTGTGGATTGAGCAATTAATCTTACAAGTACAAAACTTGCCGACAATGCAAGAGTTGGAGAATTTAAAACAACAACTACAGAATATAGCCACAGATATTTTCTTTACTAAAGCAACGCAAATGGAGTAGGTGATGGAATGGCGAAACTATACAGACGTGGTACTAACTTTTATACACAAAGCGGCTCAGTCTTAGTTGGATCAGGCCCTAATCAATCTTATACTATTAATCAAACTTTCGAGCGGCCCGGTTGGGTCGCTTTTGATTTTCTTACTAATGTTGCTTTTACGGAAACGACTGAGATCGGAATGGGACATTTTATCGTTGAAGTCAACGGCGTTGAGCGTTTTTCAGCGCGAGCTTCTTATACTTGGACAAGGCACTATATTTTTGTTGATGAAGGCGAAAGTATTATTACCTTTAAAACTAATGACAAATATAAACCGGGTGATACAGTTTATATTAAGCATACTGTTTGTACAGTGTTTCATGAACAATCTTACATCGGTGGCATTGGAAGTATTACACCACCAAAACCGCTACAAGAAATCCAAAACTTTAAGATTCTTGATGGATACACTCGATATCAACGAACTGGGCCGTCTGGTTCGATTATTGATTTTGAAGTGGTGTTAACCAACACTGCTGATTTCAATACATTTATAGCCGACATTGATAACTTCACGATATTAAAATACAGCGCAGGCGTTTTTGGTGGGGTACTTATGCCACAAGATACAGATCCACAGCGAAAAGGGCCGCTATACATTGTTAAATGTTGTCTTCATAGTGCTGAACGAGCTGGCGTTGGAGTGAACGGAAAATGAGAGTAATCAATGACGATCTTTTTCAGTCCATTACAAATCAATTTCAAATTGGAGAAAGCAGGCGACCTACTCAATATGTAATGGTCAGAAATCGTTTTTGGGGAAAGACCAAACCTGAGCATAGTCACTTTGATATTGAATGGGCAAGGTTACCTAATGTTTTATCAATCGATATTGACGAAACGACAGAGTCTCCTGCAAAGACCTTTACTATTGTGCTAGAAAACAAGGATGGTCTCTTTTCTCCTGATTATTCAAAGGGAAAAAGACCGATAGGGTTTGTTTGGAGAGGTGTAGGTGATAGTGCTTGGTTCCGTCAACTTTACCCCAACACAGAATTACAAATACACTTAGGGTATGGCGATGACATAAGGAAAATGCTTACTGGTTACATTGATAATGTTCGCATAAATGCTCAAGAACAGACGATCACTATTACGGGTCGTTCGAAATATAAAAGAGCCATAACCAATACAATTTTTCCGCCGAAAGGTAGAGAATATTTTATAGAAAGAACGAACATCAATATTTATCATGCGGTGAAAGCGTTGCTTGAAACAGCTGGATTAGAAGTGACAGGATCGCCTGTCAATGTACCAGGAACCAATACACTTTACGAAACAGGTGTAAAACTAGGCAAGCGCGGACAGGCATTTGATGAAGTGGTGAGAGAAGTAGTCAACAGCTTATTTCATACGCTAACTGAAAACTCACATGGTGTAATAAAATTTCAACAGTTACCAAAGTATTCTCGTTCCGATCCAGCTGACTTTATTGTGGATGATTATTTGCATATAAAAGAATTGGAATATGAAATGGATGACACAGAATTATATGGACGAATTCTAGTTACGTGCGGAGAAGCAAAGAGTGCTTTTACATCTTCATATATTGAGCAAGATATACTATTGGGTCAACGAAGAGAAGTAGAATTGGATGTTCCTTGGGCGAATTCACCAGCTAAACGGCATTTAGCAGCAAGAGCTTATATCACTCAAATGTTATATAAATGGCGCCGCTTATCCATCGCTATTCCAGCCAACCCAGCGATCGAGCTATGGGATATTGTCGGCATTCGCGAAAAAATTTCTACGACCACACAAACTTATCATCTGAGGGGTATCCGAACGAGTTTTTCAACGTCTGGATTCTTCCAAATACTTGAAGCGTCATCGAACATCGGATTTGCACCACAAAAGATGCCGCCACCACCATCAGATCTTCCTATGATCACAAGGAAAGCTGGAGCGGGATATTTTACTGTAAGCGGATCAGCCGGTGATCGAGTAGCATTAATCATTAATGGTCAACGATCCAAGGACATTAAACTAGGCGAAAGTGTAAACGTGCCAGCTAACTTAAAAGTAGGGTCAAACGTCATTATTACCGAAGGGGTCTCCGCAGGTCCTAAAGATGGATTATCAGCTAACTTGCGCTTTACAGACTCAACGGGAGTGACAACAATGGTGCAAACAATTAATTACCCTCGTACTGAGGTAGATGAACCAACAGGTTTTTATAAAGTGCGGCCGCGTTCTACGTGGGTAATTGAAGGAGTGACGTAAATGGCTGGTGTAATTGTAAGAAATCTATATGATCCTGTATTGTACATGCTCAAGCGGCAAAGACGTAGGATTATCGGTGGTGCTGGTATCGGTGGAGATATTAATGTTATCAAGCAAGACAATGTAAAAGAAGGCGGCCAATTAATAAGACAAGGAAACTTCTTGGTTGCGGTTGAGGGTGATGAAGTTTATACCTATGAACTTTATTACAATAATAAGGGAATCTTACACCATTTTATTGTCATTAACCGACAGACCGGGAAAATAGAAAAGTGGTCACTTGAATGGACGCCAAATTTCACGATGTTAACACGGTATAACTACGACTTAATATACGCTGGAAACGATTTTCCAGATATAGGAGAAGAAATAGACGACGATTTGTAAAGGGGTGGCATGATGTCGCAAGGTTTTCAAATTAATTATTTAGGTGGTGGCCGACTGGATGCCCCTTTTTTTCCAACAAAAACACAGCCTTTTATTAAAGGGATTCGTGTTGAAGTGACAGCAGGAGCACCGGCAGCTATCCATGTTCACACAGTAGACCGTGAATCGGAATTAATTAGCATCGCCATTGCATGTTCTCGTTACGATGATACGGATAATTGGGATTTAGCGATTAACGGTAGATTAATTGTTGAATCTGTCTACACTAAGGAGCTCCCAGAGGGGCTTTTTTTAATGGTTGCACATCAGTTAATGCATGGGGACAAAATCGAATTACGATATAAAAACGAATCCGCACGTGCAAAAAGCGTGTGGGTAAACTATCAATTTTTAACAGACTAGGAGTGAGGGTATGCCATATGTTAAAACGATGTTTACAGAAGAAACATTACAAGCAGATTTTGTGGATTTAGCTGTTTCAAATGGATGGACATTGGTTAAACGTTTTAGAAAAGTAACATTTGCATTCACAGATGTTTTTTACGGAACAGGCTATACGCAGGATCCGGATAAACGAAATTTAAGGTTAAAGATCGCTGATCATGCACTGATTAAGAATAGTAGAAATGATATTTTTGCTATCACGCGTATATGCGCACCTGTACTAAAATGGGGCGATCTTCCGTCAGAATTAAAAACAGGTGAGTACCCTAATCAAGAAGGTTTTACAAATGATCCTTTATTACGAAAACAATTGCACGAATGGATGTTTTCAAAATGGGATGAAAATGCTGTGGATACATCAAAAGTTTACTTTTATATGTTGAAAGATGCACCTACTATTGCTGAAGATTTACAAGTAGTTTACCCATCAACCAACGCTGATGTTCGTGATGCATTAGATATTGAGTTGCTTCATTACGTACCAAGAAAAATTGAGAATAACACCAGTTATGAATATTTACCTTCGAACGCACAACACTTAATTATGCAGTCACCCATGGTCCCAGTATCTACTCGAAATATTGGTACAGAGGATAATGGGTGGTTAACAAATTGGTGGCCAGACTCAAAAATCAAGGTAGAAGGCTTTATAAACGAGGAAACGCTTGCTTTGTTAATTAGAGCAGATAGCACAGCGGCCTTTGATGAAAATCAGGTGCCATTAATCCCTGTTTATTTTGGGTCATTGGTTCCTTTGAATCCTGCTGACAAGGAACACGCGTCCCTTTTTGCAGGCAGTGCCGTACCAGATGGAAAATATAAATATGATGCTATAACTCCGTTCATCGATGAAACGTCAATCTTAATGCCGATAAAAAAGAAATATCCACAAAACCCGGGGAATGGTATCGATAACATTATTGTGAAACGATCTGCCCAAGGAGCTTATTATCAAGCGTATTCCTTATCATCACATACAGGACCAGAGAAAATGCCACCTGACCGACAAGATAATTCAGGTCGTCAATTCCCTTCTGCATGGAAGAACGCTGGGAACGATGAATATAATTATCCACCTACAAGCTCATACAGTGGAAAGGCGACTGTTAGTCGAGCGATGGTTATTCATCCAGAGGAGCGGCAACGAGGCTATTTGAAGCATTTAATTTTAGCTGAATCGGTCGGGCCGAGAAATAATATCCGCTTAAAAGTAAAAAAGGCAGCATGCCCGAATATATTCGAGTTTTATAAATATTTTGTGGTGGATGCTGTGTCACCTGTAACGAAGCGACCAGCTGTCGCTTATAGACCGATGGCAATTGGTATTTTCGAGAAGGAGGAATAATGTATGACAACACGATGGGTTGATGAGAAAATGATGCTTCAGTGCTTTCCTAATACGATCACGAGTATTATTGAAAGTGCTGGTTGGCAGGAGTTTGCGAAATATCGCGCAAAGAGCGGGAAGAAATATGCGGAGGTACGCTTATTTGAAGCAGAAGGATCTGATAAGGTACAGCGTAAATTCGGTTTGATTCATACTTATGATTTAGATAAACCGACGTTTCCAGACGAACGATTTGTTCCAGAGACATCAAACCTTGCTGTCATTGGTGTTGGAAATGGAACGCAAACAGTTTTTGATTTTCCCGCTGAATATATGTTGCCGGGCACTGAAGCAGTAACAGTCAACGGTATACCGATCGCAAATGTTGATTATATGATTGATGCGAAGGGTCGCACTATTACATTTAATACAGCTCCAAGCGGTTTAATTAAAGCATCTTATCATTTGTCGTCGAAAGCATTTGAACCAATCAATGCATTCGGCGTCTTTTTGTTTGATTCAGTTTCTTTTGACATGCACGAAATCGACGTGTCGGTCGGTGTTGGTGATGACAGCACGCCTGTTTTTGATATTGGGCAAACAGAGATCAAGCCGGGTTCAGTAACTGTCTATTTGGACGGTGTAGAAGTAGAAGACCTGTCTTATGTAGTCGATAACTCAACAGGTACCGTTACATTTTATTCAGCGCCAGCAAATGGACAAGCTATTACTGCTGATTATACGTATTCTCGCAAACCTATTGAGGGGCATGATTATGGTGATTTAATTGTTTCGGCATCAGGCGTTGTTAACGAAGCGGATGGAATGGGGAGCTTAGCATTTGCGGCAGCTACCTTCTTACGACCGTCTATTCCAACGGTCATGACTTTTACTAACGGGGATAATTTTAATTCATCATTTGGACGTGACTCACTATTGCAAGTTTGGGGGTCTATTAATAAAGATCGGCTTGCTTTGTTTTTCCGTGTCGATGCCGCATCTAACCCAGATGATGTATATTATGTGCCATTTTATCTCGGTCGTGTAAATAACAGCGGAAACAAGCCACGGCAGAATACAGTGCTGATCGGTGGAGCGAAAAGTGCTGTCACAGGACAATGGCAAAAGGATAAAAAGCTTGGGGATACACTCATTGATTATGGTCCAAATACGACCAATGGAAATGAGTTTGTTTCTCTGCATCAAACGATTGGCGGTTCTTATTATCAACGACATTATTTGGCGTTCATTACTCATGCTAAAGAAATCGATAAGCCTGAAACTGGTGATGGACCGTCTGTTTATACAGATAAATATCATCATTCTTTCATGTATATAAAACATCCATTTGATAAAGAGGTTGGTGTGCTGGACGGTATTTATGCGGTACATCCAAAAGGGCTGGAACAGGATGCTGAGCTGGAAGTTGAAAAAACGGTTGTACATGAAGTGATCGGCATGGGAGATGGCCAGACGAGAGTGTTTCACCTTTATCATCGATGTCAGGAAGCACAGCCGCTCATTTATTTTGACTGCAATGAGCAGGCAGGGTTCACCTATGATGCAGATTACAAAGCAGTTGAATTTGCGACAGCTCCGGCAGATGGAGTGGAGATCACAGCTTCTTACACAGTAAATGAGCTATATCAATTTAATTTGGCAATGACACCGCAGACACCGATGCGAAGAGAAGAAGCTTCGCCTTATGCACCGATTGGGTGGGGTATTTATAAAGAAAATTTATGATTTGAAATGAGGGGTTGGCATGAAGCGTATATATTCTTTTAAAGTTAGTCTTCAACACAAACAAAAAAAGTATTATACGCTTTCTGCTAACCGCTCTATTCAACGAAAAATTGAGTATCCATTTAAAGTTTCATTAGTTGAAATTATCGATGCAGTTATTTTACCTTATGAGACAAATCAATCTACTGCTGTAACTCTTCCAGCAGTAGACGTAACACTGTATCATTTAACGGAAGAAATAATTATAGAAGGCTACTGGATAGAAGACTCCGCTTTGCATGGTGTGAAAAACATATCTTCAGAGCATGTCCGGTCGTTAGGTAGCACTTTGGCAAAGAGTCTATCTGTTGTTATGAAGGAGCATGATATACACAAAAATGACTCTGTAAATGATGTGAAATTACTTGGTAAAGATCATTCTGTTTTCAGAGAAAACTCTATTCATACTGTCGAACCTCTTGAAGATGAAGTATTCAATCGTATGGGTGCATATAATGGCCATATAATAAAAGATGATCCGTTCGCTTCAAAAATTGAAGCTAGGCCAACAGATATGTTAGAAGTTAGCTCTTTCGATCGTATTCGACCTATTTATTATGCAGAAAATGTCCAGGAAGATACGAATGTGGGAAATTACTTTATATATCATTCATCAGCCTTTAGTGAGTCCACATTAAACAAAGAAAGTGTGATTGAGTCAGAAGAAAAAAACATAACTTTGATGTGGTTTACCGATAAATTTTTAGTGACAGATTTAATCGAAGAAGATGCTCTTAGCTTATACGCAACAGAAGTGGATGAAATGAATCTGGATGCTTCAAACTCAGTGGTCACATTGACTACTCAAGGTATTCAATGTATTGAACACAGTAATACATCAAGAGAAATAAACGTGCTCGACTTACTGAGCAGCGAATTAAACGATTCTATCGATATTGTTATTAGTGATCTAAAAAGAGAAAATTCTTCTAACTCGAAAATAATTACTTTTGGGGTAAAAAAAATAAAGGGTGATGAATCGAATCTTATTGTTCCGGAAGTTAATATAAGTCAAATGGATGCTGATGAAATCACTTCACAAAGAGCTCTTATTGATGCGAGCTTGCTGCAAAACGATATAGCGGCAACGAATTCATTGGTTGATGTTGTGGATCAGGGACCTGATATGATGTTGGCATTAAACATAGGAATGGTTTCTATGCTTACCAATACAGATCCTACGCTAAATGAAACAGAAAACGAGACAATTATAACGTTTTCAGATGAATCGATAACGGAAACGTTCGAAAATGCAGCGACAATCAACATCAATGAAAGTCAAAACGACTTTATTAATGAAACTGTCATGAATAAACAGGATATCTTTAGCGACACAGCAACTTCCTTTGATGCGGATGTATTGATGAATGAAACTTTTACTGAAAACAAAAAAGAAATTAAAGCAGGCTTAAATGAGTTGGATGGAAATCAGCAATATGCCATTGCTGCCGATGAAGTGAAATTTGATGCGTCACAACCTGAATTATTTCGATATGAAACTAGTATCGTGCAAGAATTTGATTTAGATGGCTCCGATAAAGTAGTTTCAATAGATAACATTGTGGACGATTCACTTGTAGATGTTGAAAAATCCTTAGATACAGAATCATTCCACTTTAACCAATTGCTGTCTATCAATGAAATCAATGTAGAGCAAATCAGAATTGATGAAATCGAGTCTGGATCATTTACAATAGCTGATCTCATAAACCCTAATCAATTATCATCTGATAGCTTGATAGTGGCCGAAAACATAGAAACAGAAAGTACCTTTGTTTATAAGGTTATTGATGTGGCTATACAACATTCAGACTTGATGTATAACGAAACTGAATTCAGCACAACTATTACATTACTGGATGATTTTGAAGTGAGTACGGTTGTCTCTATTTCGGTTGAAGAGACAGATAACCTTTCAACCAATCCTATATTTGAGACAACCGTTATTACAGATCACGCCATGAGCGTAGAATCTCTTTTTGAAACAGAAGCGATTAAGCTGACCGAAACGGAATGGCTTAGCGATATACCTACAGATTTAATAGATTTGGATAACAGCAATGAAATTGAAGACATAAAGAGCAAAAAGAAGGTCTGGCTTATTCCAGCTCGAGCAAATTGGTATTCAAAATGGTTTAACAAGAAAACCCGATAGGAGGGGAAATATGCGTGTATATAGGTATTCGAGCGGGCTCATATTCGATGAACAATTTTATTCGCTTGGTCCTGAATGGAATAGCACTGATCCAGCTAACACAACAATAGAAAATGGTTCTCTAAAGCTAACACATTCTTTTTTACGGGATGTGTCTATTTTACGTGACATACCAGATGAGGCAGGAGCCTTTGAAGCAGTAGTTAACTATACACCTACAGTCATTAATGATCATGCAGGTTTATTACTATTTAATTCTTCAATCGAAACAGCGGAATTGTTAGAAAGTGAAGATGCTAACTTAGCAAATCTTGAAAATATTAAAATCATAAAAAATGAAAATGCTTTTGACTTATACATGAAGCGTAATGAATCTTTTGAGTTTATTGATGCTGCTTCATATCCTTTTTCAAAAATTGGTTTTATTGTAAAACAGGGTAATGGTAGCGGCTTTGTTCCCTTATTAGTGGATCGCTTTATTGCAACCAAAAACGATAAGTTGAAGATCAGAAACTTATATACCGGTTATAGAGTTGAATTGCAGTTGGAGTCGAATATTTTCGTAGCAACAGTGGGAAACGCAGGAATTGTTGAATTTACACTCCCTCATTTAATAACCGGCGGTATACTTCGTATATTCGATGAATTTAATCATTTAATTGGTGAAAAGACCACAGAGTTTGTTGGTGGTGACATCTATTATTATGGCTCTTTTCTTGAATTAAGGAAGGACGGTGTGCCTCTTTCTGAAGTTGATCCGAATGATATCGGAAACATAGGTAGTGGAATATTAGAAGAAAAGCTTGAACTATATAATCCTACTTCTTTTGTAGTGACAAATGTACAAATTCAGGTGAAACAATACCTAAGTGAATTTGGTTATGAATGGGCGGATATAGCGGCAGATGAATCCGGAGTTTCTGGTATTTACAGCGACATATTATCAATACAGGAGTTGCAGGGGCAAACATCGGTACCATTTTGGGTAAAGATTGAACAGGGTGGACAAACAGATCAACAAGAAATATTTTTTTCTATTGAAATCGAGCATGATTAGGCGGTGGAAAGATGACTAAAGCCAATCTTTATCTGAACTTACCAGGTATCAACCAAGTTGAATTTGTTGATAGTCGCTATTTGTTGCCACCAATAGGACAAATCAATGTACTGTATGTCGTAGAAAATGATGAACTAAATGGTCGGAAGCCTACAATCTATTATTTTAATGGGGCAGAATATGTGATGATTGGCAGTGGATCTGGCAGCGGTGGAATGCAAGATTATCAGCAAGTAACAAAGCTTGGTGTTATTGCATCACCAACTACCCCAAGAACCTACGACATCGTGATCACTTACACTACCAACTTTTTACGTGCCCCCGTCGAGGTACTAAGGCTAACTGCTGGCGCGCAAGATGTTGTTAAAACAGAGGTTGGCTTTGACAATTCAGATGGTAGCGACTTTGAGTCAAGTGACTATATATTGTTTGATGGAGCCTTGAAATTAAAGACCGATTATTCTTCTGGTGTGGTAAAGGATGAAACTTGGGTGGAAGAAGGAACTTTACTAAGAAAAACGATTGATACAATTTCTTTTAAGTGCATCGAGAAAGTAGGGGTGTAAAAAATGGCTTATGAGTTAAAAATCACAGAAGGAACTGCACTATTATCAGAGAATAATTTAGTTGCAACAAAACAAGCAAGAGCAATGATTACGACCAATAACCCTTTCTTAAAGGAAAAATTTTATTTTGAAATTACATTTGATACTGGCGGATATAAATCCATAGGTTTTGATGTTTTATATCCAATGTATTCAGGTAGTAGAGATGTAGGAACTTTTGGATTTGAAGTAGACCATTCTATAAAAGCTATCAAAGCTTATAAGAATGGTGTTCTAAATAAGGAATCTACTTATACGCAAGACACAATTCCGCAAATAAAAATATATATGAATGAGGATTCTAAAACAACTTTCAATTTTGGAATCACTCTCTTTAAGTATGCTTCTCCGCAAGGGTTCCCAAGTGTAGAGTCTATGGATAGATATCTTTTCCAAGATGGCAATGAGATTAAAAAGTATAATAAATCTATAGCTCCTAGTTTTAAAAATATAACTCCTATAATGACTGGTCCCGATACACCTATTCCATATGTCGTAAGTGCAAATGCTTATTATGGAAATAATGCCCCTTGGAAAGTTTTTGATGATGATACACTGCCAGGATCATGGTGGCTAGCTAATACTACTAGACCGCCAGAAGGACATTGGTTGAAAATAGACTTAGGTATTCCTAAAAAAATAGGAAAAATAGAATTATCTACAATCAATATAGGAAGCGGTTCTGTTAATGGATTCAGTATTAAAGATTGGATCTTATATGGTTCAAATGATGACGTTACTTATGAAGAACTTACTAGAAATAGTCATCCAGATAATATCAATGTGATTCCTTATTCTTTTGATAATTCATCATCTTATCGTTATTATCGAATAAATTTTTTAAATGGTTACAACATGGTTATTTATCCAAATGCAGCTTGTGTAAAGATAATGAAAATCTATGAAATATTGCAAGAAGGGCAAAAAGCAGGATGGACAGTTGCGGGAACTTCTCCTGTCACAAAAAGCATGTTTGATTTTTATGGTATGACAGATTTATCTATCATTACTAATGAATCCTTGCGGCAGTTAGCATCAGAAAACCCAGAGTTATTGTGTTGGATCGACGAAGAAAGTGCACAAAGAAACTTAAATGTGACTGCTATTCCTCAAGACCAGCTCGTTTTGCCAACAAAAGATATCGATATTCGTTCAGTCGAAAACATCGATTCATTTACACTAAATGCGACACAAGCAGGACAGGGAGCCGTAAAAACAGCCGTGTCGTTTGATAGCGGCACAACCTGGTACACTCGATTAGATGGTGCGTGGGTTCAACTTGATCTAGTTAATATGAAAACAGAAGGAATGGCGCCAGCGACCCTAAACGCTCTTACATCCGCTGACTGGGTAGATTTACGTGGCGCAAGCAATACTGTTAGATTCGCCTATCATCTTTCCATGGAGGAGGTGACGGACATTGTAGCAGTGAATGATCTAATTAGTCAAATGGATATGAAGGGCACATGGAAGAAGGCGGTACATGGCACAGACTATGATTATGAGTACCCGAATAATGACCAGTTGACGGTGACTATTTACCAAAGCGGAGATTACAAGATAAATTACTAAAACGCTGCTGAATAGTAGGCGTTATTTTTTATGCATAGACGGGCTGCGGCTCGTCTTTTTATTATGATTAAGGAGTGAGTAGGTGCAACATAATACAGATACTTTATATAACACAGTAACAGGCGGCGCTTTTATGAGTGCTGCTTATTTATTTGGAGGTATAGATCAGCTTGTTATAGCTTTGATCGTCCTCATGTCTGCTGATTACATTAGTGGGCTGACAGCAGCTTTTTTCTTTAAGAAGAATGTAGAGTCAAAAAAAGCATTTAAGGGATTGATGAAAAAGGCTGCGATGTTACTTGCGGTCATTGTCGCTAACCAGTTAGACATTGTAGCTGGAAGCGGTGGGCATTTTATGCGGAATGCGATGATTCTTTTCTTAATTGGTATGGAAGGAATCAGCTTTATTGAAAACCTTGGCCATATGGGTGTAAAGGTACCAACGCAAATCAGCAATGCTTTTGCTCAGCTAAAAGAAGATCATAATGAAGAAAAAAATAACGATAAGGATGTGGTTTAAATGCCTACAGTAGTAATAGATTTCGGACATGGATACCCACCAGACGTGGGAGCGGTTGGACAAGGGTTACAAGAGTATAAAATGGCTCGCCAGATCGGGGAGGAAGTTATCAAGCGACTACCATCTAATATTAAAGTTATCCTCACACGTAAGGGAGACAGTGGTCTACGTACTAAGAAGTCAGAAGATCTTAATGCCCGCTGCGCTGTAGCAAACAATGCAGGAGCGGATCTATTTGTATCGATTCATCTTAATGCGTTCGATACAACCAAGCGTGGTTATGAGACATGCGTGTATAAAGAGGATGTGAAGAACAAAGCAGTCCATGTAGCAGTAAGCAAAATTATTAAGAAGTATGGCCTTACAGATCGAGGGATTAAGATTCGCCCAGACATTAGAGTGCTAAAGGGCACTAAAATGTCGGCGTGTCTCCTGGAGTGCTTATTTATCGATAATAAACAGGACATGGACATGTTAAAGAACAAAGCATTCTTTGCTGACTTCTGTCAAGCGATAGCGGATGGAATATGCAATGCTCTGGGTATGCCGAATAAGCCACCTGTTAAGCCAGCAAACAATCCTAAAAAAGAGGAGGAAAATAAAGTGGAATATAAAAAAGACGCAGCTGCATCACCACGTTTTCGGGAAGCACAGAAATGGGTGAAGGAGAACGGTATTTCAGACGGCACATACCCACAACGCCCTGTAACACGAGAAGAAGTCTGGGAAATGATGTACCGAGCAAGCAAAGTTAATAAGTAACAGTAGATCCCCTGTCCTTAATAGGATGGGGGCTTATTTTTGTTTTTTTAATTTTTTACATATTATTTACCATTAATAAGGATTAAATTTACAAATAGATGTGATAATAGTTGGGAATGGGAGGGGATAGCGTGTTTATCATTGAGCTGTGGGATTATGACAATCAAGAGATGTTTGACGTTTATTACGATTTAACATTAAAAGAAGCTTTAGAGATTATTGATAAATTGAAGACAACTATGCCTTACTATGATCGCATGCTGCGAAGAATGATGAAGCAGAAGTACATAAGCCATAATAGACTTATCAGAAAGATTGGAAGTCAGAGATACAAAGGTTATCAGTTATTCCTACAAGCATATCCAGCTTAAATAGCAGAGCCCTTCTCTATTAAAGAGAAGGGCTTGTATTTATTTAAAAAGATACTTTAACAGTTGTATCCTCTCCAATAGATCTTGCATCTTTGGAAGGACTACCAAATACAAAGTTTAATTCTGTTATTTTGGATAAATCTTCATCTTTAAGGTTATATGCCGTTGTAAACTGTTGTTTTACATTACCTATGTGTTCTGAATCACCTTCATTTAATCCTGATTGAGCTTCATATTGTCCTTTTGTATTGGTTGTCACTTTCGCAGAAAACGGATCAAATGTTACTGTATCTTCAGACGTATTTTCGCTTTCTACAAGTGTTATAGCGACATTTAATTTCTTCTCATCAAACAAAGAAGCGCCACTTTCATTAGGAACAAATGTTGCTAACAATACTTTATTAAGATTAAATTTAATAGGCCCACTTTCATGACTAGAATTAGTTTCAGCAACTTTTTCTATTGTATATGTACCCCATTCGTTAGTTACTTTATCACCAGCCTGTGCTGTGCTTAAAGTAACTTCTTCTTTAACTTCTTCGTTTTGATTTTTATTTGTTTCTTCTGGTTTTGATGTTGAAGCATCTTCTGAACCACATCCTGCTAAAAATAATGCTCCTAACAACACAAAAATTAGTTTCTTCATTATCCTACTCCTTTAACTTTATTATTCTACTTAATATTACCAACGGTGTAGTTAAAGTGGAAGGATAGATTTGTTGTATATGTTTTTAAAGGCGAGATAAGAAGAGCCCTTCTTTTTAACAAAGAGGGGCTTTTACTGTTTAACTAGTTTCTTCCTATAAAAAAGTGTCTAGGTTTGAAGATTTTATGTAAGCAATTATGATACTACTTACTTGGGGTCCAGTTGGGTACCGATTGGGTACCAATTGGGGACCAAATTGATCAAAAACCCTAATTTTCCATCATAATTAATCATAATCAAAACGTTAAAAACCTTGACATAATCGCATTCCGAGAGTAATAATAAGAACAAAACTAAATCATTTCATCTTCGGGGCAGGGTGCGATTCCCGACCGGCGGTATAGAAGTATAGCTTCTGAGCCCGCGAGCCGAAAGGCAGATTTGGTGAGAATCCAAAGCCGACAGTATAGTCTGGATGGGAGAAGGTGAAGGTCTGCCAGCGTTCAAAAAGTGCAGTTTTGAACGTCTATTTAAGTATGACTTCAAACTCCCTCAAGCCTTTTTGCTTGAGGGATTATTTAGTTGGCAGCCTTTCTTCTTGTGTAGGATGGATGAGAAGAAGGAGAGATTTTTGTGAGAAACAAGAAGATTCGAGTGTTAACGTCTGTGGGGTTATTAAGTACATTATCGTATTTATTAATGTTACTTAACTTTCCAGTCCCGCCATTTCCCAATTTTCTAATGGTGGACTTTAGCGAGATTCCTGCACTGATTGCCGCTATTGTCTTTGGTCCGATTGCTGGGATTACGGTTGAATTAATCAAAAATGTGTTGAATTTTTTTGTAGCAGGCAGTCCAACAGGTGTTCCTGTAGGTCATTTGGCTAATTTTACGGCAGGGGTCACGTTTATCCTTCCAGTGTATTATGTGTATAAGAAATTTGAATCTAAAAAAGGAATGACCGCAGGCCTTATTGTTGGAACGACGGTGATGGCGATCACGATGAGTGTGTTAAATTATTATGTCATTTTACCGGCCTATACGCTCTTTTTAAATGCACCAGCTATGAGCGCACCTGAAACAAAGAAATTGGTGGTTACCGCTATTTTACCTTTTAATTTCATTAAAGGAATCGTGATGGGTGTTGTCTTTTTATTAATTTATTCTCGAATTCAAGTGTGGATGAGAAAACAAACAATAGCACAAAACGCTTAATAATAAAGTGATGGGATCTCTGCTAAACGAATAGTAGAGATCTTTTTTTGTTTGCTTTTAACATGACCAAAATAAAAGAAACCCGTCTTTTGGCGGGTTTCTGACTGTTTATTCGTATTTTAAGGCGTCGCCATCAAATGGAGCGTCAGCCACTTTAATGGAATCTGTTGGGCAGCCTTCAAATGCATCTTGCATATCTTCTTCAAGCACTTCTGGAACAACTGCTGTTCCTTCGTTATCGTCTAAAATAACGAACGCAATTCCTTCATCATCATAATCGTAAATATCTGGTGCAGCTGCTCCGCAAGCGCCGCATGCAATGCAAGTGTCTTTATCAACAATTGTGTATTTTGGCATTGTGAAACCTCCTTAGTGTATATCAAATCCTCAATGGATTAAGCCAATCTTAAATCCTTAGAAAACTTCTATATTTTATTGTATATGTGATGTATTTACTTTTCAATAAAAACTTCTGTTTGACAAAATGATAGGGCTTTCATAAATTATCAACACTCTTTCGAGAACATCTGACGCATTTCGTGGTAAAATGGACAAAAGTCAAAAAGGAGACGAGAAAGTTGTTCATCCAGGCGGTTATGCTATTGATGCTTAAGCAATTAAACGGCGAGAGAACAGCCTCGTCCATTTATCATTTGTTAAAAGGGAAAAAGTCTTCTCAAACGATACAAGATGCTCGTTTGTTTCAATTAGACCCATGGTTTCAAACAGCACCATTTCTTGAAAGAAACATGTATGACGAATGGATCCAACAATTGCTGAAACAAGGCTATATTAAAGGTGACCCAAATAGTCTGTTAGTGACGGAAGCGGGAGAGCAATGGCTTGCTCACTTTAGTGACACTTTAGTCATTCTTCAGTATTTACATGGCTTTAAATTGCAAGATTGTTCTTTGCTGTTTTGGAAAAGGCTGACGTTACTTGTTCAAGTCACTTCTCATCTTGTACACCAACAAAAAGAATATCACCCGATCACAAGGGATGAACAAATTCATGTTTGGATTAAAACTTTTCTATCCCAGCAAAGGTTGTCGAAAGAGGAGTTAGCTGTAACTTTATATGATGAACTGATACGCAGTTTAAAAAGTCAAAACTTTGAAGATCCGCTTGTTCTCGTTCTTCGCTTGTCAGGCAAAAGTAAAACAGGAAAAACGGCTACACAAGCGGCTGAACTTGTTAATATGGAAGAAACGGAATATTGGTATCGGTTTTTAAATTTGCTTCATTTTTTAATAGAGCACATTTATCAGCATGCCTCACAATTTCCGTTGTTATACGAAGCTCTTAAGGATATATATGAATCGGTAAACCTTACTCAATCAACGAAAAAGACGGCTGAATTATTGAAGAAAGGTTACTCGCTCACAGAAATTGCTCAACAGCGAAGGTTGAAAATGAGTACAGTAGAAGACCATATCGTTGAATTAGCTTTAAATATGTCCAATTTCGCTCTGGAATCATATGTGAGCGATCAACAGGCCGAGCAAATTTTGTCTGTGTCTTTGAAACAGAATCATAAAAAATTAAAGCCGATTAAAGATCAAATTTCAGAGGTCACTTATTTTCAAATTCGACTAGTTTTAGCTAGGCATAGCAGGTGAAGGTATGGCAAATATAAAGAATATTCTATTCGAACAATTTGGTTACTCTCATTTTCGAATGGGACAAAGAGAGGTTATTGACTCCTTGCTGACAGGGCAGCATACGCTAGCGATGTTGCCGACGGGGACAGGGAAATCACTATGCTATCAGCTTCCTGCCTATGTGTTATCAGGTAGTGTCATTATCGTTTCTCCCCTTTTATCGTTAATGCAAGACCAAGTAGAGCAATTAAAGATGCGTGGAGAAAAGAATGTGATTGCGATTAACTCTTTCTTAACTTTTACTGAAAAAAACGATGTGTTTAGCCGCTTACACCACTATCGATTTATTTTCTTGTCTCCTGAAATGCTGATGAACCAGGCTGTCATTCAAGCATTACAGAAGATACGCATTGCTTTGTTTGTTGTCGATGAGGCTCATTGTATTTCTCAATGGGGGCATGATTTTCGACCAGATTATCGCTTGCTCGGTCAAGTAAGAGAAAAGCTTGGTCACCCGCTCACCCTAGCTTTGACGGCTACTGCTACTGCAGAAGTAAGAAAAGATATCCTTCATTATTTGCATATTGAAGAGGTGAAGGAGTGGGTTTTTTCCGTCGATCGTCCTAATATTGCCATGGTGGTCGAGCCATGCTCCTCTAGAATGGAAAAGCTTGAGCGGATGTGTGAGCTAGTTTCAGAATTAGAAAAGCCTGGAATTGTTTATTTTTCAAGTCGACGTGGAGCAGAAGAGGGAGCGGATTGGTTAAAGCGAAGTGGCATTCAGCGAACGGCTTTTTATCACGGGGGGATGGTGCAGGAAGATCGAATTTTAATTCAGCAACAATTTCTTCACGATGAATTAGAGGTGATTTGTGCCACCAGTGCATTTGGTATGGGAGTCAATAAGGGAAATATTCGATTTGTCATCCATCATCAGCCACCTGCACAGCTTGAGTCTTATTTGCAGGAAATCGGCCGTGCTGGAAGGGACGGAAACCGTTCACTTGCTGTGTTGCTTTATACGCCGGGTGATGAAGAATTTCACGCCATGATCATGGAAGCTGAATTTCCGACCGACTGGCAAATAACGAATTACTTTCTTTATCAGCCTCATCATCCGCGGGAAGAAATCGTCAAGATGCTTGGGTTAAGTGATGTCCAATATCGTTTTATTCATCACTACGCCACGGAAGTTGAGGGAAGTCACCAAGACGAGAAGGTACGTTTTATTATTGAACACCGGGAAAGAAGGTTGAAGCAAAAAAAGCAAAAGATTGATTCGATGCTTCAGTGGGTAGGGTCCGAGCGATGCCGTCGAGAGGGAGTGTTAAAGTTTTTTGGAGAAAGAGCTTATCAATTACCCGATCCATGTTGTGACATTTGCGGAGTCCATTCGAGCGATTTCTATGGACTGAAAAATAGTGCCCAAAAGGAAGAAAGCAACGATTGGGAAGCTTTGCTAGCATCACTATTAAATATTAAAGGATGATCAGGTTTTCGAATGAAAAAAAATAAACAGTCAGAACTCATCAAACAAATCACTGATGAGGAACTTTTAAAATCATTATATATGACACAAATCGCTTTATTGCTTCTTTCAGTGATCGTCGGGATCTTTTTATTTCCAGATTTCTCGACGTTTTACAACCTATTTCAATGGTCATTATTCGAAATCGTGATCATAGGTGCAGGAGCGGGAATCGCTGTCGTCGTACTTGACCTTTGCTTAATGAAGTGGCTGCCTGATCAATATTATGATGATGGTGGGATTAATGAGCGGTTATTTGCTCAGCGATCCATTGGGCAAATTTTTTTGATTGCTGCGTTAGTGGCCATTTCTGAAGAAATATTTTTTCGAGGGATGTTACAAACATCTTTAGGGCTAGTCGTCACTAGCCTCATCTTTGCTTTGATTCATATTAGATATTTATCGCAATGGTATTTAACCTTGAATGTGGTCCTTTTAAGTTTTGCGATCGGCTGGCTGTTTGAATGG
The DNA here is from genome assembly GCF_037201805.1 of Bacillus sp. FJAT-52991. GTDB lineage: Bacteria > Bacillota > Bacilli > Bacillales > Domibacillaceae > Bacillus_CE > Bacillus_CE kandeliae. The sequence continues at coordinate 2,197,479 of NZ_CP147404.1, read as the reverse complement.
ACCAATAATTTAGCTGCTACGATCATGATGCACTTTGTGATTGATTTTCTCCTTGGTTTAGCTATTCGCAGACAAGCGAGAGAAAAGGCAAGTAGTGTTAGAGAGGAAGAGAATAAATGACAGTAGATCCTTATCGTGAATTAGCCAAAAAAAATCGCCAAGAAATACAAAAAGTTCATGTGGAGAAGCTGGAAGCTAATGAAACAGAAGACCATTCGCGTATAAAAAAGCGAGAAGAACAAGAAGAGCAACATCGTCGCAATCCATTGTTAACCATACTTTTATGCTCATTTATTTTGATTCCCATCTTAACTGGTTTATGGTACTCATATGAACAAAGCAAAAAAGAACCGTCTAACTCAGAAGTAATTGAAAAAGCGTAGAGTCTAGAGAATGTCACAGATACGATGGATAAATAAAAAAGGGCGGGGAAAAGTAGTTCCCGCCCTCTTTCTATGCTAACGGTTAAAAGATTTTTTTGCGGTCGCGCTCCTCTTTTAAAATTTCTACCGCTTCCCGGAATCGTTGAGAGTGAATGATTTCTCTTTCTCTTAAGAAGCGAAGGCTGTCATTTAAATCGGGGTCATCACTGACATCAATGATCCATTGATACGTGGCCCGCGCTTTTTCTTCGGCAGCAATATCTTCATACAAGTCAGCAATTGGATCTCCTTTTGCCTGGATATAGGTGGCGGTGAAGGGCTGACCGCCAGCATTTTCATAAAATAAGGCGCGATCATGATTGACATAACGAGCACCTAGTCCAGCCGCTTTCATTTGATCAGGGGTCGCATCTTTTGTGAGCTTATACACCATCGTTGCAATCATTTCTAAATGCGCCAATTCCTCCGTGGCAATATCGGTTAGTAACCCAACGACAGAACCTGGAATGGTATAGCGTTGGTTCATGTAGCGTAAAGCAGCAGCAAGTTCTCCATCTGCTCCCCCGTACTGTTCAATTAAATATTTAGCTAAAGTAGGATTACATGTACTTACTTTCACTGGATATTGCAGCTTTTTTTCGTAGACCCACATATTGTTCTCCTTTCTTGATTATCCCGCGCTAACAGGCTTGCAGGATACAGGTTACAAAGGCGTGGCGACTTTAGCCTTTGTTCTGCTTCCAATCAGTGAGGGATGAAGAAGACTCTCGCTGATTGAAGTTTCACCTTATACTTGCCAAGGCCATGGTTCTTCTTTATAGTCGAAAGGGTGGCGGGAATAGCTGTAACCAAAGCTAGTCAGGGCTCCGTATTTCTTTTCAAATGCTTTTTTTAATGATTTGCTCGATTGCACCATTTGATTGTATTGCTGTACAGCTTGCAGATCGTCGGGGTGAGTATGCAAATAAAGAGCTAATTCTATGACCACAAAGTCGGCAGCTTGAATTTGTTCGAGTTCGTGATAATAATCTTGGGAAAGCGACTTCATTTTTTAGCTCCCTCCTTTTGCTCTTTAAACGGAAAATAAGGATCGTAGAAAGCTTTCCATAACGTTCCTTTTTGTAAGGCTGTTAGAGGGGGGAATTGCTCTAGGCCTGGCGGTTGAAACCCCATAAATAATTGAGGCCCAGTTGAATATCTTTTTATTTTAATGGGTGGACAAGGGTCCATCGGGCTTATGAAAGGTCGATAGGTTCGATACCATTGATTTTTGTCCATGCCGTGCCTCCTTGTGTTGTCTATTCTTCAATCTATTGTATGGGTGAGTGGAGTAAGATATTATTGATTTTTAAGAGGCTTTTTAATGAAGTGAGTCATTAGTTAAATTTGTATTAGAGGATGTAGCGTATATGATATGGTTGATACTAGTATTGATTTTATTTGGGGCTGCTTTGCTGCTATATATGTGGAAAGAGGCTCATGGAAATAAAGTAAAGGAAGAAACAATTTCATTGAACAGCTATCCAGGGAAAGGACCTTTCACTTTCTTTTTTATTTCTGATATTCATAGAAGAAAGATTCATCCATCCGTTATTCAAGCGATTCAAGGAAGAGCTGAGTTCGTTGTGATCGGTGGAGATTTGGCAGAAAAGGGGGTAAGTTTTGAACAAATCGCTTCTAATTTGCAATTATTGAGGGAGGTTGCTCCTGTTTTTTTTGTATGGGGCAACAATGATTATGAACTACCTAAACAATCGTTTGAACAATTATTGAAAGCTCATGATGTAACGGTTTTATGCAATGAATCCTTTTGTTTTCAAACAGCGGATGGGACGGATATTTATCTACTAGGTGTAGATGATTTAAGCAAAGGCTATAGCGATAAAAAAAATGCATTTAAACGTGTACCCAATGACGTCTTTAAGATTTTTCTTAGTCATAATCCTTTGTTTAGTAAACGAATGATCGAAAAAGATCAAGTAGGTCTTTTTTTGAGCGGCCATACACACGGAGGACAGATCAGGCTTTTTGGAATGGGATTATATAAAAAAGGTGGTTGGGAATGGAGAGGGAAGATGGCGATGCTTGTTAGTAATGGCTATGGAACGAGTGGTTTTCCTCTTCGACTTAGCGCGAAAGCAGAGACGCACTTGATCACCATTATTTCTGATGAATGATCATGGAAAAGTTGGTTGAATCAACGAGTACAATAATGCTTTTATAACTCACCATCTGCGCTTCCTATCATAATATGTGTTAAAGAGGTCCTTTAAGCAGGGGGCAGCAGATGATGAGGATAGAAAGATTATCAGACAATCAAGTTAAGCTTTCCGTTACTTACGATGAGTTAAGAAAAAAAGGTTGCTTAAAGAAACATATTTTGGAAGATTCTTTTGTCTGGCATGAGATTTTTGACGAAATGTTAGATGCTATTGAAGAACAATTAAACATTGACACAGAAGGAATGATCGCTATTGAAGTCCATTCGATGGCAGGGGATGAGCTAGTGCTTATTTTAACGATTGAGCATTTAGATTTTTTCAATAAGTTGGATGATGTATCAGGCGGAAAAAATGATGAATATGGCTTTGAACAAACGATTAAGTTTACAGATATTGAGGATCTTATTGGTCTAGTTCACGATGAGAAAAGAATTCGTTCCATACCAAGCTCATTGTTTTATTTTAAGGGAGCGTACTATGTAAGCTTCTCGTTTGATTTCGATAGTCAGTTTGATGCATTTGAAGCGATACTAATGGAGTATGGACTGTATTCAAGTTTACCGGAAGAAATGCTAAAGGAATATGCATTGACGATCATTCCTTCTGAAGCTATGCGAAAGCTGTATCAGTATTTCATTAAACAAGTGTAAAGTTGAAATCATTGAAATTAGATGTTTTTTCTCCTATCATTTATATTGATAGGATATTTTTTATGAAAAAAAACGATGCTAGAAAGCAAAGGTAGATGTTTGAAACAAGGAGAGAGTAAGATGCAAAAGGAAGAGTGTATTGTTGTGGGTGGAGGACCTTGTGGGCTTTCTGTGGCTATTGCGTTAATGGAGATTGGAAAAAGCCCGCTTGTGATTGAAAAAGGAAATATCGTTCATTCGATTTATAATTATCCGACGCACCAAACTTTTTTTAGTTCAAGTGAAAAGCTGGCGATTGGTGATGTGCCATTTATTATTGAAGGGCGGAAGCCGAAGCGGAATCAGGCTCTAACTTACTATCGTGAAGTGGTCAAATTAAAAGACATTCGTATTAATCGTTATGAAATGGTACACAAAGTGGAAAAGCAGGAGAATGGCTTGTTTCATGTTCATACATCTAAAGGTCAATACGAAACACCTTATGTCGTGATTGCGACAGGTTATTACGATCAGCCAAATAACATGAACATAAAAGGAGAGCAGCTTGCTAAGGTATTCCATTATTTTAAAGAAGCTCATCCTTATTTCGATATGGATGTCGTCGTCATTGGCGGCAAGAATTCCTCTGTAGATGCTGCGTTAGAGCTGCATAAGGCAGGGGCGAGAGTGACGGTTCTTTACCGTGGAAGTGAATACTCTGCAAGCATTAAACCGTGGATTCTTCCTGAATTTGAGGCGTTAGTAAAAAATGATGAGATCAAGATGGAATTCCACGCGGTTGTGGATGAAATTACGGAAGAAGAAGTCGTTTATCGACAAAATGCTGAGACAAAACGAGTGAAAAATGACTTTGTTTTTGCGATGACTGGATATCATCCAGATCACGAATTTTTAAAGACAATGGGTGTGGAGATCGATCGTGAAAGTGGCCGCCCTAATTATGATGGAGAGACGATGGAAACGAACGTGCAAGGAATTTTTATTGCAGGCGTGATTGCAGCTGGAAATAATGCGAATGAAATTTTTATTGAAAATGGTCGTTTTCATGGAGGAGACATCGCCAAGGCGATTGCTACTCGTGAAGAGATAGGATCCAAATGATAGTTAGAAAAGCGGAGCGATCGAACATCGCTCCGCTTTCTTTTTAATGGGCTTGAAATAAGCACCTGTAGTTGTTCAATCAAATATTTTTTCAAGTGAAAGCAGATCGTGTTTGGTGGCCAAGGCGACTAATAGTTTAATTCGCGCTTTTTGGCCATTTAAACCGTTAGAGAAAATAACCCCAAGCTCTTTTAATTGCTTTCCTCCGCCATCATAGCCATAAGTATCTTGAACGATACCGTTAAAGCATCGTGAAACGAGTACAATTGGAATTTGCTGCTTAATCAGCTCTTTCACCCCTGCGACAGCAGCAGGAGGAAGGTTCCCTTGGCCGAGTGCCTCAATGACTACCCCATCATAGTTTAATTCCTTTAAAGTGAATAAAAGTGAAGCATCCATTCCCGCGTAAGCTTTAATAAGGGCGACTCGTTGATCGATCGTAGTGACAGCGATTTGTTGTCGCTCTGTTGGTGCATGATGAAATACTATTTTTCGCTTAGTGACAATGCCGATCGGTCCATACTGAGGGCTTTGAAAGGTAGAGATGTTACTAGTATGCGTTTTTGTCACATTTTCTGCAGAGTGGATTTCATCATTCAGAACGACTAATACCCCTTTTCCTTTAGCTGAATCAGAAGCGGCTACTCGTACGGCACTTAATAAATTATACAGTCCATCTGCTCCAATTTCATTGCTTGACCGCATCGCGCCTGTCACTACGACGGGTACATCAATCGTCAACGTTAAATCAAGGAAATACGCCGTTTCTTCAAGGGTATCGGTTCCGTGAGTAATCACGACTCCATCAAAAGGTTCTTTTTGAAAATGCTCTTCAATTAATTGTTTCAGATGCAACATTTCCCTTGGTGTGATATGAGGAGAGGGCAGATGGAAAGGCTCTACTGTAGTGATGTGAGCTGTTTCATTTAACAAATTCGTTGATGTGAGTAGCGGGTTTTGTTCCCCGGGTGTGACAGCACCAGATGTTTTGTCTTCCATCATCGAAATGGTTCCACCTGTATGTATAACGAAAATATGTTTTTTAGACAAAAGAAAAACCTCCCAATACTTTTGCAAATTTTGTATTCTCAATCTCTTTTATTAATGATACGATGAAGAAAACAGAAAGAAAAGAGGACAGATGGATGCTGGCAATCTTTTCGGCAGGTATTGCACCAGGGCTTGCGCTATTATGTTATTTTTATCTTCGAGATAAATATGAAACAGAGCCCGTCACTTCCGTAGCTAAAGCCTTTATTTACGGAGCGTTATTGACATTTCCAACGATGTTCATTCAATACGTTTTAGCAGAGGAAGGAATTACATTTTCGAGCATGATTGAGGCGCTTTTCACGGTTGGCTTCCTTGAAGAATTTGTTAAGTGGTTTATTTTATTTTATTTAATCTATCAACATGTCGATTTTGACGAGCCGTATGATGGTATTGTATATGCGACGAGTGTTTCTCTTGGCTTTGCTACGATTGAAAATATTCTTTATTTATTCGCTCACGGTGTGGAACACGCTTTTTTAAGGGCGCTTCTACCTGTATCAAGTCATGCTTTGTTTGGGGTAGTGATGGGTTTCTATTTAGGGAAGGCGAAGTTTAACCGCGATGGAAGAGAGAAAACATACTTGCTCCTAGCCTTTCTAGTTCCGTTTTTGCTCCACGGATTTTTTGATTATATTTTATATTTAGAAACCATTTGGATCTATTACATTGTTCCTTTTATGTTTTTTTTATGGTGGTTTGCTTTAAGAAAAGTAAAGCAAGCACATATTTTAACAGAACAACATCATCGCGGGTTATTTCGGGAAAGAAGCTCTTAATAAAAAAGGGCTTCTTTTTTTATTGGCTTTACTGAATAAAAAAAAGTCGACAGCGAAAACTACGAATACACATCATACTTCATGTGGAGGGTAAAAAAATGAGAATTGGTGCAAGAGTCAAAAAAATAGTAGTTGCTTTTGCTATACTGCTTAGCCTGGTGATCGGTCAGCTATCCATTTCACCGCTACATACATCCGCCTTTTCAGGACAAGTCATTCAAAAAGGTGCATCTGGAGACGATGTCATAGAGTTGCAGTCCAGACTTCAATACGTGGGCTATTATAAGGGCAAAATCGATGGTGTCTATGGATGGGGAACGTATTGGGCAGTGAGAAACTTTCAAGAGGCATTTGGATTACCCGTTGATGGTTTTGTAGGTGGAACGACGAAAAATAAACTTGTCAAAGCATCTAAATATGATGAGAGTTATGTAAAAAATCAGATTAGAAATGGGAAATCTGCTACTACTTATGGAAAAAAATCAAAATCCTCTAATCAAAAAGCAACAGCAACGAGTGTACCAGGTGGTTTTTCGCAAAATGATATTCGTTTAATGGCCAATGCGGTTCACGGAGAAGCACGTGGAGAGCCATATGAAGGGCAAGTGGCGGTAGCTGCCGTTATTTTAAATCGAGTGGCTAGTCAAAGTTTTCCTAACACAGTATCAGGGGTTATTTTTGAGCCAAGAGCTTTTACAGCGGTCGCAGATGGACAAATTTGGCTGACGCCAAATGAAACATCTAAGCGGGCGGTAATTGATGCGATTAATGGGTGGGATCCCACTGGCGATGCTTTATATTATTTTAATCCAGACACAGCAACGAGTGGTTGGATTTGGTCACGCCCACAAATTAAACAAATCGGTAAACATATTTTCTGTAAATAAAGGAGGGAAGTAGTTATGTTGCGAGTACTAGCGATTGTTTTTCTATCATTAGTAGCGGTCGGGACAGGTCTTTGGGGCTATCAAGAGCATCGTGAGAAAAATGCTGTATTAATTAATGCAGAAAACAGTTATCAGCGAGCGTTCCATGACTTAACTTACGGAGTCGACAAAATTCATGACCAAATTGGAGCGACGCTAGCGATGAATACGCGACACTCCTTATCACCTGCTTTAGCGGATGTGTGGCGATTAACTTCAGAAGCACATAGTAATGTCGGACAATTGCCACTTACGTTATTGCCTTTTAATAAAACAGAAGAGTTTCTAGGCAATATCGGTAACTTCAGTTATAAAGCAGCAGTAAGAGATTTAGAGAAGGAGCCATTAACGGATCAAGAATACAATCATTTAAAGAATTTATATAAGCAGTCAGCAGATATTCAAAATGAGTTAAGAAAAGTACAAAATATGGCGCTAGAAAACAATTTGCGTTGGATGGATGTGGAGCTTGCGCTTGCGACCGAAAAAGAAGGAGGAGATAACACGATTATTGATGGCTTTAAAACGGTAGAGAAAAAAGCAGAAGGCTTTAGCGAAGCCAATGTCAGTAGCCTACCTGGTCAAGCGGATCAGCTGAACAATAACCGCTTAAAAGACCTGAAGGAAGCACCGATTTCTAAGGAGGAAGCGGTTAAAAAAGCAAAAGAATTTACGAAAATTGATAATGCGGAACAAGTAAAAGTAACGAAAAGTGGAAAAGGCTCTGATTTCGCTTTCTATAGTGTCAATATGAAAGGTGGAAATGGGGAGGAGGCAAGTATTGATTTAACGAGAGAAGGGGGGCACCCGATTTGGTTTATCATCAACAGAGAGATTAAGCAGCCAACGATTGGTTTAAATGAAGCAAACAACAAAGCTGTTGCTTTTTTAAAGAATCATCAATTCACAGATCTAGAACTTGATGACAGTACACAATATGATCATATAGGAGTATTTACTTTCGTTGGAAAGCAAGATGGCGTGAGAATTTATCCGGATGCTGTTAAAGTGAAGGTAGCACTAGATAACGGACAAATTATCGGAGTCACAGCTAATGAATATTTAGAAAACCATCACGAAAGAAAAATAGCTAAACCAGCTATATCGGAACAAAAAGCCCAAAGCTTGATTAATCCAAAAGTGAAAGTGGAAGAAAAACGGTTAGCTATTATTCAAAATGAATTAAATCAAGAAGTTCTTTGTTACGAATTTTTTGGCACGCTTGGAGAAGACACGTACAGAGTTTTAATTAATGCGAAAGATGGGCAAGAAGAACAGGTTGAAAAATTACGTAACGCGGAACCTGTCTATGATAACGTATTGTAAATGATGTTATAAAAAGATTCTTACATTGCATTTTCAGAAATCACCATCTATAATTTGGATTATACCCATTATAGTAAAAATGGACTATGGGCAGTCAGAAATTAGGGTGAGGGGTTTGAATGCTTAAAGTAGGAATGGATTTAATGCTTGAGCCATTAGATGGATCAGATGAAGAAGAAAAAGAAGTGTATCGTTGCAAGGTAGCAGATGTGAAAGATGGTCAAGTGTTTATTAATTATCCCGTGAATATAAAGTCAAATCGTACTGTATTATTAATGGACGATACAGAGTTGATGTCGGAATTTATTGACCCGACAGCGTCCTCTGCTGTCTATCTATTTAGTACAAAGGTCATCGGTCGAGTGAAGCAGTCGGTTCCGCTGTTAATTTTACAAGATCCTGGTGTAGACCAATATAAGCGGATTCAGCGTCGTAAATATGTACGTGTATCTACGGCTGTAGATGTTGCTCTTCATTTAGAAGGTCAACCACCTTTTGTTGTGGCAACGATTGATTTGAGCGCTGGTGGATTTTCCATCCCTGTTCCTATTGGAATGAGTGTCAAGGAAGGTGACCAAGGAAAAGTATTTCTTTCGATCCCATTTCAATCAGGAGATTATCATTATTTTGATGTAACAGGTCAAGTGGTAAGGGTACATGAGGAAGACAAAAGCAATCGAACCATCGCCTCTTTTCAAATACATGATGTTTCTCGAGTAGAACAGCAATTATTGATGCGTTTTTGCTTTGAACGTCAAATTATTCTGAAAAGAAAAGGACTCGTGTAAAGGCTCGCCTTTAACGAGTTTTTTTTTGAAGAATATCTTTTCATCGTATGATAAAATAAAAAGATAAATTAATTAGAAGGTGAAATAATGACGAAACGAATTCAAATTGCCATCGATGGACCAGCTGCTGCCGGAAAAAGCACAGTGGCTAAAATAATTGCTGAGAAATTATCATATATTTATATCGATACTGGTGCGATGTATAGAGCACTTACTTATAAAGCTTTACAACAACAGGTCGCCCCCGAAAACGAACACGATTTACTACAGTTGCTTCATCAGTTAGAGATCGTTTTAAAGCCTGGAGAGAGCGGCCAACAAGTGTTTGTTGACGAACACGATGTGACAAATGATATTAGAACAAACGAAGTAACGAATACGGTTTCTTTCGTTGCTAAACATCCGTTAGTGCGAGAAGAAATGGTGAAACGTCAGCAAGCGTTTGCTAAAGATGGTGGAGTTGTCATGGATGGACGCGATATCGGCACCCATGTGTTGCCGAATGCGGAAGTTAAAATTTTTCTAAAGGCAAGTACGGAAGAACGAGCAAAAAGAAGATATAATGAGAATATTTCGAAAGGAATTCCTTCAGATTTAGAGAAATTAAAAGAAGAGATTGCTCTTCGTGATCAAATTGATTCAGAAAGAGCGGCTGCTCCATTAAAGAAAGCTGATGATGCGACTGAGCTGGATACGACATCTTTGACGATTGACGATGTTGTAGAAAAAATTATGGCGGTAGTAAAAGAGGAGAAGGGAAAATGACAACCTTTTATTCGATTGCTAAGACGGTCGTGAAAACGATCTTGATGCCGCTGTATCGAATCGAAGTTCGTGGGAGAGAACATTTCCCAAAGGACGGTGGCGTGCTTCTTTGTTCGAATCATATTGATAATTTAGACCCTCCTGTCGTTGGAATTACAGCTCCAAGGCCGGTGTCATTTATGGCTAAGGAAGAGTTATTTAACGTTCCAATCCTCGGAAAAGTGATCTCTAATTTACAGGCGTTTCCGGTGAAAAGGGGGATGAGTGACAGAGAAGCTTTACGAAAGGGATTAAATTTTTTGAAAGAGGGAAAAGTATTGGGGCTCTTTCCTGAAGGTACGCGATCAAAAACAGGAGAGGTTGGTAAAGGGTTAGCTGGCGCTGGTTTCTTTGCTCTTCGTACAGATGCGTATGTTGTTCCATGTGCCATTGTAGGTCCGTATAAACCTTTTCGTAAGCTGAAAGTCGTCTATGGTCCACCGATTGATATGTCAGAACTTCGTAGTAAAAAAGCGGGTGTGGAAGAAGTAACCGAAATCATTATGAGTCACATCCGTCACCTGCATGACAGTCATAAATAAAAGCTTCTTGCTTGACAAATGGCTGCAATTGTTAGAAGTTAATAGAAAGAATATTTATTTAACTAAATGTTAGCAGTTTCGTATTAAGGAGGAGTACATATGACAGAGGATATGAACCAAGTAGAAGTGAACAACTATGCAGTAGGCGACAAAGTCCAAGCGACAGTGGTGAAAGTGGAAGAGAAGCAAGTGCAAGTTGAAATTGAAGGAAGCAAAAAAGACGGTATCATCCCAATCAGTGAACTATCCAGCCTTCATGTAGAAAAAGCTACGGATGTGGTGAATGAGGGCGACAAGCTTGAACTGCTCGTAACAAAAGAAGAAGACGATCTTTATGTTCTTTCTAAACGCAAAGCGGATGCTGATAAAGCATGGGAAGAAATGAACAAGCGTTTTGAAACTGGTGAAGTGTTTGAAGCTGAAATTAAAGAAGTAGTGAAGGGTGGACTTGTTGTTGACCTTGGCATTCGCGGCTTTATCCCAGCTTCATTAGTGGAAGATCATTACGTAGAAGATTTTGAAGATTATAAAGGTAAAACATTAAGTTTGAAAATCGTGGAATTAGAACAAGAGAAAAACCGACTTATTTTATCTCATCGCGCGGTTCTTGATTTAATGAAATCAGAAAATAAGAAGAAAATCCTTTCAGAAATTCAAACGGGTGATGTGTTAGACGGTAAAGTGCAACGACTCACTGATTTTGGGGCTTTTGTCGATATTGGTGGCGTAGATGGACTTGTTCATATCTCTCAACTATCGCACGAACATGTAGATAAGCCTTCTGATGTCATTAAAGAAGGGCAAGAAGTGAAAGTCAAAGTATTGTCTGTTGATCGAGACAGTGAAAGAATTTCTTTATCGATTAAAGAAACATTGCCTGGACCATGGACGAATATTGCGGATAAAGCGCCAATCGGATCTGAATTAACTGGAAAAGTAAAGCGCCTCGTATCGTATGGAGCATTTGTTGAAGTATTCCCAGGTGTAGAAGGCCTTGTTCACATTTCACAAATCTCTAACAAACATATCGGCACACCGCATGAGGTGCTGCAAGAAGGCCAAGAAGTCACAGTAAAAGTTCTTGATGTGAATGAAGAAGAAAATCGTTTATCTTTAAGCATGAAGCAATTCGAAGAAGCAGAAGCTGAGCAGGAAGTAGATTCTTACGAAATGCCTGAAGAAAGCACAGGCTTCCAACTTGGAGAAATGATTGGAGATAAATTAAAAGGTTTAAAAAATAACAATTAAATTAAGTAAGACTATTTGAATGAGAAAACGGTGATGAGTTGTGACTAGGGAACAAAGAAAGCGAGAACACATTCAACATGCACTCTCTACAGGTCAAAGCCGCGCGACGGGTTTTGATGATATCAATATCGTTCACCAAAGTCTTCCAAACATCGCTTTGAATGATCTCTCAATTCAAACTAAAATTGGCGAACTTACTTTAAGTTCGCCAATTTTTATCAATGCGATGACTGGTGGCGGAGGCAGAGAAACAGAAAAGATTAACGAAAGCCTCGCTATAGCAGCAAGAGAGTTAGGATTGGCTATGGCAGTAGGGTCACAAATGTCTGCTATTAAAAACCCTGTTGAAAGACAAACCTTTCGTGTCGTTCGTCAAATGAACCCGAAAGGAATCATCTGGGCTAATATTGGCAGTGAAGCGACGGTTGAACAAGCAAAAGCTGCTGTGGAGATGCTTGAAGCGGATGCGCTCCAAATTCATTTAAATGTGATACAAGAACTCGCGATGCCTGAAGGGGATCGTGATTTTTCGGGAGCTTATGAGCGAATTCAGATAATGGCAGAGTCATTGCCCGTACCTGTGATTGTGAAGGAAACAGGATTTGGCTTAAGCAAGGAAGCCGTTAATCAATTATCTGCTACACCGTTAGCCGCTGTTGATGTGGGTGGTTTTGGTGGAACTAATTTTGCTGCTATTGAAAATGCTCGCAGAAACAAAGCCCTTACCTATTTTAATAGCTGGGGAATTTCTACGGCTGCATCAATTGTAGAGGCGAGACAAACAGCGCCAAAACATTTACATGTGATCGCTTCCGGTGGCATACAGCATAGCTTAGATGTGTTAAAAGCGCTTATACTCGGAGCTGATGCGGTTGGGATGGCTGGATTTTTGCTAAAAATCTTGCTGCAGGAAGGCTTTGACTCGTTACTAACAGAAATTACAGAGCTTCATGAGGACTTAAAAATGATGATGTGCGCTCTGGGGACTACATCAATAGAAGAGTTGCATCGCGTACCGGTGGTTATTAAAGGAGATACATATCATTGGTTAGATGTGCGAGGGTTTGAGCCGGCTCATTTGAGTCGAAGATCATAAAATCAAACTCAGTGCCTAAAAACTCGAATCTTTAAGCAAGAACTCTTTCATGGTTTTGGTTGCTTGCTAAGGAGAATATTGATAGAATGGATAAGTTCAGAAAACCCTTCTACATCAGAAGGGTTTTATTTATACGGACATAGACCATAATGATGATAATCAAAATAGAATGCAAGTGTGGAAAGGATGAATGAAATGGTGAAACCAGTAGTCGCTATTGTAGGGCGCCCGAATGTAGGGAAATCAACCATTTTCAACCGAATTGTCGGCGAAAGAATTTCAATCGTCGAGGATATTCCTGGTGTAACGAGAGATCGAATCTATAGTTCAGGAGAATGGTTAAATCATGAATTTAACCTTATTGATACCGGTGGAATTGATTTAGGAGATGAACCGTTTTTAGAGCAAATTCGCCAGCAGGCAGAAATTGCGATTGAAGAAGCGGATGTAATCATCTTTTTAGCAAGTGGAAGAGAAGGGGTGACTTCAGCTGATGAAGAAGTTGCTAAAATTTTATACCGCTCTAAAAAGCCAGTCATTCTCGCAGTCAATAAAGTAGATAATCCAGAAATGCGCAGTCAAATTTATGATTTTTATTCTTTGGGCTTTGGTGAGCCATTTCCTATCTCCGGTGCGCACGGAATAGGCTTAGGAGATATGTTAGATGCCGTTATCGCGCATTTTCCAAGTGCCGATGAAGAGGACTATGATCCGGATGTCATTAAATTTTCTTTAATTGGTCGTCCAAATGTAGGAAAGTCCTCTTTAGTAAATGCCTTATTAGGGGAAGAACGAGTCATTGTTAGTGATGTTGCTGGAACGACGAGGGATGCAACGGATTCTCCATATATGTATGATGGCCAAGAATATGTCATTATTGACACAGCAGGCATGAGGAAAAAAGGAAAAGTATACGAAACGACAGAAAAATATAGCGTCCTGCGCGCATTGAGAGCGATTGAACGATCGGATGTTGTTTTAGTCGTCATCAATGTGGAAGAAGGTATTAGAGAGCAGGATAAACATATTGCCGGCTATGCCCATGAAGCTGGTCGTGCGGTGATCATTGTCGTCAATAAGTGGGATGCGATTGAGAAAGATGAGAAAACGATGAAGGAATTTGAACAAAGTATTCGCAGTCATTTCTTGTTCTTAGATTATGCTCCCATCGTCTTCTTATCGGCTAAGACAAAAAAACGGGTCCATACGTTATTGCCAATGATTAATCAAGCGAGTGAAAATCACGCGATGCGTGTACAATCTAGCGTGCTAAATGATGTGATCATGGATGCTGTAGCGATGAATCCTACGCCGTCAGATAAAGGAAAACGATTAAGAATTTATTATGCGACACAAGTAGCTATCAAGCCGCCTACTTTTGTTGTTTTTGTTAATGAACCAGAGCTGATGCACTTTTCTTATGAACGTTTCTTGCAAAATCGAATTCGTGAGGCGTTCGGCTTTGAAGGAACACCGATTCGAATTCTTTCGCGTGCTCGAAAATAATGAAAAGCTGGTGAATAAAACATGAAGAAAAAAGAACAAATAGCTGTTATTGGAGCTGGAAGCTGGGGAACGGCTTTAGCTCTTGTGCTTGCTGATAATGGCCATGAAGTTCGCCTATGGGCTCATAATCAAGTACGTATTCAAGAAATAAATGAGCAACATACGAATCATCAATATTTGCCTAATATTAATCTTCCGAAAAACATTGTTGGCTACCATTCCATGGAGGAAGTTCTTGATGGGATTGATTTGATTGTTTTGGCAGTACCAACAAAAGCAATTCGTGAGGTACTTCGGTCCATTCAAGACCATCAAAAAGAACCGTTGACCATTGTTCACGTTAGCAAAGGGATTGAACCGGATACGCTTTTGCGCATCTCTGAAATGATTGAAGAAGAGATGCCGAAAGAGCTTTATCAAGCGGTTGTCATTCTATCTGGCCCTAGCCATGCAGAAGAAGTGAGTTTGCGCCATCCAACAACGGTGACCGTTTCCTCTAAAGATATGGAGGCAGCAGGAAGAGTTCAAGATATCTTTATGAATCAACATTTCCGTGTGTATACCAATTCTGACATGGTTGGAGTGGAAATTGGCGGAGCATTAAAAAATATTATCGCTTTAGCTGCTGGAATTTCTGATGGTCTAGGTTATGGTGACAATGCGAAAGCGGCTTTAATTACGCGAGGTTTAGCCGAAATTGCCCGATTAGGAACAAAAATGGGAGCAAAACCGCTGACTTTTTCGGGACTTACGGGTATTGGCGATTTAATTGTGACTTGCACTAGTGTTCATTCCCGTAATTGGAGAGCAGGAAACATGCTTGGTCAAGGGAAAAAACTAGAAGAAGTGTTGGCCGATATGGGCATGGTTGTTGAAGGGGTTCGGACGACCAAAGCGGCTCGGCAATTATCGGTGAAATATGGGGTGGACATGCCGATCACGGAAGCACTCTATGGCATATTATTTGAAGAGTGTGACCCGAAATCAGCCGTTGATGGATTAATGGCTCGTATGAAAACAAATGAGATGGAAGGTTTAGTGAATGTATATGAAGATCGTCAATATGATGAAATATAGGGACATTCGCTGAGTCAAAAGTAAGAAGCATTCCATATAATATGATGAGAAAGCCAGCTATATCAAGAGATAGCGGTCGAATCAGCTGAGGCAGCGAACCAGTCTGCTTCAGCTTTTTTTTTTGAAAAAGTGAAAGATAATGAGCTTATATGCCTATTTTTAAAAATGGACAAGCCTGATGAAAGAGGGTTTCAGTATGTTCACGGCCCAATTTAGGTAAATGTTATGATATAATCAGGTCGATAACTGAAAGGGGTAATGTAAGATGTCGCCAGCAATGTTAAATATGTGGATTTCTTTTGCCGGTATGGGACTTATGATTCTAGCCGTCATGACGATTTATTTAAGTCGCTATAAAATCAAAAATGGTTTTTTTAAACTGATCTCTGCCATCTTTGCGTATGCTTGTTTAATTATTGGTGGAGTGATTATGGTTTATATTGTATTTAGTGGTCCAACAGGAGCTTAGGGGGAAAGTAGCTAATGAAAAAATGTTCAATGATCGTTTTATTAATTCTCGTTTCTTCTATTATGAGCGGCTGTATGTTTCCGGAGGATCAAATGGCAGCTAATCAGGTGCCGTATGAAGATCAAGTACAATCTGTGCAAACAGCAGTGAATCAATATAAAGAGCAAAATGATGGACTGTTACCGATTAAAAACAAAGAGGCCGATACACCGCTGTATGAAAAATATCCGATTGATTTTAATAAAATATCACCACAATTTATGGCAGAACCGCCTGGGAATGCCTTTGAATCGGGAGGAATATTTCAATATATTCTAGTAGAAGTAGAGGAAAATCCAACAGTTAAACTCATTGATTTAAGAATGGCTGAGCAAATTCGTGAGCTTCAACTGCGTATTAAAGCTCAAAAGTATCCACCATATCATAAAGAAATAGCTCCGAATGTGTATTCATTAAAATATGATGAGCTCGGCTATGAAGAAGAGCCTTATGTGGTTAGTCCTTATTCCAATAACAATTTACCGTTAGTTATTACCGGTGATGGTCAAGTTTTTGTGGATTATAGTAGTGATTTGTATGCCGTGCTACAGAAATCTAAAGAGAAGCCGAAACCAGGAGAGGACATTCGTCCTTTGCTTTACAAGGATTCTTTAATCGCTCCGGGTTTTTCCCTTCCTTATACCGTAGATGAAAACAAGGAGCCTGTGTTTATGGCGAAATAACAGATAGAAAAGAGTCTCCAGTTAGCATATTGGAGTCTCTTTTTTTCTGCCTATGATTTTCAGGCATATAAAAGAGGGACAACATCATACAATTTAATGTATGAGAAACGGGCTAATAGAAAGCGTAAGCAATAAAGCAGGGAGGGAATCAATTGGAAAAAACAGATGTTTTTAAAGATATAGCTGAACGGACAGGAGGAGATATTTATTTAGGTGTTGTAGGGGCTGTTCGAACAGGTAAATCGACATTCATCAAGAAATTTATGGAGCAAGTTGTACTTCCAAAAATAGAAAATGAAGCAGAACGAGCTCGTGCACTCGACGAACTACCGCAAAGTGCAGCCGGCAAAACAATTATGACAACTGAACCGAAATTTGTTCCAAACCAAGCGATTTCTATTAAGGTGGATGACGGTTTGGATGTCAATATTCGTCTCGTCGATTGTGTCGGGTATGTCATTCCAGAGGCTAAAGGATATGAGGATGAAAATGGACCGAGAATGATTCATACTCCTTGGTTTGAAGAGCCGATCCCGTTTCATGAAGCGGCAGAAATAGGCACTCGCAAAGTGATTCAGGAGCATTCCACGATTGGTGTAGTGATCACAACAGATGGTACTGTAGGAGAAATTCCTAGAGAGAATTATCTTGATGCAGAAGAAAGAATCATAGCAGAATTAAAGGAAGTTGGGAAGCCTTTTATTATGATCGTCAACTCCGCTAGGCCATTTCATCCAGAAACAGACAGTTTACGAGACAGCTTAATAGAAAAATATGATATTCCAGTTCTCTCGATGTCAGTAGAAAGTATGAGAGAAACAGATGTGATTAATGTGCTGAAAGAAGCGCTGTTTGAATTCCCTGTTCATGAAGTGAATGTGAACTTACCAGGTTGGGTCATGGTGTTAAAAGATAATCATTGGCTTAGAGGACATTATCAAGAGGCGATTAAAGAAACGGTGCAGGATATTAAGCGGCTTCGGGATGTCGATCGCATTGTTCAGCAATTCGATGACTATGAGTTTATTGAAAATGCAGGGTTAGCAGGGATGGATATGGGGCAAGGGGTCGCAGAAATTGATTTATTTGCTCCTGATGCACTATATGACCAAGTGTTAAAAGAAATAGTGGGAGTTGATATACGCGGGAAGGATCATTTGCTTGAACTTATGCAAGATTTTGCTAATGCCAAAAGGGAATATGATCAAGTGTCTGATGCTTTAAGAATGGTGAAACAGACGGGTTATGGAGTTGCCGCTCCTTCTCTTGAAGATATGAGTCTTGATGAGCCAGAAATCATTCGTCAAGGATCTCGCTTTGGGGTTCGTTTAAAAGCAGTGGCACCATCTATTCATATGATTAAGGTAGATGTGGAGTCAGAGTTCGCTCCAATTATTGGGACTGAAAAACAAAGTGAAGAGCTCGTTCGTTATTTAATGCAAGATTTTGAAGACGATCCATTATCCATTTGGAATTCAGATATATTTGGTCGAAATTTAAGTTCCATTGTCCGTGAAGGGATTCAAGGAAAATTAGCTTTAATGCCGGAAAATGCAAGATATAAACTGAAAGAAACGTTAGAACGAATCATTAATGAAGGTTCAGGAGGGATGATTGCTATTATTTTATAAGTATACTGATACCCCAGACTCTCTACTAAAGGAGGGTCTGTTTTGTGTTTTTTTAACAAAGATGAAAGAATGGTTAAAACTTAAGGGATTCTGCTTGATAAGCCATTTCTTATGTGATAATCTTTTAACAGAATTAATGCAGAAACATTGATTCAATAGCTTTTTTTTAGTTTTATGTATAGAATTAGAAAAAATAGCTTACTAATGAAAGTAATGGATTTAAATACAAAACTTTCGTTGATACCCTCTTGGGAGGAGGTGAATGGCATGAATAAAACAGATTTAATTAATCAAGTTGCAGAAGCAGCTGAACTTTCTAAAAAAGATGCTACTAAAGCGGTTGACGCCGTCTTTGATGCCATCCAAAACACGTTAGCAAACGGCGATAAAATTCAATTAATCGGTTTCGGTAACTTTGAAGTGCGTGAGCGTTCTGCTCGTAAAGGACGTAACCCTCAAACAGGTGAGGAAATTGAAATCGCTGCTAGCAAAGTACCTGCGTTTAAACCAGGTAAAGCATTGAAAGATGCAGTAAAATAATTACATAGCCTAGTGGCTAACCGGAGACCTCAAAAAGGTCTCCTTTTTTACTTCTCTTTGATGTGGTTGTTGCGTTGTGCTAATATTTATATTGTTATAGTATATAGAGTAACATTTTATTTAACGTTGATGGAGAGGGTTGTATAGATATGGCTGAGGTAAATCGCGCTCAAATTGAGGAAGCAGTTAGATTAATATTAGAAGCAGTAGGGGAAGATCCGAATCGTGAAGGACTTTTAGATACGCCGAAGCGGGTAGCAAAGATGTATGAAGAGGTCTTTTCAGGTTTAAATCAAGATCCGAAAGAATACTTTGAAACGGTTTTCGGCGAAGACTATGAAGAATTGGTCTTAGTTAAAGATATCCCTTTTTATTCGATGTGTGAACATCATCTTGTGCCTTTCTTTGGTCACGCTCATGTAGCTTATTTTCCGAAGAATGGAAAAGTGACAGGGTTAAGCAAGTTAGCTCGTGCGGTGGAAACGGTAGCGAGACGTCCGCAATTACAGGAACGTATTACCTCTGAGGTCGCTGATGCGATTATGGAGAAGCTGGAGCCGCATGGTGTGATGGTTGTGGTTGAGGCGGAGCATATGTGTATGGCGATGCGAGGCGTGAAAAAGCCTGGTTCTAAAACGATCACGACAGCTGCAAGAGGGAAGTATGCGGATGATGTACATGCTCGTTCTGAATTGCTTCAACTAATCAAAGGTTAAGAAAAGGAAGGGATGATGAAGCATGAAGTTAAATCAAGCTGACTACATCATGATTCGTGCGCTTGAAGATGGTGTAAATGTTATCGGATTAACAAGAGGGTCAGATACTCGCTTTCATCACTCGGAAAAGCTAGACCGAGGCGAAGTGATGGTCGCGCAATTCACAGAGCATACTTCCGCCATTAAAGTTCGTGGCAAAGCGGAAATTGTGACAAGTTTTGGACAAATGGAAAGTGGAAGTGTGAAAGAATAAATCAGGATAAGCAGGAGGCCATCCGTTGTAGTGCCGAGCTTCTCTATCAACGTCAACATATAGTGTTCCTCCTAGTATTCATGCTATATAAGACGGTGGAGAAGGTTGGCTCTTTTTTATTTATAAAAGCAACTTTTATCTGTTTAATTTACTGACATCCGTTCGTATTTAGTAAGTAAATGTGATATAATGTTGCTTGTTTTATAACATGATGAAATGACAATGATACATAATAAAAAGAAACGGGATTAAGGGGTTAAGACGATGAATGAATGGCTAGAACAAAAATCATTAATTGAACAAGAGGTGCAATATAAACTTTCGTACCCTTATTTGCGAAAGTATATAGATAAGCCGGATATTGACGAAACCCGTCTGATGATATTAATGTTTCCGTTTAATATAGAATGCTTGTCAACCTCTGAAACAAAACAATATATTACCACTGCCACGCTGATTCAAATCGCTCTTGATACCCATGAAAAAGTGACAGCTTCTTCAAGTGATATTCTGAAAGAACAACAGCTAACCGTATTAGCTGGTGATTATTTCAGTGGTTTATATTATCAAATTCTCGCTGATTTGAATGATGTTCATATGATTCGAACACTTGCAGATGCAGTAAAAAGTATTAATGAAAATAAAATTGCCTTATATCAAAACGAGCGATATTCCGTCGAAGCGATCATGGATAGCGTTTATAAAATAGAGACCGAAATTGTCGAGAGGTTTTATCGATTCTTCAATGTTCAACATCTTTTTTCAGGGGTTTCGCACTTGTTGTTCGTAAAAAGATTGTTGAAAGAAAAGGAAGCCTTTCTTTCAGGCGAAAAAGTAATTATCATGGATTCTCTTAAACAGGTGAGGTTTCCTGAAGTAGAAGGAGCGCTTTCAATGGAACAGCAACAAAGTCTTTTTGACATTTGTGAGGAGTATATCATGAAAGCAAGAACAGCTGTCGAACAAATGTTGAGCGCAGGGTTCGTTCATGAACCGATCCTTCATCTTTTCGAAAAAATGTCAGCTGAATTTTTTGGAAATAAAACTTACGTGGAAGAAGGGTAAAGAATGCAACAATCGAAGGAAGAAAGAGTGCATGGGGTCTTTGAGAAAATTTCGAGCAATTACGACCATATGAATTCTTTAATCAGTTTCCAGCAACATAAACGCTGGAGAAAAGATACGATGAAAAAAATGGCTGTGAAAAAAGGAGCTACAGCTTTGGATGTATGCTGCGGAACGGGAGATTGGACAATAGCACTAGCCGAGGTTGTTGGAAAAGAAGGCAAAGTTATTGGACTTGATTTCAGCCATAACATGCTAGAAGTTGGCCGTGAAAAAATTAAAGAGGCAAATTTGTCTCAAGTAGATATGATTCAAGGAAATGCGATGGAACTTCCGTTTGAGGACAATACATTTGATTATGTGACCATCGGCTTTGGATTGCGCAATGTGCCAGATTATATGCAGGTTCTTAAAGAAATGAACAGAGTGTTAAAGCCAGGTGGCATGGCCGTATGTCTTGAAACTTCACAACCGACGATGATCGGTTATCGACAACTATACTTTTTGTATTTCCGCTTTATTATGCCGATGTTCGGTAAGCTGTTTGCCAAAAGTTATAAGGAATATTCTTGGTTGCAAGAATCTGCTCGTGATTTCCCTGGCATGAAGGAACTTGCTCGTATGTTTGAACAGGCAGGATTGGTCAATGTCAGTTATAAGTCTCATACAGGAGGAGTAGCAGCAACCCATATTGGTTATAAACAAAAGTAAATAAGTTGGGTGAAAACATGAAGTTAAATATGCTATATTCGTTTTTAAAGGCGGATATTGATTTAATCGAAAAAGAACTGGAACAAGCAATCTCCTCTCAATCGCCATCATTACGCGATGCCTCCCTGCATTTATTGCAAGCGGGTGGGAAGCGAATTCGCCCGGTATTTGTTTTACTTTCTGCAAAATTTGGCCATTATGAAATTGAGAAAGTAAAAAACGTCGCTGTGGCTTTAGAACTTATTCATATGGCGTCACTCGTTCATGATGATGTCATTGATAATGCGGAGCTTAGAAGGGGACAACCGACGGTGAAAGCGGAATGGGATAATCGTGTCGCTATGTATACGGGCGATTATATTTTTGCCCGTTCGCTTGAGTATATGACAAGTATAGAAAACATTGACGCTCATCGGATTTTGTCGCACACGATTGTGGAAGTATGCGTTGGTGAAATTGTCCAAATTAAAGATAAATACCGATATGAGCAAAATTTACGAGATTATTTACGGAGAATCAAACGAAAAACAGCGCTGTTAATTGCGGCTAGCTGTCAACTAGGAGCCATTTCCGCTGATGTCCCGAAAGAGATTCATCAAAAGCTCTATCAATTTGGTTATAACGTTGGGATGGCTTTTCAAATAACGGATGATATTCTTGACTTTACAGCAACGGAAGCTCAGCTCGGCAAGCCGGCTGGAAGTGATTTATGGCAAGGAAATATTACTTTGCCTGTGTTGTATGCAATGCAGGATGAGCAGCTGAAACAGAAAATTATTCAAGTGAATGAACAGACGACAAAAGCAGAAATGAATGAAATCATCACGTTATTGAAGCGAAGTGATGCGATTGAACGTGCCCATGCATTAAGCCAGCGCTATTTAAATCGGGCGTTAGCTATATTGAAGGAACTACCTTCTAATCGCAATAAAAAAGCATTGCGCGATATTGCCAAATATATCGGTAAACGAAAATATTAGTTTTTTGACGAAAAGATTGTCAAGTTGACCAATCAATGTTACTATTTTGAAGGATTCATTATTTTTTTAAAAACTTACATAATATAGGAGTGACTACAATGGAAAAAACATATTTAATGGTTAAGCCAGACGGCGTACAAAGAGGATTAATCGGCGAGATCGTTGCTCGTTTTGAGAAAAAAGGTTTCCAATTAGTTGGAGCTAAATTAATGAGCGTTTCTAAAGAAACAGCTGAGCAACATTATGCAGAGCATAAAGAGCGTCCTTTCTTCGGCGAATTAGTTGACTTCATCACTTCAAGCCCAGTATTTGCAATGGTTTGGGAAGGTGAAAACGTAATTGCAACTGCTCGTCAAATGATGGGAGCAACAAACCCTAAAGATGCTGCACCAGGAACAATCCGTGGCGACTTCGGTATTACAGTTGGTAAAAACATTATCCACGGTTCTGACTCTCCAGAAAGCGCAGAAAGAGAAATTGCGATTTTCTTCAAAGAAGAAGAATTAACAACTTACAGCAAACCAGTAAACGAGTGGATTTACTAATTTTTATTTGAAACACTGTCTTTTGACAGTGTTTTTTATTTTTGTCAAAAACACCTATTGTACTACTTAGTTGTTGCGATATAATAAGACAAAAGAACTACAATTTATGCCAATTACTGAATAGGGAGAGGAAATAAGAGATGGGAGACTACCAAGAATTTATTCAACAAATACATAGGAAAACAGGCATTGATCTTAGTTTATATAAAGAGGCTCAGATGAAGAGAAGGTTAACTTCTTTATACGAAAAAAAAGGATTTCGCTCATTTAAGGAGTTTTTTGAAGCGATGAATCGTGACCAAGAGTGTTTTAATGAATTTTTAGATCGAATGACGATTAATGTGTCGGAATTTTATCGAAATGCAACGCGTTGGGAAGTGTTAGAAAAGAAGATTTTCCCGCGGTTACTTGCCTCTAATAAAAAGCTGAAAGTATGGAGTGCCGCTTGTTCCACAGGAGAAGAGCCATATACAACAGCCATGGTGCTATCGAAATTTATGCCGTTATCGCAAATATCGATTTTAGCGACGGACCTTGATCAAAATGCGATTCAAAAAGCGAAAATTGGCGTTTATTCTGAGCGGTCGCTGGCGGAAGTTCCGCAAGAAATGAAAGCGAAATATTTTAAGCCTGAAGGAAGCTTTTTTAAAGTGGCCGATGAAATTAAGCGAGCGGTTACCTTTAAACAACAAAATTTATTGTCTGACCGTTTCGATTCCAATTTTGACTTAATCATTTGCCGAAATGTCATGATCTATTTTACCGAAGAGGCGAAGGATCAGCTATATCATAAATTTAATCAGGCATTAAAGCCTGGTGGAGTATTGTTTGTCGGCAGCACGGAGCAAATTTTCAATCCAAATGAATACGGATTTGAAGTGGAAGATACCTTCTTCTATCAAAGATCGCCGCATGCCGTTAAAATTTAACATTGGATGGAGAATAGAGACCTTTATTTCCAGGTCTCTATTCTTATATATGTATAATTTTTTTGAAAATATCATGAATTGCGACAAATTTATCGAGAGTTATGGTAAAATCTCAAAAAGTACATAAGTGTATGGAAATTTTCAAAAATTATGTTATAGTGTTACATAACCGCTTTAACGAGTTGAAGGGAGAAAGTAAAATGAGATATTTAACAGCAGGAGAATCACATGGACCGCAGTTAACGACAATTATTGAAGGGTTACCTGCAGGAATGCCGCTTTTAGCAGAGGACATCAATATAGAACTTAGTCGCCGTCAGAAAGGTCATGGACGGGGACGTAGAATGCAAATTGAGAAAGATACAGTCAGTATTAAAAGTGGGGTCCGTCATGGGTATACACTTGGTTCTCCAGTATCATTAGTTGTTGAAAATGATGATTGGAAGCATTGGACGAAAATTATGGGGATTGAGCCGTTAGATGAAAATGAAGAGGAAGAAGTGAAGCGTCAAATTACTCGTCCACGTCCGGGGCATGCGGATTTAAATGGTGGCATTAAATATGGTCATCGCGACATGAGAAATGTGCTAGAGCGATCTTCCGCACGTGAAACGACGGTGAGAGTAGCGGCTGGAGCAGTAGCTAAAAAGCTATTAAAGCTGCTAGGTATTCAAATTGCCTCCCATGTCGTTGAAATTGGAGGGATCAAGGCAAAACCAATGGATGTGGAGACCATTGAACAGATTCAAGAAAAGAGTGAAAATTCGCCGGTTCGTTGTCTAGATGGTGAAGCGGAAAAGCAAATGATGCAAGCGATTGATGATGCTAAGAAAAATGGCGATTCTATCGGAGGGATTGTTGAAGTCATTGTAGAAGGGATGCCGGTCGGTGTTGGAAGCTACGTTCATTATGATCAAAAAATAGATGCCAAAGTTGCAGGTGCGATTGTGAGCATTAACGCCTTTAAAGGGGTTGAATTTGGTATCGGTTTTGAAGCAGCTGAAAGGTTTGGTAGTGAAGTGCATGATGAAATTGCTTGGACGGAAGAAAAAGGCTACTATCGTAAAACGAATCGATTAGGTGGTTTTGAAGGCGGCATGACAAACGGGATGCCAATTGTTGTCCGTGGAGTGATGAAGCCGATTCCAACGCTTTATAAGCCATTAGAAAGTGTCGATATTGATACGAAAGAGTCATTCACGGCAAGCATTGAACGTTCGGATAGCTGTGCGGTACCAGCAGCTGCGGTTGTAGCAGAGGCAGTTGTTGCTTGGGAATTAGCTGCTGCCATTGTGAACCAGTTTTATAGTGATCGGATGGAGACGTTAATTGCTTCTGTAGAAGAATCAAAACGCTATGCAAAGGAGTTTTGAGAATGCGGCAACTAATGATTGAAATGCCGAATAAGACTTATCCTGTGTATGTGGGGGAAGGGGCATTAACTAAATTAGTAGAATTATTTCAAGGTCCTCTGCACGAAACAACGAAAATCTTGGTCATTGCTGATGAATATGTCGCTGCTCTTCATGGAGAAGCATTAAAGCAATCGATCCCTTCGAATGTACCCTATGAATGGTTGACGGTTCCTAAGGGGGAAGCGGCAAAATCATTTGCTACATTTGAAGCCTGTTTAACATTTGCACTTGAGAAAGGGCTAGATCGAAAATCTTGTATTCTCGCTTTTGGTGGAGGAGCAGCAGGTGATCTTGCTGGCTACGTAGCGGCAAGCTTTATGCGAGGCATTCGCTTTGTGCAAATTCCAACAACGATTTTAGCACATGATAGCGCAGTTGGGGGCAAGGTAGCGATCAATCATCCATTAGGGAAAAATATGGTTGGTCACTTTCATCAGCCAGAAGCTGTCATATACGATACGCAGTTTTTGAAGACGTTGCCTGAGCATGAGGTGCGTTCTGGTTTTGCAGAAGTGATCAAGCATGCGTTAATTGCTGATCCAATATTTTTACAGGAAATTATGAAGAAAGTAACCAATATAAATGATATCACGGAAGATTTCCTTGCCTATTGCCTTGAAAGAGGGATTGAAATTAAGGGAGAAATTGTCAGTGAAGATGAGAGAGAGCAAGGTATTCGCGCCTATTTAAACTTTGGTCATACATATGGTCATGCGCTAGAGGCCGCCTTGGGGTACGGGAAGGTCACTCATGGAGAGGCAGTTGCAGCTGGAATGGTGTATGCTCTTTACCTTAGTCAACAAAAGATAAACTTAGTATTGGACGTAGAAGAGTTTTGCCAATGGTTAAAGAGCCTTGGCTATCGATTAGATTTAAATGCAAGCTTTTCGTTCGAGGAGCTTTATCATTTAATGAAACGAGATAAGAAAACAATCGGTGAGCATATTCGCTTCGTTCTTTTAGAAGCGGTCGGCAAACCGGTTATTTGTGAAATAAGTACGAAGGAATTACAAGAGACAGATCAATTAGTAAGGAAGGAAATGATGACATGATCAGGGGGATACGGGGAGCAACAACAGTGACAGCGAATGATGAAACAGAAATGATAGATGCAACGGAAAAGTTGTTGCAAGAAATGATTAGAGAGAATCAGATACAGCCTGACGATGTATGTTCAATTTTTATCTCGTTGACGGAAGATTTAACTGCCGCTTTTCCAGCTAAGGCGTTAAGACGATTCGATGGCTGGAACTATGTACCAGTGATGTGTATGAAGGAAGTTCCGGTGCCTGAGAGTTTAGAAAAGTGCATACGCGTTATGATGCATGTGAATACGAAGCTTAATCAATCGGAAGTGAAGCATATTTATCTGGAGCAGGCCATCAGTTTACGTCCTGATTTACAAAAACAAAATCATTAATATAACGGAGGGGATATTCATGAAGTGGAAAGATCAAATTGTTCATTTAAAAGCATATCAACCGGGTCGCTCTGTAGAAGAAGTGAAAAAGCAGTTCGGTTTAGAAAAGATTGTCAAGCTAGCTTCGAATGAGAACCCCTTTGGTTCATCAAGCAAGGTACAAGAATGGGTTCAATCATATGCGAGTTCTTTTGCTATTTATCCGGATGGGTATACGACCATTTTACGGACCGCTCTTAGTGAGCACCTAGGATTGAATGAGAAGCAATTGATTTTCGGAAATGGCTCAGATGAGATCCTTCAAATTGTTTCTCGTTCCTTGCTTGAGCCTGGGAAAAATACGGTTATGGCGGCTCCAACATTTTCGCAATATCGTCATAATGCGATTGTAGATGGAGCGGAAGTAAGAGAAATTCCGCTTATGGACGGTGCTCACGACTTAGAGGCCATGAGAGCGGCTATTGATGATCAAACGGCTGTCGTTTGGCTTTGCAGCATCAATAATCCAACGGGTGTTCATTTAACGAAAGATGCGCTAGTGACCTTTTTAAGTCAAGTGCCTCAAGATGTGTTAGTCGTATTGGATGAAGCCTATTATGAATATGTGGTGGCGGATGATTACTACAATGCTCTTGACATGATTCAAAGCTATTCTAATGTGCTAGTCACTAGAACGTTTTCGAAGGCATATGGTTTAGCTAGCTTCCGTGTCGGATATGGTTTTGGCTCGGAAGAAGTGATTCAACGACTAGAGCCTGTGCGGGAGCCGTTTAATGTTAATACATTGGCACAGGGAGCTGCGGTAGCGGCATTGTCTGATCAAGAGTTTATCGATACATGCCGAGCGGAAAACCGCAAAGGATTAGAGCAGTTTTATCAATTTTGCCAAGAGGAAAGCTTATTTTATTATCCTTCCCAAGGGAATTTCATATTAATTGACTTTCAATGTGACAGTGATGAATTATTTGAGTATTTAATGAAAAAAGGGTATATTATTCGCTCTGGCCAAGCGCTCGGATTCCCGACGTTTGTAAGGGTGACAGTTGGTTCGGAAGAAGAGAATGAAGGCATTATGCAAGCGATGAAAAGCTTTATAGCTGAAACAGCTATAAGATAGTAGGTGTAAATCATGAGAGGAAACGTGTTTATTGCCGGCTTAGGGCTGATTGGCGGCTCTCTTGCCAAAAGCATTAAAAAGTCTCATCCACAAGCAACAATCATCGGCTTTGATATTCGTCCTCAAGAAATGGGACTAGCGGAGGCGCTGCATGTGATTGATCAAAGCGCCTCGTCATTTCAAGAAGGAGCTGAGCAAGCCGATTTGATCATTTTAGCGGCTCCTGTTATTCAAACGGAAGAAATGATTCGTGAATTGACTAGCTTTCGCTTAAAAGCTAATGTGATCGTAACGGATACGGGGAGCACCAAAAAGAAAATTATGGAATGTGCTCAAGAGTTATTGGATCAAGGGATTACATTCATCGGTGGGCATCCGATGGCTGGTTCTCATAAAAGTGGTGTCATCGCAGCGAAGGAACATTTATTTGAAAATGCTTTTTATTTATTGACGCCAAGTGCTCATATAGATGAAAAGCAATTAGCGATTTTGAAGAAATGGCTAGAAGGAACGAATGCGAAAATCATTGAATTATCCGCAGAGGATCATGATGAATTGACCGGTGTCGTCAGTCATTTCCCTCATGTTGTGGCTGCGTCGCTCGTTCATCAGGCAGAGAGCTATAACCATCAGAACTCGCTTGTTTCTAGACTAGCAGCAGGTGGATTTAAAGACATTACTCGCATTGCCTCATCCAACCCGGAAATGTGGAAGGATATTTCTCTACATAATAAGGAAGTATTATTAGGGCTGTTAGAAAATTGGCAAGCAGAAATGAATAAAGTCATCGATATGTTGAAGGAAGAAAAGGCGACGGATTTATTTAATTATTTTCATGAAGCGAAGGATTTTCGTGATCAATTGCCTGCTCAATCCATGGGAGCGATTCCTGCTTTTTATGATTTATATGTGGATGTTCCCGATTACCCTGGGATCATTTCTGAGTTGACCGCTTATTTAGCGGAAGAGCGAATTAGTATTACGAATATTCGTATTTTGGAAACACGTGAAGATGTATTTGGTGTGCTCGTCATTAGCTTTCAAAATGACAAAGATCGAATGCGTGCGATGAACTGTATTGAAAAGCAGACGAATTATGACTTATATTTAGCCTAAAAGGGTGATTATAGATGAAAGAGATCGAGTTGAATTTAACAAATTCTGTACTACAAGGACCGCTTGAAGTACCGGGTGATAAATCCATTTCCCATCGCTCTGTAATGTTCGGTGCGTTAGCAGAAGGGAAAACAACGATTCGCCATTTTTTAAAGGGAGCAGATTGTTTAAGTACGATTGATATCTTTCGAAAACTTGGCGTTGAAATTGAGGAAACGGAAGATGAAATCATTGTTCATGGCAATGGGTGGGACGGGTTGAAAGAGCCAGTTGAGATTCTTGATGCTGGAAATTCTGGCACAACGACTAGACTGTTGTTAGGAATTTTGGCGGGCAGACCTTTTCATTCTGTGTTAATTGGTGATGAATCAATTGCTAAACGACCAATGGATCGAGTAGTTGTACCTTTAAAAAATATGGGTGCGCAAATTTCAGGGCGCGAGGATGGGCGTTTTACGCCATTAGCCGTGAAAGGAACAACGTTAACAGCGACACATTATGAGTTGCCGATGGCTAGTGCTCAAGTGAAGTCTGCGATTATTTTTGCTGGTTTACAGGCGGAGGGAGAGACGGTCATTACAGAACCGCTTCCGACTAGAGATCATACAGAGAAAATGATTGAGCAGTTTGGTGGAGAGATGACAAGGCGCGGAAATGAGATCATCGTAAAAGGTGGTCAAGTGTTTAACGGTACAGATATTTATGTGCCGGGAGATATTTCTTCAGCAGCATTTTTCCTAGTAGCTGGTGCGATTGCACCGAATAGTGAAATCATTTTAAAAAACGTTGGCTTAAACCCGACGAGAACGGGTATTATTGATGTGATGAAGAACATGGGTGCCAACATGGAAGTGTTATCAGAGGACTCAAAAGGCGAGGAAGTTGGCACTGTCATCATTCGTAGCTCTGAGTTACAAGGGATAGAAATTGGTGGAGACTTAATTCCTAGATTAATTGATGAAATTCCAATTATTGCTTTGCTTGCGACTCAAGCATCAGGAAAGACGATTATTAAAGATGCCGAAGAACTAAAATTGAAAGAAACGAACCGTATTGATGCCGTTGTCAATGAATTAACAAAGCTCGGTGCAAAGGTAGAAGCGACGGATGACGGAATGATTATTCATGGCAACCAATCGTTAACAGGCGGGCGCGTTACTTCTTATGGCGATCATCGGATTGGCATGATGCTGGCTGTTGCCTCGTTGATCGCATCCGGTCCAGTTGCAATTGAAAATATTGAGGCAATTGCCGTCTCTTATCCGCAATTTTTCGAGGATTTAACTAGTTTAATTCAATAAAGGTGGGGAGCTGAAAATGAATTTATCAGCTCCTTTTCGTTATGAAGAAGGAAATTTTATTAATGTGGAGAATTTATGTATCATAGAAAAGAAAACAAGTTGCTGCTCATCTTGTAAAAAGGATGAAAGGCTAAAGGAAAGAAAGGGTTCGAACATATGTCTTATGCACAACAAATGATGGATTGTTTACAACAAGGAGATGAGCAACAAGCTCGATCGCTATTTAAAAAGGTACTCTCTTTTTCATCTGATGACGAGAAATATAGTCTTGCTGAGCAGCTATATCATTTAGGATTTCTAAATGAAACGAAGGAATTGTACGAAGGATTGCTAAAGAACTACCCAGATGAAGGCGAACTGCGGGTACTGTTAGCTGAAGTTCTTGTCGAGATGGATGAAGAAGAAGAGGCGATGCTTCAATTAGATCAAATGGATGAATCAGATGAGTTTTTTCCAAGGTCGCTGTTATTGTTAGCTGATTTATATCAAATGCAAGGTTTATATGAAGTCAGTGAACAAAAGCTGCTAAAGGCAAAGAGGTTGCTTCCTGATGAACCGGTGATCCAATTTGCTTTAGCCGAATTGTACCTTGAACAAGGAAAGTTCCTCGAAGCGATTAAGAATTATCGTGAGTTGCTCGCACTCGAGGAAGAAGTGATCGCAGGTGTCTCTATTCATCAACGAGTAGCGGAGGCATTAAGTGCTGGTGGGGCATTTGAAGAAAGCCTTTACCATTATGAAAAAGCACTGGATCACAAAATAGAGATCAACACCCTATTTGGTTATGCATTTACCGCATTTCAGGCAGGACATGATCGAACAGCAATCGAGAAGTTTAATGAAGTAAAGGCTTTAGACCCGGATTACCATTCGATTTATTTATATTTAGCAAGGGCTTATGAGCGAGAGGAAGAGCTTGAGAAAGGACTTGAGGTGGCGAAAGAGGGGATTAGCCACGATGAGTTTCATAAGGAGCTATTCTTTATCGCTGGAAAACTAAGCTTAAAGCTTGCTAAAGAAGAAGAGGCAGAAGTCTTTTTCCGAGAAGCATTGGCACTAGATCCAGAGTATTCAGAGGCTGGCTTAACCTTAAATAAACTACTATTACATCAAGAACGCTATGAAGAAGCCCTTGAAATATCAGCGCTGCTTAAGAAAGAAGGAGACGCGGACCCTCAATTTATTTGGGATGAAGCAAAAGCCTATAATGGAATGGAGAACTATCATCAGGCATTAAAATCTTATGAAGAAGCATATAATTTCTTTAACACGAATCATTTGTTTTTGGAGGAGTATGGCTATTTCCTAATGGAAGAAGGAAAACGCAAGGAAGCATGGCAAATGTTCAATGAACTGTTAAAAACGGATCCAACGAATGAAGAATGGCTTTCACTAATCGAACGGTTGAGGGATTAACAGGCTAATACTATTGTTTACAGAGGAGGGATTTATCGATGGCTGCCCCTGTATCTGTTCATGAGAAAAAAGATTTTATCCGCTGGTTTTTAAACCATTATCAATTAAAAAGAAGAGAGTCTGTTTGGATATTAAATTATTTAATGAGCCATGATCAGCTAATGGAGAAGGTTCATTTTGTGGATGACGCCCAATATTGTCCAAGAGGGATGGTCATGTCCACTCATTGTGTAGATAGCGCACCATTTCGGTTTTTTAAAGAAAATATTATGACAACCGATGCTGAGAAATCCTTTCATGATATTCGCCTGAACAAAGAAGAAAATATATATATTGAATTGAAATTTAGAGGGTCTAATATTTCTCATCAATATGCAGCCGTATTAGAAGAAAACCCGTTTATGCCAAGGAATTTGCGAATCACGGAGAAAGATAAAGCGTTAGCCGAGAAATTTCTGAAAGATAGTATTTACCGTTTTCAAAAAGAGCGACTCCTTCAAGAAATAGATGAGGCGCTTGATCGTGCAGATAAAGAACGATTTCTACAATTAACGGAAAGACTAAATCAATTACAATAACCTTTTGCTCACCCGGGCAAAGGGTTATTTTCATCTGAGAAAGGTGGTTCTCTATTGGCCGGCGTGATATGATGAAAAATGAGGTGAATGATAATGAATTGGAACGGAAAAGACACAGAAATGTTTCAACAGCAAAAAGAATATATTGATACAGTGATTATGCCACTTGTCCCGATTTCTTTTGATTCGGATATGAAGCAGGCTGCTTCTCAGTATGAATTTATTCAGTTATTGACCATGCTGTTAGAAAAGCAATTTAAAGGACGAATGCTCCTTGTTCCGCCATTTTCTTATATGAAAAAGCAAAGTGGGGAAGAGAAAGTAGCAGCTATTAATGAATGGGTAGATGAATTTGATCATGCCGGCTTCAAGCATAAGTTTTTCTTCACGTCAGATAGCGATTGGAAGCTCGTAGAAGATCAAATGGAAGGAACGCTCATTTGGGTACCATCTGTTCCGTTAGAGCATATGGAGGATTCCTACAAATATTCTTTGATTGAAGAACAAGCGAAGCAATTTGTCAATATCATTGTACAAAAATGGCAGAAAATTTAACAATATTTCGGAAATTCGTCACACTGTTTTGACTTTTTTAGAGAAGTATCATATTGACCAAAAGTCAAGTTTGGATTATCATAATTATGTCCTAGTTTATGTTTGTGCGATTATTTTATGTCCATAATGGACAGACCTTATGATAGAGGGGGGAAAAGAATGAGCAAACAACGGGTATCAAGACGTCAATTCCTTAACTATACTCTTACGGGAGTGGGAGGTTTTATGGCGGCAGGAATGTTGATGCCAATGGTGCGCTTTGCAGTGGATCCAGTGTTAGAAGGCAAAGCTAAAGGCGAATTTCATCCAACGAAGCAAAAAGTGGATGAATTAAGTAAAACACCAACACGTGTCGATTTCTCTTATGAACAAGTGGATGCATGGTACGTATCTGAAGTAACGCAAACAGCGTGGGTTTACAAAGATGATAAGGGGAAAGTTGTCGCTCTTTCACCAGTATGTAAACATTTAGGTTGTACAGTTAACTGGGAAGGTAATGACAACAAAAACAAGTTCTTCTGTCCATGCCATAATGGATTGTATGAGAAAAACGGTAAAAACATTCCAGGAACACCGCCGACAAAACCTTTGGATGTTTATCCAACAAAAGTGAAAGACGGCTTTCTTCAGATTGGTAAGTCGAAACCAAATAATATCGTGTAAAGGAGGCGTAATACATGCTTAACAAGATTTATGATTGGGTGGATGAGCGTTTAGATATTACGCCGATGTGGCGCGATATCGCTGATCACGAAGTGCCTGAGCACGTAAACCCTGCGCATCATTTTTCCGCATTTGTTTACTGCTTTGGTGGATTAACGTTTTTCGTAACTGTTATTCAAATTTTATCAGGTATGTTTTTAACAATGTATTATGTACCTGACATTAAAAATGCTTGGGAATCAGTATACTATTTACAAAATGAAGTTGCTTTTGGACAGATTGTACGCGGTATGCATCACTGGGGTGCGAGTTTAGTTATTGTTATGATTTTCTTACATACGCTACGTGTATTCTTCCAAGGTGCATACAAAAAGCCTCGTGAACTAAACTGGGTTGTCGGAGTATTAATTTTCTTCGTTATGCTGGGATTAGGTTTCACAGGTTACTTATTGCCTTGGGATATGAAAGCGCTATTTGCGACAAAAGTAGGTATTGAAATCGCTGCCGCTACACCGTTTATCGGGGAGCAAGTGAAGACATTACTTGCTGGTCACCCTGATATTATTGGAGCACAGACGCTTACTCGATTCTTTGCGATTCACGTGTTCTTCTTACCAGCAGCTCTGCTTGCTTTAATGGGAGCTCACTTCGTTATGATTCGTAAGCAAGGGATCTCTGGTCCATTGTAAAATTAAACAAATAATTGACTTGATTTGTATCTTTATAAAAGGAGGGGAACGCTATGCATCGTGGAAAAGGGATGAAGTTCGTTGGTGATTCGCGTATCCCGGCTGAACGTAAACCGAATATTCCGAAAGATTATTCGGAATATCCAGGAAAAACAGAAGCCTTTTGGCCGAACTTTTTATTAAAAGAGTGGATGGTAGGAGCCGTTTTCTTAATCGGTTTTTTATGTTTAACAGTTGCGCATCCGTCTCCGCTTGAGCGTGTTGCGGATCCGACAGACACAAATTATATTCCACTTCCAGACTGGTATTTCTTGTTTCTTTATCAATTATTAAAATACACTTATGCATCTGGACCATACAACGTGATTGGTGCCTTCATTATTCCAGGTCTTGCATTTGGAGGATTATTACTAGCTCCATTTATCGATCGTGGACCAGAACGTCGTCCATTAAAACGTCCATTTGCGACAGGCTTTATGTTGTTAGCGCTAGCATCAATCATTTTCTTAACTTGGGAATCAGTTGCTACTCATGACTGGGAAGCAGCGAAAGCTCAAGGGGAGATTAAAGAAGAAGTTGACGTTGAAATTGACAAAAATGCTGAAGGTTATCAACTTTATCAAAAAAATGGCTGTGTCGGATGTCATGGTGATACATTAACTGGCTCAGGAGCCAATCCATCACTTGTAGATACAGGATTAAAGCCTGAGGAAGTTGCTAAAATCGCTAAAGAGGGCCGTGGTGCTATGCCACCTGGTATGTTCAAAGGTACCGATGAAGAATTAGCTAAATTAGCTGAGTACATTTCTACTTTAGAATCGAAGAAATGATGAAAAGAGATGTTCCGTATTGTACGGAACATCTTTTTTTTGTATATAATAAAGGGAAGGAGGTGACAATTGTGCGCCATTTATATTGGATATTAACAAATAAATCGTTTCTTTGGACCTTATTGATCATTAATATTTTAGGAACGATCTATGGGTACATATGGTATGGCTCTCAGTTAGAAGGAACAGAATGGTATTTTATTCCTTTTGTTCCAGATAGCCCAACAGCTAGTTTATTTTTTGTGGTGGTTTTAGTTGGGTTTTTATTCAAAAAGCATTGGGGTTTGTTTCAGGCATTGGCGGTTATTACCTTATTTAAATACGGGATTTGGGCTGTTGTTATGAATATATTGACGCTAAAAGTGAGCGGTTCTTTGCCTTGGGAAGGGTATATGTTAATGGCTTCGCATCTTGGTATGGCGATTCAGGGATTGTTATATGCGCCGTTTTATCGAATAAAAATGTGGCAATTAGTTGTTGCAGCTGTTTGGACGTTACATAACGAAATTATTGATTACGTATTTATGCAGTATCCTGTCTATTCTCAGTTAAACCTATATATCAAAGAGATTGGTTATTTTACATTCTGGCTTAGTCTGCTCTCCATTTTTATTGCTTGGTACGTTGGAGTGAAGGAACAACGACTGAAATGGAGTTTACCTGAAAAATGGTGATGTTGCCACTAGGAATGTAGTCGTCATTTTTCTCTTCTCGTTTCTTATTTGCTTGCATATATTATAAGCAGGATTGAGGAGGGAGAAGGATGAATAAATTCGGACGGCTGTTCATAATTTTTTTCCTTTTTATGTTACCCATTTCTACTCAGGCGGAAATGATCAATTCTCGCCTTCTTAAGTTAGATACGATCGCTGAGCAAGCTTTAGAGTTCACAAAAGCAGGTCGTTACGATCAAGCACAACAATTTATGCATCAATTTCAAAAGGAATATCTCGTTCTTCAAGAAGATCATCGCCTTGCTTCACCAGAAGAATGGTCAGTTATTTCCAATGTTTTTGATGAAGCTCTCCCACTTATTGAACGCCCTGATGGAAGAGAACAACAATGCTTGGAAGTGATGACCTCTTTTCGTTTAGCTGTCAATGCGATAAGCTCGACTGGAACGCCATTGTGGACACAAATGGAGGAGCCAGTTATGTCTTCATTACAAGATTTAAAGCAATCATCTTCTCAGCTGGATTCTTCCCAATTTCACGAAACGTTAAATGTTTTTTTATCCAATTATGATATGTTGAAACCGAGCTTGCAGGTAGACTTAGCTTCTAGTCGCCTACAGGTTTTAGATGAACAAGTTCGCTATGTCGATCACTATCGAGATGAAATTTTAGCTGCTCAATCAGAAACGGGTGAAATTGAGCGGTTGGAGAAGGAAGTGAAGGCGATTTTTTATGAAGAAACGAAGGAAGAGGTCATTCAGCCTTCACTTGGCTGGGTCATTAGTGTGACGGGTGGAATTATTATCACTACATTATCTTACGTCGGTTGGAGAAAATATAAAGGACAACAGGAAGAAGCGAGGAATAAGCGTAATCATTGAAAAAAGGGCAGAGACCAGATAAGATAAAGCTATGAACATCAATTCACTTATGGGGGTAAAATCGACACTATGAATTATCTTATCTACTTTTTGCTAATTATCCTTGTTCCAATTTGGGCACAAGTGAAAGTGAAAAGAACGTACAGCAAATATTCGAAAGTGCCAGTGTCCACTGGGATAAATGGTGCTCAAGCCGCTAGAAAAATTTTAGATGATAACGGTCTGTATCATGTACAGGTAGTAGAAACACGAGGTTTCTTAAGTGATCATTATAATCCGATGACAAAGACGGTGCATTTGTCACCGCATAATTATCACGATCATTCAATTGCTGGTGCGGCTGTCGCTGCTCATGAAGTCGGCCATGCGATACAAGATGCTGAGAATTATGCTTTTCTTCGTTTTCGCCACGCGTTAGTTCCTGTTGCGAACATCGGATCGAATATGTCTTGGATTTTCATTTTAATTGGAATGTTTGCGAATTTATCAGGCGCGATGTTGTTGGGGATTGTATTAATGGCTTTTGGAGTTCTGTTTCAAGTCGTCACACTTCCAGTCGAATTTAACGCCTCCTCTAGAGCGATGGATCAAATTGTTTCTTCCGGCATCATTCGTAATGATGAAGAGAGAGAAGCACGCAAAGTGTTAAATGCTGCGGCTATGACCTATGTAGCGGCAACAGCTGTAGCGGTGCTTGAATTAGTTCGTTTAGTACTAGTTTATACAGGAATGCAAAATGATGATTAAAAGAGAAAGCAGTCAGCCAGAGAGGTTGACTGCTTTCTCTTTTCGTTTTTCTTTATCTTGTGCGGATCGCTCCAGTCCATACGTCGCTAAACAGCGCCTTCCGCATTTCGAATTGTCCAGCTCCACCTCCTAGACACTCGAGTCAAATAACCTGTCGCTTACAAGACTGTCGTCTTTGCAGCGCCAGAACATTTGCTTGTCGTGTCTAAACAGTCGGCTCCGCTTTTCTTTTTACACTTCGATTGGTTGTTTGTTTTCGTCTAGTGTGAAGCCTTCGCCGAGTACGTCATGGACGATGGTGACGGACACGAAGGCGTGAGGGTCCACGGATGAGATAATGTTTTTCAAGCGAACGATTTCGTTTTTGGCGACCACGCAGTACAGAACGGGGCGTTTTTCTTTTGTGAAAGAGCCGTGTCCTTGCAGAACGGTGACACCTCGCTCCATTTCGTCTAAGATTTTTTCAGCGATTTCATCGTGATGGTTAGAGATAATCATCGCGCCTCTTGCGGAATAGGCTCCCTCTTGCATGAAATCAATCACTCTAGCACTAACGAAGACGGCGACCAGAGTATACATTGCTTCCCGATAATCAATATAGGTGAGTAAAGAGGCTAGGATGACGATTGCATCAAAGGCAAACATCGTTTTCCCCATGCTAATATGAAAGTATTTATGAACGAGTCGCGCGATAATATCCACGCCTCCCGTTGTCCCGCCGTAACGGAAGATGATGCCAAGCCCTCCGCCGATAAAGACCCCTGCAAAGAGAGCAACGAGAAATAGGTCATCATGGAGTGGGATAGGGTACTGGATTTTTTGGAAAATCCATAAAAAGACGGAAAGGCTCACGGTGCCTACTATGGTGTATAAAAACGGAGTGCGTCCTAGCAGTTTCCAACCGATAAAAAACAATGGGATATTTAAAAGTAAGTTGGAATAGGAAGGATCGATGCCAAAATAACTGTATAATAATAATGTGATCCCTGTAAATCCGCCTTCTGCTAAATTGTTTTGCATATTAAAATGAACGAGTCCGAAGGCGAAAATAGCACTCCCTAACAAAATAAAAAAAATATTTTTCAATTTCATTCCAAACAGCATGATGTGTCCCCCTTTGTATGAAAACTCTGCGTTTTCTGTCGGTACTTGTCATTATATAGAACAGCAAGCTTCTCGACAATATCCCGTCTATTGAAGCGGATAAATTCATTGTCATAAAGGACAGAATTAGCTAACATAAAAAAGAGTATATAGAAAGCAGGGAAAAAGATGGATAAGACGTTAAAAGAAATGCAGCAAGAGGTCGATGACTATATCGGTCAGTTTAAGGAAGGTTATTTTAGCCCGCTCGCGATGATGGCAAGATTAACAGAGGAGCTGGGTGAATTAGCTCGCGAAATCAATCATCATTATGGCGAAAAGCCAAAAAAAGCATCAGAACAACCGAAAACGATTGAGGAAGAATTAGGGGATTTACAGTTTGTGATTACTTGTTTAGCTAATTCATTGAATATTGATTTACAATCGGCACATGAACGAGTGATGGAGAAGTTCAATACAAGAGATAAAGATCGTTGGACAAAGAAAGAGGAGGAATAATGATGGGAACAATTAAAGTGATTATTGCAGGCCCGCGTGGCAGAATGGGGAAAGAAGCGGTGAAAATGGTACAAGCGACGGAGCATTTTCAGCTTGTTGCCGTGCTTGATCGTAAATATGATGGCCAATTATTAAGCGAGATCGAAGGGTTCCAAGGGGTAGATGTTCCAGTTTATATTGATATTGATCAATGTTTTAGTGAAAAACAAGCGGATGTTCTCATTGATTTAACAACGCCAGAGACAGGGTATGTACATACGAAAAAAGCATTAGAAAACAATATTCGTCCTGTTGTAGGAACGACAGGATTTACCGATGAACAGTTGAAAGAATTAACGGCATTAGCAGAAGAGAAGGAGATTGGCTGTATCATTGCACCAAACTTTGCGATTGGTGCCATTTTAATGATGAAGTTTTCCGAAATGGCGGCTAAATATTTTCAAGATGTGGAGATTATCGAGCTGCATCATGATCAAAAATTAGATGCCCCATCAGGAACAGCTTTGAAAACCACTCAAATGATGAGTCAAGTAAGAGAAGCGAAAAAACAAGGTCATCCGGAGGAAAAGGAAACGATCTCAGGAGCTCGCGGGGCAAATATAGATGGTATGCATGTTCATAGCGTTCGTTTACCAGGCTTGATCGCTCATCAGCAAGTGATATTTGGTGCGGATGGTCAAACGTTAACCATTCGTCATGACTCCTACAACCGTGCTTCCTTTATGTCTGGCGTCAAAGTATGTGTGGAGACGGTCATGAACGTAAAGACGCTCATTTACGGAATGGAACATATTATTGATTAATTTGGGAGGGTCTTTATGAAAATTGCATTAATTGCCCATGATAAGAAAAAAGAGGATTTGATTGAATTTGTCGCGGATCATCGACAAGTGTTTGAACAATATGACTTGTTTGCTACTGGGACAACGGGTCGACGAATTACGGAAAGAACAGGCTTAACGATTCATTGTTTTCAATCAGGTCCCCTTGGAGGAGATCAAGAAATTGGGGCAAGTATCGCTCGTAAAGAAATGGACATTGTTTTTTTCTTTCGCGATCCACTCACCTCTCAGCCTCATGAGCCCGATGTTTCTGCCCTAGTTCGTCTATGTGATGTGTATGCCGTACCGCTAGCTACGAATATCGGGACAGCGACGATGCTCATTAAAGGAATGGAGCGAGGCGATTTAAGTTATTTGAAAGGAAAGAGGTTGAGCTACGATGGAGAATGACGTTGATATAGTAGCTTTCGGCGCACATGCGGATGATATTGAGATCGGCATGGCCGGCACGATAGCTAAATATGCAGCACAAGGCAAAAAAGTGGTCTTTTGTGATTTAACGGAAGCAGAGCTTTCATCCAATGGGACAGTTGAAATAAGACATCAGGAGGCAAAACAG
The DNA here is from genome assembly GCF_037201805.1 of Bacillus sp. FJAT-52991. Classification (GTDB taxonomy): domain Bacteria; phylum Bacillota; class Bacilli; order Bacillales; family Domibacillaceae; genus Bacillus_CE; species Bacillus_CE kandeliae. Next base: position 2,157,015 of record NZ_CP147404.1, on the reverse strand, counting down.
GCGGCTGAGATATTAGGTGTGACCACACGTATCAATCTAGGTCTGCCTGATCGAGGCTTATTTGTTACAGATGAAGCCATTCGGCAAGTAGCGGAAGTGATCCGTCGTTTTCAACCGAAAGTGATTTTTGCTCCGTATGAAAAGGATCGCCATCCTGATCATGGCCAATGCTCTCGTCTTGTACAGGAGGCGGTATTTTCTGCCGGAATTAGAAAGTACACAACAACGAACGCCTTACCTGCTCATAAAGTGAAGCACGTCTATTTTTATATGATTAATGGTTTTCATACGCCTGATTTTTGTGTCGATATTAGCAACCATATCGAGGAAAAGAAAAATAGCTTGCTTGCTTATCGTAGTCAATTTCAGCTCGAGGCAGGGGCAGTAGCGACCCCGTTAACGAATGGCTATATCGAAGCGGTAGAAGCAAGGGAACGGATGATGGGTAAAGAAGTAGGCGTGTCTTATGCAGAAGGATTTAAAGTGTTAAAGCCGCTATTATTAGAAAATGACGTCATTGGAGATTAATATGAGAAAGTTAAAAATAGGAATTACTTGCTACCCTACGGTTGGAGGATCGGGGGTAGTAGCGACGGAGCTAGGGAAGCTGCTTGCGGAAAAAGGACATGAAATTCATTTCATTACTTCGGGCGTGCCGTTTCGATTAAATCGGATGTATCATAACATTTACTTTCATCAAGTCGATGTCAATCAATATTCTGTGTTTCAATATCCTCCGTATGATATTGCATTAGCTAATAAAATTGCGGAAGTGATTATGAGAGAACAGTTAGATATGATTCATGTGCATTATGCGATGCCGCATGCGATTTGTGCCATTCTCGGCAAACAAATGGCTCATTCCGATATTAAAATCGTGACTACCCTGCATGGCACTGATATTACCGTTTTAGGGGAAGATCCTTCTTTAACGGCGTCGATTCGATTTGGCATTGAACAATCCGATGCCGTCACCGCTGTATCTGAATCACTGGCAAAGCAAACGATGGAGATGCTCAAGCCGCAAAAGAGTATACAAACGATTTATAATTTCATCGATGAGCGCGTCTATCGTCGGATGGACTCTGCAGAGCGGCTTCGTCATGAGTATGAAATTCTTCCAGAGGAAAAAGTGATCATGCATGTGTCCAATTTTCGCGGTGTAAAACGAGTGCCGGATGTGATTCGTGTATTTGCTCGCATTCAGCAAGAGCTCCCTGCTAAACTTTTGCTAGTTGGTGATGGGCCGGAAATGACGGTAGCTTGTCAGCTTGTGTCTGAACTACAATTACGTGATCAGGTGTTATTTCTCGGAAAGCAGGATAACTTAGAGGAACTGTATTCCATTAGCGATCTTCTGTTGCTTTTATCTGAAAAGGAAAGCTTTGGACTCGTATTGCTTGAAGCGATGGCTTGTGGCGTGCCTTGTATTGGAACGAATATAGGAGGCATACCGGAAGTAATTGAGCATGGAGTGAATGGGTTCATTGCTGAAGTAGGTGACATTGAAAAGATTAGTGAACAGGCAAAGCGGCTGTTGACGGATGAAGTGCTGTATAAAAGTTTTCAAGAAAAAGCGATGGAAACGGTTCGAAAGCGTTTTTATTCGGAACAAATTGTCGGTCAGTACGAGCAGCTATATTATGAGTTGCTTGATGGTGCAGGTGAAAAACATGAAAAATGAGGATGTGTTTTTGCAATCCGCTCCTTTATTAGAAAAGTTAGAGCAAGCAGGGTTCGAAGCCTATTATGTAGGGGGAGCTGTCAGGGACTATTTACTACAGCGACCAATCGGTGATGTCGATATTGCCACATCGGCACGACCTGAAGAAGTGAAAAGCGTGTTTCCTAAAACGGTCGATGTCGGGATTGAGCATGGGACGGTGCTAGTGATCTGGAAGGGAGACGGCTATGAAATGACGACGTTTCGAACGGAGTCGGATTATAAAGATTACCGACATCCAGAAACAGTGTCGTTTGTTCGGTCGTTAACGGAAGATCTACAACGGCGTGATTTTACCATGAACGCGATCGCTATGGATCGATCTGGACGAATCATCGATCCATTTAATGGTCAACAAGCGTTAGCCAACAAGGAAATTCAAACCGTTGGTGAGGCGAGTGAACGGTTTTCAGAGGATGCACTAAGAATGATGCGAGCGGCTCGTTTTGTCAGTCAGCTTGGCTTTCGATTGCATCCACATACGACAGCTGCCTTAAAAAAGCATGCTTCGCTACTTCAGCATATTGCCGTTGAACGCAAATTGAATGAAATGGAAAAATTGTTCGCGGGAGCCAATAAAAACAAGGGCATGGAAGTGCTAATGAAGGCAGGGCTACACACTTATTTGCCAGGACTTATTGATCAAGAGGCGGCGATTGAGAAGCTGCTTTCTTTCTCGTTCGATCATTTATCCTCCAATCAAATGTGGCTGTTGCTGCTGCGATTATTGAATCACCCGTCTCCAAAAGCATTTTTATCCGAGTGGCGCATGCCCGCACAAAAAATTAAATATGTAACGAGAGCGCTTCAACTGTTAGACAAACGCGACACGCAACCTTGGTCTGCTGTTTTCTTATATGAAGCAGGGATGGAATCCGCTATTGATGTAGAAATCGTACATTCTCTTCTTTATGGACGAGAAGCCGAGGTGGAGGAATTGACGGAGCGGTATGCACAATTAGCGATTAAAAGCCTTCATGAGCTGGCCGTTTCAGGGAAAGATTTGCTTGTTTGGAAACAAGAAAAGGGCGGACCTTGGATGAAGCAATACTTAGCGGAAATTGAATGTGCGGTCGTCGAAAGAAAAGTAGAGAATTCGAAAGAAAAGATAAAGGAGTGGCTCGAATCTTGCAATCTTCTGTGAAACAAAAATTATTAGAAGCTTTTTCAGAAGCGAATGGGGAATTTGTTTCTGGTCAAGCCTTGGCTGAAATCGTTGGTTGTTCGCGAACCGCGATTTGGAAGCATATTGAAGCGTTAAGAAGTGAAGGCTTTGAGCTTGAAGCGGTCCGCAAAAAAGGGTATCGGATTATTCACAAGCCCGATAAAGTGACCGAAAATGAATTATTAATTGGTTTGCAAACAGAATGGCTTGGCAAAGAAATTGTCTTTAAAGAAACCACTGATTCTACGCAAAAAGAAGCCCATCGATTGGCGCAGGAGCCATTTAAAGAAGGGACCGTCGTGATCGCTGAGGAACAAACAGCAGGGCGCGGGCGGATGGCGAGAGAGTGGCATTCACCGAAGTATACGGGCATTTGGATGAGCGTGATGTTAAAGCCGGCTCTTCCTCCGTATAAAGCGCCACAGTTTACCTTGATTACGGCAGTAGCCGTTGTTGAAGCGATTAGGGAAGTAACTGGGTTAGAGCCTGAAATTAAATGGCCGAATGATATTTTATTAAACGGCAAAAAGATTACCGGTATTTTAACGGAGCTACAAGCGGATGCCGATCAAATTCATTCCATCATTATTGGCATTGGATTGAATGTGAATCAGAAAGAGTTTCCAGAAGAGTTAGCTGAGATTGCGACATCCTTAGCGATTGAAAAAGGGGAACCCGTCTCGCGTTCACAGTTAGTCCAAGAAATATTAAAAAATATTGAAACGTATTATCATGTGTATATGAAGGACGGTTTTACCGATATTAAAAAGCGCTGGGAAAAATATGCGGTTTCCATTGGTAAGCAAATAATTGCCCGAACCGTTACGGCGACGATTAAAGGAAAAGCCCTCGGGATTACGGAAGAAGGCGTGTTAAAGCTGCTTGATGATGAAGGAACGATTCACGATATTTATTCAGCCGATATTGAGATTAATAAAACAGCGGAGTAAAACCCGCTGTTTTATTTGCTTTTTGAGAGATCGATTTTCACTAGATGGTCATCATCTGGCTTAGGAGTGCCTCTACCATCTGTGTTATTTGTCAGCAAGTATAGCTGGTTATTTTCAATCATTACATCGCGAAGTCTCCCTGCTTCCTCCACCAAGGACGTCACCTTTCTGTTTTCTAAATCAAATGTAAGCAGCTTTTGTCCAGCAAGAGTAGCAACGTATAGGCGGCCTTCATCATAAGCCATTCCAGATGGCGCCCACGTTTCATCTCCAGAATGAAAGAGTGGGGTTTCCATTCCTGCTTTCTTTTCATCCCCTTCAATGATGGGCCAACCGTAATTTTTGCCCGGACGGATTAAATTAATTTCATCGTGCGCCGTTTGTCCATGCTCAGAAGCAAACATCGTTCCGTTGTCACTCCAGGCAAGACCTTGTGGGTTACGATGACCCCATGAATACACATAAGATTGTGGAAAGGGATTATCATTCGGAATCGTTCCGTCTAGATTCAATCGTAAAATTTTTCCGGAAAGGCTATCTAAGTTTTGGGCATTTTCTTTTATTCCAGCATCTCCAGCCGTCGCATATAACGTTTGATCTGGTCCGATAGCTAGCCGACCGCCATTATGAATACGCCCACCTGGTATGCTTGCCAATAGCTCTTTCGTTTCCACCCACTCGTTGTTCTTCATTTCAACTTGAACGATGCGATTATATACTGTTTCACCTTCCTTATATGTATGATACACATAGGCTAAGGAATTGCTTTGAAATTGTGGATCGAGCTCAAAGCCAAGCAAGCCGCCTTCTCCTTCATGAGAAATGTCTTTTGTAAGTGTCAGCTTCATGTTCGTTTTCTGGCCGTTTTTTTGTATTTGAATAATTTGCCCCGCTCGTTCACTTATATAGAAAGTGTCCTCTTTCTTTGCTATATCCCAAGGAATACTTAAATTCGAAGCCAATATTTCCGCATCGGAAAGAGCATATTGTGGAGCGCTTTCTTCTTTGTTGTTGATCACTGGTGATGTCTCAGAATGTCCGCAAGCATGTAACAGCAGTACGAATGCTAAACTGATCTTTTTCAATTTATCACCTACCAAAATTTTGAATCGTATATTTCGATTGTACCTTAATTTCGTCCTTTTCAATAGTCAAAAAACAATCGGCTTGTTATAATGAATTCGGGCAGTATCGAATAAGAGCTGCACCTGGTTGATTTTAGTTTATGGTGAATTGAATACGCAAAAGTCTGCCTTGATCCGTATGGACAGGGACAGAGGGTCGAAACAACTACTGATGATAAATCGGGTCCTTCTGTCTGAAGGACCCTTTTTTTATTAAATATTGTTTCGTCTCCTCTGATGAAAAAGGAGGAATCGAAATGAAGCAAACGAGTAATTTTTTGAGCATGAAAGCAAACGGTGAGAAGATTGTGATGATAACGGCTTACGATTATCCATCGGCAAAATATTGTGAGGAAGCTCAAGTAGATGTGATTTTAGTTGGCGACTCTTTAGGAATGGTCGTGCTTGGGTATGAATCAACGGTACCGGTGACGCTTGAAGATATGGCTCATCATACAAAAGCGGTCAAGCGAGGAGCAGGAAATACTTTTATCGTGACTGATCTGCCGTTTATGACGTACCACATTAGCAAAGAAGAGACGATGAAAGCGGCGCAAAAACTGTTGCAAGAAGCAGGAGCTCATGCGGTGAAGCTAGAAGGCGGCGGAGAAGTGATTGAGACAATTCGCGCGTTAACACAAGCAGGCGTTCCGACGGTGGCCCATTTAGGGTTAACCCCGCAGTCAGTTGGTGTATTAGGCGGCTATAAAGTCCAAGGAAAAACAGCGTCAGCGGCGGCAAAACTACTGCAAGAAGCAAAGCAAGTGGAAGAAGCGGGCGCTTGTATGCTTGTGTTAGAGTGTGTACCGCATCAGCTTGCAGCGGAAGTGTCTCATGCCTTAACGATTCCTGTGATTGGAATTGGTGCAGGTGTTGATACAGATGGACAAGTTCTTGTCTACCATGATCTGATTCAATACGGTGTAGAGCGGACACCGAAATTTGTGAAAACATATGGTGATGTAGGAGAAGTAATTTCTCCGGCGATTCGCTCTTACGTTAATGAAGTGAAAGCATGTCAGTTCCCAAGCGCAGAGCATGTGTTTTCGATGAAAGAAGAAGAACTACTTCAGCTATATGGAGGAACTCGTGCATGATTGTCATTAAAAAGGTAAAAGAACTTACATCGATTGTTGGTGAAAAGAAAAAAGCGGGGCTTTCGATCGGGCTTGTGCCGACGATGGGCTATCTTCACGAAGGTCATTTGACGCTTGCAAAAAAAGCAAGAGAAGAAAATGATGTCGTGATTATGAGTATTTTTGTTAATCCGCTGCAATTTGGTCCAAACGAAGATTTCGAAAGCTACCCTCGTGATTTTGAACGAGATCAAAAATTAGCGGAAGAGGCAGGGGTGGATATTTTATTCGCTCCTGAGCCGAATGAAATGTATCCAAAACCTTCGATGATTGTGATGAACGTAGTAGAACGAACAGATCGACTATGCGGAGAGAAGCGTCCAGGTCATTTTGATGGTGTTGTGACGGTCGTGACGAAGCTGTTCCATCTAGCACAGCCGAATCGTGCCTATTTTGGATTAAAAGATGCCCAGCAAGTAGCTGTCATTAATGGATTAGTAGAATCACTTAATTTTCCGCTAGAAGTGATTGGGGTTGAAACAGTAAGAGAGGAGAACGGGTTAGCAAAAAGCTCACGTAATGTGTATTTAACTCCAACCGAGCGGCAATTGGCTCCCCATATTTATCAAGCATTGAAGGCAGGAAGAGCTCTTGCTGAACAAGGAGAGAAAGACGCAGAGAAAGTGATCAACGAAACGATCGCCCACTTAAACGAGCATACAGGAGCGGAGATTGACTATGTCGAATTGCTATCGTTCCCAGAATTAACGCCTGTTCAAACGATCAAGGGACAAGTCATTCTCGCCACGGCTGTTAAATATTCAAATGCACGCTTAATCGATAATATCATCTTTGAATGTGAGTAAAGGGGAGAACAAATATGTTTCGAACAATGATGAATGGCAAGATTCACCGAGCGACGGTGACAGAAGCGAATTTAAATTATGTGGGCAGTATTACGATTGATGAGGACTTGATTGATGCGGCTGGCATGGCGGTCAATGAAAAAGTACAAATTGTTAATAACAACAATGGAGCTAGATTAGAAACATACATTATTCCAGGAGAACGAGGAAGCGGGGTCGTTTGTTTAAATGGAGCGGCTGCAAGACTAGTGCAACCCGGAGATGTCGTCATTATTATCTCTTATGTGATGGTGCCAGAAGAAAAGGTGAAGGAGCATCAACCGAAAGTCGTCATTGCTGGAGAGAATAATAAAATTGAACAATTACTGCATTATGAGCCTGCGGGAACGATTATGTAGTGAATGGGACTGTCCTTTTGACAATAGGACAGTCCTTTTTTGACGACTGGACTTGTTCAGCACTTCTAAATAGATGTGTACTTTTTCCTATTCATGTACAATAAATCAAGAAGCTTCATTCTATTTATTAAAAGATTAAATATGTTAAGAGGGTATAAAGATGAATCATGAAACAGCTAAACATATTCGAGCGAGCTTAACACCTGATTGTACGAATTGCTTTGGACTTTGCTGTGCAGCACTGAATATTGCGGCATCCAATGATTTTGCCATCAATAAAGCGGCTGGCACTCCTTGTCCTAATTTGCAAGAAGACTTTCGATGTGAAATTCATAAAAATTTAAGAGAAAAAGGGTTTAAGGGATGTACAGTATTTGACTGCTTAGGGGCTGGCCAAAAAGTTTCTCAAGTCACCTTCAATGGACAAAGCTGGCGAGATCACCCCGAGACAGCAGAAAAAATGTTTCGTGTCTTTCCTGTCATGGAACAATTATATGAAATGATCGCCTTTATCGCTGAAGCATTAACTTATGAGGTTTCACCTGCTTTGCGCGACAAATTACATCAGCAATTAGAAGATTTACAAAGCTTGACGGACATGGATGCAGATCGATTATTGTCATTGGATATGATCATGTGCCGGCTGCCTGTCAAGGAATTACTTCTAGAAACGAGTGAATATGTTCGAAGTGAACTAAGCTCGAAAGTTTTTGCTATGAAGAAAGGCAAAAATTGTAGGGGTGTTGATTGGGTTGGTAAAAATTTAAAAGGCAAGGATTTAAGAACGACTGATTTACGAGGAGCCTATTTAATTGCTGCTGACTTACGAAATACAGATTTACGAGGTGTTGATTTTATCGGGACGGATTTGCGTGATGCCAATTTAAGCGGGGCTAATCTTTCTACTAGTATGTTTTTAACTCAAATGCAAATTAATTCAGCTAAAGGTAACGATCAAACGATATTACCTCCGCACTTACAAACACCTTCTCATTGGATGAACTGATTTTGGGATCTTCGGCTTTTCGTATTGTCCAGCTGCAGGCGCTATCGGCTCGAGGTCAAAAGCCAAGCCCACCAAAAGGTTAAAGTGCAACCTTTCATCGGTCTCGTCTTTTGCTTGTCGCCGATGGGCAAGCGCCTTCCGCTTTTCTTCATTGTCCAGCTACAGGTTCCAGCGCCTAGTGTACTTCCACGATCCTCCTTGCGATAAGTCAACATCGATTCACTAACGTTCATCGTGTTGTCTAGCTCTGCCAACTAGTCGCTCGAGGTCAAAAGTCAATCCGCCCAAAAGGTTAAAGAACAACCTTTCATCCGTCTTGTCTTTTGCTTGTCGCGACTGAACAAGTTGGCTTCACATTTCGTTTTCCTTTATCTCGTGCGGGTCGCTCCAGTCCATACGTCGCTAAACGGAACCTTCCGCTTTTCTATTTGTCCAGCTCCAACGGCCAGACTCTCGGACATAAGCCGTCATGTCTGTGTGGCAAAGAACGCCACTTCGACGGTCCGTCTTATGTCTGCCGAGTCTAAACGGCCGTTTCCGCTTGTCGTTGTCTAGCTTTGCCTCCTAGACACTTGAGTCAAATAACCTGCCGCTTACAAGACTGTCGTCTTTTCAGCGTCAGAACATTTGCTTGTCGTGTCTGAACAGTCGGCTCCGCTTTTCGTATTGTCCAGCTGCAGGCGCTATCGGCTCGAGGTCAAAAGCCAAGCTCGCCAAAAGGTTAAAGAACAACCTTTCATCGGTCTCGTCTTTTGCTTGTCGCCGATGGGCAAGCGCCTTCCGCTTTTCGTTCATATGTAGCGGCGTAGGAAGGTCGTATGGTACACTTAAGGAAGATTTTACGAGAAAAAGGGTGTAAACCGTTATGACATATACACGTTTTGTCGTTACCGATTTAGAAACGACCGGTCATGCTGCGAAAGGCGGAGACCGTATCATCCAAGCTTCATTTGTTATTATTGAAAACCATCAAATTATTGATCAATATACGACGTTTATCAATCCTGAACGTTCCATTCCAGTGTTTATTGAGGAATTAACGGGGATACATCCTGAAATGGTGAAGGATGCACCGTTTTTTCATGAGGTAGCACCGAAGATTTTGCCGCTGTTAGAGAATGCTGTGTTTGTCGCACATAATGTTCAATTCGATCTGCAATTTTTACAAGCGGAGCTAGAGGAGGCAGGATATTTGCCTTTCGCGGGCCCTTCGATTGATACCGTTGAACTCGCTCGGGTTTTACTGCCGACATCTGACAGCTATAAGCTTTTTGATTTAACAACAAGTCTTGGCTTTGATCATGATCGGCCTCATCAAGCGGATAGTGATGCATATGTGACTGCCCAACTTTTATTGATGATGATCGACAAATTGAAAACGATGCCGCTAGTGACTTTAGAAAAGTTAGCGAAAATATCGACCCATTTAAAAAGTGATATTTATTTATTAATCCAGTCGATAATCGAAGACAAGCAGCACAATATGGAACAATTGCCTGAACAGATAGAAGTGTACCGTGGACTAGGATTACGAAAGAAAACAATTCAAAAAAGATGGATTGAAAAAAGTCAGTTATCTTATCCAGCAAGCAATGAAGAAAAAATTCAGTTGCTGGCTCAACTGCCTCATTTTGAACGAAGAGACAGTCAAATGGACATGATGAACCAAGTCTATCAGTCGATGCAACAATCGGTTCACTTAGCGATCGAAGCGGGGACGGGGACAGGGAAGTCACTCGGTTATTTACTTCCAGCAGTGTATCGGAGTAAACAAATAGGCGAGCCGGTGATCGTGAGTACGCATACGATTGTTTTGCAACAGCAATTATTAAATAAAGAAATTAAGCAATTACAGATGATGCTGCCGTTCCCTGTTTCCGTCACAGTGTTAAAGGGACGAAGCCATTATTTAGACTTGTTTAAATTTTTTCAAAGTTTAAGAGAGACGAAAGATAATTATGATTTTGCTTTAGCAAAAATGCAAATATTGACGTGGCTGTTGGAGACAGAAACAGGCGATGTCGATGAATTAAACCTATCATCTGGTGGCTGGTTATTTTGGAATGACGTGAAGCAAGATGGCGATTATATGAATAAAGGCCGAAAAGCGTGGCTCGATAAAGACTTTTATCTGTTTGCGAAAAAGCAAGCGAAAGAAGCGGATCTTGTCATTACGAACCATTCTTTACTTGTAGCCGATTTAATGGCTCAATCGCCTTTATTGCCATCTTATACAAATGTGATTATTGATGAAGCGCATCATTTTGAGAATGCGGCGAGAGGTCGAATGGGGATCTCGATTGATTTGTCCGACTTTAAATATTTAGTTTCTAAATTAGCATGTGATCAATCAGAAGGCTTATTTATACAATGTGAACAGCTGTATGAGAAATTTGAAGCAAGCGTACAAAATGATAAGCGAGAAGTCATCGAGCGCACATTCAATGAGCTTTTATTTGAAGGAGAGGAATGGTTTAAAGTCCTTCACACATTCTTTGAGCAGCATACAAAAAAATGGTCTGGGAACGGCCATCGCAGACAGTTGCGCCTTACTGAAAACGTTCGACAGTTAAAGCTGTGGCAAGCGGTAGAATATGGAGCAGAACGGCTTCATGAAATGATGACGACACTTAGCCAGCTGCTGCAGCAACGATTGACAGAAATAGCACCTTATCGAGAACAAATGGCCGCAAAGGATCAGCTGAAGATAGATGACTTACAAGCGTTAATGACCCAGTGGGAAGAATTTCTATTCAGTCTTGAGCGGATCATTTTTCGACCAGAAGAAGATGAAGTGATTTGGATGGAAGGGGATAGTCGTTCTTTCGCCAATACCTTTGTGATCAAGTCTCATCCAGTTTCGAGTGGCGAGCTAATAAAAGAAAAGCTATTAAATCAAAAGCATGTTGTCTTTACCTCTGCTACATTAACGGTGAATCGCTCATTTCGCTTTTTTGCTGAAGAAGTTGGTTTAGCTTCGCAAACGTATCAACAAGTGATGCTTCCATCTCCGTTCGATTATCAAGAGAACTGCCGAATGATCATTCCCAATGATGTGCCTGAGATTAATGAAGTGAAGACGGATGAATATATCGAAGCGCTAGCTAGCCATTTGATGGCAGTGGCTGAAGCAGCGAAAGGGCGAATGCTTGTCTTATTTACGTCCTATGACATGATGAAAAAAACACATGATTTAATGAAGGATAGCGGTCTTTTAGATGAGTATGTTTTGTTAGCTCAAGGGATTACGAATGGGAGCCGTGCCCGACTTACAAGGAACTTTCAAAAGTTTGATAAAGCGATTTTATTCGGGACGAACAGCTTTTGGGAAGGGATTGACATACCGGGTGAGGATCTCTCCTGCTTAGTCATTGTTCGACTGCCGTTTTCTTCACCAGATGAACCTTTTACGCAAGCGAAAAATGAGCAATATGCGAAAGAGGGGAAGAACGCTTTTTCTGCTTATTCTCTTCCGCAAGCGGTGCTGCGCTTTAAGCAAGGATTTGGCCGGTTAATTAGAAGCAATCGAGACCGAGGAATTATTATCGTCTTTGATCGCCGCATTCAAACGAGTGTATATGGCAAAACTTTTTTAGCTTCTATTCCTAAAGTGACAGTAGAGGAAGCGTCGCTTAGTGAGACGGTTTCTTTGGTTGAAAACTGGCTGTAATGGCTGATTAATTTCAAAGCGAATAACATACTCTAACGGTAAAGAAGGGAGAAGCCCAGATGAGAATGTTATTCGCTGTTTGCCTGTCGATCTTCATCTTACTCAATGGTTCTTACGCGAAAGCGGAAACCATTGACTTGAATTTAAAAGAGAATGAATTTGCCATCACTTTTTTGCCATTGCCTGATGGGGAGGCCGCTTTTTTACACACAGCCGATGGTCATCATTATTTAATCAATACAGGCACGAAAGAGAGCCGTCCGCTTATTTTTTCGTATATGAAAAAGTTTGCCATTCATAAGCTTTCAGGATTAGTGATAACAGAAAAGCAAGAAAAAGTGGCTTCATTTATTGGACGATTAAAAAAGGACTATCGATTGCAGCATGTATATGGAAAGGAAATGCGTGCTGGTGAGGTGAAACAGCTACAACCGGGATTGGAGCTGAAAATCTTGCATAATGGCATTAAGCAGAAAGAAGGCATTGATTTCTCGATTAAGCATTTTGATTCTCGGTTTTTATGGATGTCCTCGACATCGATGAAAGCTGAAAAGAGTTTGTTAAAGGAAGAGCTGAAAGATATTAATATCGTCAAGACACCCAACTTTGCTCAAGACGATAGTATGTCTTATAGTTTACTTACACATATTGATCCCCAAACGGCTATTATCTTTAAAAAAAGAGAGGTTCTTCCAGGAGCGGAATTGATGGAAATGCTTCATCAACTGTGGATTGATATATATTATACAAAGAAGCACGGGCTAGTGATGATCAAGTTTAACCAAGTCGGTTATGAAGTTCTAACGATTCGTAATTGAAAGAATTCGCATTTTTCAACAAATTAATTGATGCGAATAAACAATTTCTTGGTATAATAAGTGAGGACAGGAGGCGTAATAAATGGAAAGTAAAATTGAAGTATTATCTACCGTTACGGTTGACAATCATGCGGATTTGTATAAAATCGTCGATGCGTTAAACCGCACGTTAAAACGGGAAAATTTGATGTTTGGATTGGCGCTAAATCAAGAGGACCAAGATAAAGCCGTCTTTACGATTTATCGTACATAGGGTAGAAGATGAAGAAAAAATGGATATGGCTAGCAGTTATAGCAATTCCGCTCCTGCTTATTTGTACAGCATTTTTAAATGTGTATAACAATGCACAAAAACCGCATAAAGAGGCAAAAGAGTATGCAATCTCGGTTGCCAAACAAGAAAGTGCCATTACCTCTGTTATAGATTTTAATATATATAATAGCGAAGAGACCTATTATGTGGTTACAGGACAGACAGATAAGAAAAAGAAGCTCGCTGTCTTTGTGCCAAAAGATAAAAAGAAACAGCCGATTATAAAGGATATTACTAAGGGAGTTTCAAAGGAAGAGGCGGTCAAAAAGCTTCAAAACGAAGAACCAATCGAGAAGTTACTTTCTGCTCGTCTTGGAATTGAGAAGTCCGGTCCAGTATGGGAACTAGTCTTTTTAGATAAAAATGATCAGGTCAACTACTATTATCTTCAAGTAAACAGCGGAGAATGGTGGAAGAAAATCAAACATATATAAGAGTGGAGGAATTATAGATGGACATCCAATTAGCTCAACGAGTGAAGGCGTTAACTCCTTCAACAACTTTAGCGATTACAGCGAAAGCGAAAGAAATGAAAGCACAAGGTATTGATGTGATTGGTCTTGGTGCTGGGGAACCGGATTTTAATACACCGGAACATATTATTGAGGCGGCTTACGAGTCCATGAAAAAAGGGCAGACGAAATATACGCCAGCTGGTGGATTACCTGAATTAAAAGATGCCATTATTGCTAAATTTGAAAAGGATCAAGGCATTACATATAAACGCAGTGAAATCATCGTGACAATTGGAGCGAAGCATGCTCTATATACATTATTCCAAGTGATTTTAGATGCGGGTGATGAAGTAATCATTCCGACTCCTTACTGGGTGAGCTATCCTGAACAAGTGAAGCTAGCGGATGGAAAACCTGTCTATATCGAAGGCAAGGAAGAAAATCAATTCAAAATTTCACCTGAGCAGCTTGAAGCAGCGATCACAGAGAAAACAAAAGCGGTGATCATTAACTCGCCAAGCAATCCAACAGGCATGCTTTATACAGCGGAAGAGTTAAAAGCATTAGGAGAAGTGGCTCTTCGCAAAAACATCTGGATCATTTCTGATGAAATTTATGAAAAGCTTGTATACGGTGACAATAAGCACGTATCAATTGCTGAGCTTTCTCCTGAATTAAAAGAACAAACCATTATTATTAACGGAGTATCAAAATCTCATTCCATGACTGGATGGCGCATTGGTTACGCGGCAGGAAATGAGCAAGTAATTAAAGCGATGACGGATTTAGCGAGTCATTCCACCTCTAACCCAACGGCTCCTTCTCAATACGGCTCTATTGCGGCGTATGAAGGAACACAAGAGCCGGTAGAGGAAATGAAGGAAGCTTTTGAAAAGCGTTTAAATGTCATCCATGCGCAATTAAATGAAATTCCTGGTTTTTCTTGCTTGAAACCACAAGGAGCGTTCTACTTATTCCCGAACGTGAAGGAAGCAGCGAAATTAACAGGCTTTGAAGATGTCGATGGATTTGTAAAGGCTTTGCTTGAAGAAGCAAAAGTAGCAGTGATTCCAGGAAGCGGTTTTGGTTCTCCTGATAATATTCGTCTGTCTTATGCGACTTCTTTGGAAGCACTAGAAGCGGCAGTTGAACGCATGGCGACTTATGTAAAAGAACATATGTAAACAAATAAAATAGCTTTTTGGCATCTTGACGGTCGTCAAGATGCTTTTTTGCTCTGTTCCTTTCTTGCACTTATTTGCAAAAGACAGGTATAATATTAAACGATTAGTAGAGGAAAGTTTTTGGAGGGAATAACTCATATGAAAATGACAATTGCAGAAGTGGGCAAATTTGTTGGTCAAGAAGTAACGATTGGCACTTGGCTGGCGAATAAACGTTCAAGTGGAAAAATTGCTTTTTTACAGCTTCGTGATGGAACGGGCTTTATTCAAGGGGTAGTTGTGAAGAGTGAAGTAGGAGAAGAACTATTTCAACAAGCGAAATCATTAACACAAGAATCTTCCTTATATGTGACGGGCATTGTGCAAGAAGATAGCCGCTCACCTTTTGGGTATGAGTTAACAGTCACTGGACTTCAAGTCATTTCAGAAGCAGTGGATTATCCGATTACACCGAAAGAACATGGAACAGAGTTTTTAATGGATCATCGCCATTTATGGTTACGTTCTCGCCGTCAACATGCAGTGATGAAAATTCGTAATGAAATTATTCGTGCGACGTATGAGTTTTTTAACGAGAATGGATTTACGAAAGTGGACCCTCCAATCTTAACGGGAAGTGCGCCTGAAGGAACATCTGAGTTGTTCCATACTCGCTACTTTGATGAGGATGCTTATTTGTCTCAAAGCGGTCAGTTGTATATGGAAGCAGCAGCTATGGCTCTTGGAAAGGTCTTTTC
The DNA here is from genome assembly GCF_037201805.1 of Bacillus sp. FJAT-52991. Classification (GTDB taxonomy): domain Bacteria; phylum Bacillota; class Bacilli; order Bacillales; family Domibacillaceae; genus Bacillus_CE; species Bacillus_CE kandeliae. The sequence goes on along the minus strand of NZ_CP147404.1, from coordinate 2,141,530 downwards.
TTTCGGCCCTACGTTTCGCGCAGAGAAATCGAAAACGCGCCGTCATTTAATTGAGTTTTGGATGATTGAACCGGAAATGGCTTTTTGTGAATTTGAAGAGAATTTACAAGTACAAGAGCAATATGTGTCTCATGTCGTTCAGTCTGTATTGAAAAACTGTCGTCTAGAATTGGATCGTCTTGGACGAGATACATCAAAGCTCGAAAAGATAAAAGCGCCATTCCCGCGTATTACGTACGATGAAGCGATTAAGTTCCTTCATGAAAAAGGCTTTACTGACATTCAGTGGGGTGATGATTTTGGTGCACCTCATGAAACGGCGATTGCAGAGAGCTACGATAAGCCCGTCTTTATTACACATTATCCAACAACATTAAAACCATTTTATATGCAGCCAGCGAAAGATCGTGAAGAAGTGGTTTTATGTGCGGATTTAATTGCGCCAGAAGGCTATGGTGAAATCATTGGTGGCTCAGAGCGTATCCATGACCTTAACCTGTTAAGTGAAAGAATTAAAGAACACCAATTGGATCCTGAAGCGTATAAATGGTATGCAGAACTTCGCCAATACGGTTCCGTTCCTCACTCAGGTTTCGGTCTTGGTCTAGAACGTACCGTAGCATGGATTAGCGGCGTCGAACACGTGCGCGAAACCATCCCATTCCCACGCTTACTTAACAGATTATATCCATAATAGAAAAGCGGCAGGTCCCGTTTAGCGACGTATGGATTGGAGCGACCCGCACAAGATAAAGGAAAACGAAATGTGGAGCCAACTTGTTCAGTCGCGATAAGCAAAAGACAAGACGGCTGAAAGGTTGTTCTTTAACCTTTTGGACGGATTGACTTTTGACCTCGAGCGACTAGTTGGCAGAGCTAGACAACACGATGAACGTTAGTGAATCGATGTTGACTTATCGCAAGGAGGATCGTGGAAATCCACTAGTCGCTGGGACCTGAAGCTAGACAATGAAGAAAAGCGGCAGGTCCCGTTTAGCGACGTATGGACTGGAGCTGGACAAATAGAAAAGCGGAAGGTGCTTGCCCGTTATAAGATGCAAAAAAAGATTTCCTTTGTATGGAAATCTTTTTTTGCTAAATCATTTTGTTGTATTACTTATACATTTCATTTTCTAAAATAATCACGTTTTCATTGAAAGAAGTTTTCCCAACTTGTTTCGTGTTTTCAACTAACCGATAAATATTATCACAGCATTGCTTTGCACCTTTTACTAATAACGGTACACCTATAAAGTCAATTTTCAATCCTCTCGAGAAAAATCCTCCAAATGACATAACAATTGGAACCGTTGGTGATGTATTAGAGAAAATTATTTTTTCATTAAAATAAAATTTATTTTGTAGTAATAAAGTCAATTCTTTTAATGCTGGGACAACAAGTTTGTTCCTTTTCCGTCCAATTGTATACACTGAGTTACCATCTTCATCGCTCCCGTGAAAAATGAGTTTTCCGAAATCCTCTTTCGTTAGTTTGTTGAAATATTTTACATTTAATATCTCTTCCGAAGTTAATGTTCTGTCTGGTTGAGGTAATTGCTTTAAATGATATGCGGCAGCCAAAGCCGTGGTATGTGTCCCACCATAATCATTATAAATATAAATCATAGGAAATCCTCCTCTATCATTTATTTGTTTTTATTATGGGCATTTATTTTATTGCCAATTCTGTTGGCTATGTTTACTCAGACTAACAATACAACGTTCTTAAATGTCAATTCTCATTTTTATAAGAGCGTCGTGATATACTAGCTATGAGGTGTACACAATGGAACAAAAAGAATTAGTAATGCAATGGATGGATGAGGGCATGGTTAGTGTGCCTCAAGTGCTGCTGATGAATTATCGTAAATTAAATGTATCTGAAGTCGAATTGGTGCTGTTATTGCAAATTTTCGCTTTTAAGCAAAAAGGTCATCACTTTCCTACATTTGAGGAGTTAGCTAATCAAATGACGATTTCTGCAAGTGATTGTGCGGTTTTGATTAAAAAGCTGATGCAGCAGCAATTAATTACTATTGAACAAGGCGATTCTACGGGATATGAGAGCTACTCTTTAAAGCCGCTATGGAAAAAATTAGCCGAATCTATGCTGCAGCAGTCAAGGCAATCGGCTTTGCAGCAAGCGATGAGCGAGGAACAAGATTTATATTCTCTTTTTGAACAGGAATTTGGTCGTCCTCTTTCTCCGCTTGAATGTGAAACGCTGGCGATTTGGATTGATCAGGACCATCATGACTCAGTCATCATTAAAGCGGCGCTTAGGGAAGCTGTTATTTCTGGAAAGATGAACTTTCGCTATATCGATCGAATTCTGTTTGAATGGAAAAAGCAAGGGATTGAAACGCTTGAACAAGCGAGAGATTATGGACAACGATTTCGAAAACAGCAGTCTTCTCCTGAACAGGTACAGCGCTCAAAAAAGGCTGTCCATTTTTATAACTGGCTAGAGCAATAGAAAGGAGGAGAATCATTTTGTTAAATAAACAGCAAATTCGTTATTGTCTAGACCAAATTGCTCAGATGTTTCCTGATGCGCATTGTGAGTTGCGGCATGATAATCCATTTGAATTAGTGATCGCCGTGGCTTTATCTGCTCAATGTACGGATGCTTTAGTAAACAAGGTGACCAAGGACTTATTTCAAAAATATAAAACGCCAGAAGATTATTTGGCCGTCCCGTTAGAAGAGCTGCAACAGGATATTCGCTCAATCGGGCTCTATCGTAACAAGGCGAAAAATATTCAAAAGTTAAGCCAGATGCTCATAGAGGAAATGAACGGGGAAGTCCCGCGAAAACAAAGTGAACTTGTGAAGTTAGCTGGTGTGGGACGAAAAACAGCCAATGTTGTTGCGTCTGTTGCCTTCGGTGTGCCTGCGATTGCGGTTGATACGCATGTGGAGCGAGTGAGCAAACGGTTAGGCATTTGTCGCTGGAAGGATTCTGTAACAGAAGTAGAAGAAACATTAATGAAGAAAATCCCACAAGAAGAGTGGTCCGTGACACATCATCGTCTTATTTTCTTCGGGCGCTATCATTGCAAGGCACAGTCACCTAAATGTGAAGAATGTCCGCTACTAGACTTATGTCGTGAAGGAAAGAAGCGGATGAAAAGGAAGGCTAGCTAATGGCAAAGGTTGTAGTACCTAGTAGTTTAAAGCATGACTTGTTTTTTCAAGAGGAGACGGTAACGCTTGCTGGGCAGCCTAGCTTGGTTGCCTCTCCTTATTTTATATATGAACTTCAAGGAAACGAAGCTCCTTGGGAAAATCCTTCTTTTTATTTAAAAACGGTTCAAGATACTTATCAATTTATTCAACCGGTAATTGAGATGAAATTTAAAGAAAAAGATAAAGAAATTGAGCAAATGATGAAGGCTGTCATCGCGTTATTTTTCATGAGTTTATTTTGGAGCAATCACGAGCCAGTGGTGTTAAATGACTGGAAAGAAAAGGTCGCTGCGTTTGAAGTTAAACCGCTGAATGCAGAGGAAAGGCTTTCATTTGTTCTTGCTCGTCCGTTTTCCTATCAAGCGTATCGTCAAATGGATGCCTTGATGACGGAGCAACAGAAGCAATTTGCTAAACATAGCTTATTAAGCAATCATAAAAAATAAAAGGGATGGCCATTTGGCCATCCCTTTGTTTATGGTTCCGTTGGTTCTCCTTGTTGGCTATTGCCGCCGCCCCCACTAGTTGGAGGAGGAGTGCCGCCACCACCATCTGGAGGAGTACCACCGCCGTTATCGCCGCCGCCATCTGGAGGAGTACCGCCACCGTTATCGCCGCCGCCATCTGGAGGAGTACCACCACCGTTATTGCCGCCGTCATCTGGAGGAGTACCACCACCGTTATTGCCGCCGCCATTGTTGTCGCCCCCACCTGGAGGAGTGCCGCCGCCATTGTTGTCGCCCCCACCTGGAGGAGTACCGCCACCATTATTATTGTCATTTCCATCATCGTTTCCGTCCGGGTTCTCACCATCTGGATTTTCTGGATCGACAGGTGGAGTTTCAGGTTCTTCAGGTACTACTTCACCTGTCGTCGTGACCGAAGTGGAAGCAGTATCGACTACCGCACCATCTACTGTCGCCGTGACAGTAATATTATAGGTTTGACCTGGTTGCACATTGCTAATGACAGTTGAAGTTCCGTTAACCGATTGTGAACCTCCGTTTGAAGAGACGGTAAAGCTTGGTGTGCCTTTTCCATTAAAGGACCAGGAGACAGAAATATTTTGAGAAGCTGCATTATAAGAGGCGCTCAAGCCCGTAATTCCACCTTCAGACTCTTCTTTCTTCTCTTTGTCCTCTTTCTTAAACTTATTAAACACTTTTTTCGGCTCTTCACCTTTGACGAATAACTCATGTACTATTTCGCTCTCAGGTGTTCCTTTTCCGGCAATCGCTGCTGGGTTGGAGCCTTTTACAATTGGTAATTCAACTACGCTGTCTGGTTTCTTGAAGTCCTTCGTTTCGACGTCCGAAGATACTTCTTCCATTAAATTTTTGAATAGCTGCTTCGAAATTTGCTGACTTTCTTTCGATAAATACTCTTTTTTACTTGAATATCCTGTCCAGATAGCGGCTGTATAGTTCGTTGTATAACCAACAAACCAAGAATCAGGAGAGCCGCTATCAGGGATGCCGAATTCACTTTTTTCTTTTTGTGTATAGTTCGTAGTTCCTGTTTTTCCGGCAACATGGAGGTCAGGAATATTGGCTTTTGTTCCAGTACCTTCATCCATGACATCCTTCAGCATATCTGTAACCATATAAGCGGTATAATCGCTCATTGCTGCTTTTGGTTTAATGTCATTTTTAACTTCTGTTTCTCCATCAGACAAAATAATTTTCTTCACGGTGTGAGGCTTATTATATTGTCCTTCATTCCCGAAGGCCGCATAAGCACCTGCTAAATCAAGAGGGGAGATGCCACTCATCGCACCGATGGAATTAGATTCATTCTCTGATTGCTCTTTAGGCAATTGAATGCCAAGGTTCTTTAAAAATTTATTCGCATTTTCATGCCCAACTTCTTGATATGTTTGCAAAGCTGGGATATTACGAGAATAAGTAAGGGCAGTTCTCATGGAAATTGGCCCCATATAAGATCCGCCAGCGTTACGAATAGGCGTCCCATTTGAATAAGAGTAAGGTCGATCATCAAGTTGCTGATATGTTGACCATTTCAAATACTCAATGGCAGGACCATAATCAATTAAAGGTTTAATAACAGAACCTGGTTGACGTTGTTTTAAGTCGACTGCATAATTGTATCCTCGTTCAACCTTTTGGTTACGTCCGCCACCAATGGCTCGAACTTCACCGGTTTTCGTATCAGTAAGTGCAACTCCTGCTTGGAATTCATCACTTGGATAATCGATAATTTCCTCGGTATTTAATAATTTATCCATGTAATCTTGTGCATCACGATCTAATGTCGTATAAATTTTCAAGCCATCTGAATATGGATTGTATTCTCCCATCTCTTGAACTTCTTCTACAACCATATCAATGAAAGCATTATATTGTTTACTATCAGCCTCTTTTGGCTCTTTCACGTAAGCAGTGATCGACTCTTGTTGTGCCGCCTTCATTTCCGCACTTGTAATTTTGTCATGTTGTTCCATTAAAGATAGGACCACATTTTTCCGCTTATCCGCGCGGTCAGGATGCTCGAATGGGTCGTAATTATTTGGACTTTGTGGCATACCAGCGAGCATGGCCGCTTCATTTAATGTGAGCTCATCTAACTCTTTACCGAAATAATAGTGAGCTGCCGTTTTTATACCGTGAATACCGTCAGACATATAAACTTTGTTAACATACATTTCAAAGATTTCTTCTTTGGAATATTTTCGCTCCAGTTGAAAAGCGAGCCAAGCTTCTTGTGCTTTTCTTTCTAACGTTTTTTCAGGCTTTAAAAAGGACATCTTGACCACTTGTTGGGTGATCGTACTCGCCCCTTGAGAACCGAAGCCGTTTGTAAAGTTACTAATAACTGCACCACCGATACGAATAATATCGACGCCATGATGGTCAAAAAAGCGGGCATCTTCTGTCGCCAAAATCGCGTCTTTCACCACTGGTGGGATGTCTTCATATTTGACATAATCTCGTTTTTCTGAACCAACAGCAGTAATATATTCGCCATCTTTATCATAAATCTTTGATGCAACGGGGTCTCGTAACAACGCCTCATCTAAGTCAGGAGCATCTTTAATCATAAAAGCAAATGTCCCTATACCGACTGCAAGAAAAAGGAACATAAGAGCGGCAAGGGTAAAGAATACTTTCTTTACGATGGATCTTTTATTGCTTTTGGCTCCAGTCGTTGCCGGTTTTTTTGCTGGTCTTTTTTTCTGTTGTTTTCGTCTTTCTGTACGTGAACTGTATTGATCAGACATTTGTCTAATATCCTCGCTTTCCAAAAGGAGTAAGTAGTTAAACTTGCTCTCCTAAATTAATCTTTATCCAATATTAAAAGTGTAACCGATTAATAATAGATAAATAGGGGATCCTTGGATGAAGTCCTAATGGAATTTGAAATGCGACACTTTCTATTTCAGATTTGGTAATCGACTTTCTACCACCATTTTTCATCCGGTCCCAAAAATCAAACAAGTGAGTAGCCGGAAGATAAAATATTTCTTCTAATGCAGCAAAACGGAGAATGACAAAGCTTATGCCATTTTGCTTTTCCACCATTTTCATATGATCAATTTGATGCGGATGAAAATTCTTGAGTGGAAAAGAGGTTAAGTTTCTTGTTTCCTTTGCTTCAAAATCCAAATACTTTCCTCTGTACACACCGTTGTAATCCGTCGTCGAGGCTTGTTTGAAATAAGCTTCTTTAATGACAGCTGCGCTCCTTTTTGGGTAATCAACTTGAACAATTTGGACGGGTGTTGGCTTTTTGTGAACCACAGCTATACCACGCTCTAAATAATACTTATTTGTTTCGTTTAGATCCTCCTCAAGCGTCATTCCTCTGTTGCTGTAGTTTTGTTGTTTCAATTTCGGTGGTAAAGATGATGCTTGTGATTGTGGAGCATACTTTTTTCCGTTTGGATATTTTATCACCATTGAATACACCTCACAAGATACTACATATCATAACAGAAAAATTTATTTATGGGGCAGGAAAAACATGAAAAGAGAAATCGAAACACAGAAACGATGCAACATGCCCCACTTCTTCTATTATAACCGCTTCTTTGATATTCTGCATTTTTCAAAAAATAGGTATTTGGACTTTGTCGAAATTAGTGATATTAGTTGTAAACTAGTTTCTTTCTTTGCCGAATAGGTACTAGTTTTGTCAGGTGTGAAGGGAATTATTAATTGGTAAACGAATAAGTATACATATAAACGATAGGTCTCTGGAATGAAAGAACTATAAGAAAAAGGAGTGGTGAACGTGACAAGAGAAGAGGTACTGCGCACATTGATGGAAATTGAAGAGACAGTCGGGCAGATTGAAAAAGAAATGAAAAAACGTGTGACTATTTTGCATAAAGCTCATTGCAATCGCCTCTGGAGAAAAAAAGAGCTCATCTTAGAACGAATAGAACACCTTGAAGAAGGTGCAAACTATCTTCTTTCCGCTCCTTCTTCTTATAAAATGGTTCAATCATTCAAAGTGACATACGAGCCGCTATAACTCGATTGCTTGAAGTCTGACAAAAAAACTTATAGAATGTGAACATCTGTAAGGAATTGCTGCAGTCAGAGGAGAATGTCAGATGAAAGAGCTTCAGAAGTTAACAACTGAATTGATGACAATTGTCAAAGAAGCAAATGAGATTTACCACGAGAAAAGAAAAACGAACGAAAAAGGCGATTTCTATCAAGAGGTCAAGCCGTTTGCCGATCGAGCGAATAAAGTGTCCATCCACTGGAAAAAAGAAATAGAAACACAGCTACAACAAGGGGGATTTAAATATATCCATCAACCACAAGTGAAGGCAGTGGTTGAAAATATTGAGTTAGTGTCTGTCCAAGCTTTCTTTCCAGAAACAAGCTACACTCGCTTTAAAAATTATATAGAATCGACGAATTTCTTATTAAATAGCCTGTTGAAAGAGCTGAAATGATTCTCACTTTTTGCCCTGCTGTTTCATACGATAATGATGAACAAACCGTAAAGTAGGGGGAGAAAGAATGAATCCTTGGGAAGTGATGCCGCCTCGGCCTGAGTATTATATGTATCATCCGTATAGCCCATCTTATCCTGCTTTTCATTCACAAGCTCAAGAGTATTCTTCATTTGCTGGTCATTTATTTGATCATCCGTTGTATCAAATGCAAATGCCTGAACAAAAGCATCCACTTTATTCGCAAATGCCCCTTGCCCCATATCCTACCAATATACCACAAAAGAACACGAGTAATATGTTTATGCAGTCGTTTAAAAATGAAGATGGATCCTTTAACATCAATAAAGCATTAGATACAGCAGGAGTGATGATGAATACGGTTTCACAGCTAGGGAGCATTGTCAAAGGAGTGAGCGGGTGGTTGAAGGTATGATCATAGTTTGAGAAGAGCCGCAAGAGGAGATGATCCTTTTGCGGTTTTTCTTTATCCCGCATTAACGGGCTGTAAGACCCCCACTGATTGAAGTTTCACTTTATTTCTACATAGATTGACTCATCTTTCGGCTGTTAATTCCAACTAGCAAACCAAACGTTTATTCGTTAGACTATTACATATACATAAGGGAGCGATGTAAATGATCGGTAAGAAATCACTTTCAGACCTCATTCAAGAGTTAAAAGATAATGAAAATATTATTAACTGGCATGAAATTGAACCGCAGGAGGCGCAGACAAGGCCGATACCCGAGCGTGTCGATGCCCGTATTAAGCTTGCACTGCAAAAGCGAGGGATTGGTGAATTGTATAGTCATCAGTTGACCGCTTTTGAAACGGTACAAAAGGGAGAAAACATTGTAGCGGTTACGCCGACAGCTTCAGGAAAAACATTATGTTATAACTTACCAGTCTTACAGTCTATTGCTGAAAGTGAGACGAACCGAGCTCTTTATATTTTTCCTACGAAAGCCTTAGCGCAGGATCAAAAAAGCGAAATGAATGAACTGATCAACGAAATAGGGATCGATATTAAGAGCTACACATACGATGGGGACACTTCGCCTGCCATTCGGCAAGTCGTAAGGAAAGCGGGACATATTGTCATTACCAATCCAGATATGCTACATTCTGCGATCTTGCCTCATCATACGAAATGGGTCAGTCTGTTTGAAAACTTGAAGTATGTCGTGATCGATGAACTTCATACATATCGTGGAGTGTTTGGTAGTCATGTGGCCAATGTGATCCGCCGGTTAAAAAGGATTTGCCGATTTTATGGAAGTGAGCCGATCTTTATTTGTACATCCGCAACGATCGCCAATCCAAAAGAATTAGCCGAGCAGCTGACGGGCAACCCGATGCGTCTTATAGATAATAACGGAGCACCAAGAGGAAGAAAGCATTTTGTGTTTTATAATCCACCTGTGGTGAACAAGCCATTAAACATTCGAAAAAGTGCCACAGTAGAAGTCAATCATTTAGCGAAGGAATTCCTTAAAAATAATATTCAAACGATCGTTTTCGCTAGAAGTCGGGTACGCGTGGAGATTATTTTAAGTCATATTCAAGAATTGGTGAAACATCAAATCGCGACGAAATCGATTAGGGGTTATCGCGGCGGTTATTTACCAAAGCAGCGTCGGGAAATTGAAAAAGGATTAAGAGACGGTGACATTTTAGGTGTGGTGAGCACAAACGCTTTAGAGCTTGGGGTAGATATCGGCCAGCTGCAAGTGTGCATCATGACTGGATATCCTGGGAGTGTTGCGAGCACATGGCAGCAAGCAGGAAGAGCGGGGAGACGGCATGGTGAAGCATTAATAGTGATGGTAGCTAGCTCCACGCCGATCGATCAATATATTGTACAAAATCCGTCGTACTTTTTCGAGCGATCACCTGAATCGGCTAGAATCAATCCCGAAAATTTAATTGTTTTAGTCGATCATTTAAAATGTGCCGCCTATGAACTGCCATTTAAAAAAGGGGAAGAGTTTGGAGCGCTCGACGTTGATGATATTTTAGAATTTTTAGTGGAAGAACGAGTGATTCACCAAAATGGTGACACGTATTATTGGGCGAATCAGTCATTTCCGGCAGGAGAGATTAGCTTGCGATCAGCTTCTCAGGAAAATGTTGTTATTGTTGATCAGTCAGAAACAGGAAATGTTAAAATCATTGGTGAAATGGATCGCTTTAGTGCGATGACTTTGCTTCATGATGAGGCCATTTATTTACATGAAGGGGTTCAATACCAAGTAGAGAAATTAGACTGGCCACATAAAAAGGCATATGTCAGAGAAGTAGATGTCGAATATTTCACAGATGCCAATTTAGCGGTACAGTTGAAAGTGCTGGAAATCGACCTAACAAAACAGAGAGAACAGACGTCCCTTCATTACGGTGATGTGACGATCAATATATTGCCTAGCATCTTTAAAAAAATCAAACTAAGCACGTTTGAGAATATCGGATCTGGACCAATTCATCTTCCGGAAGAAGAATTGCATACGAGCGCAATGTGGATTGAGTTAATAGAAGTAGACCCGACGATCGGAGAAAAAACGCTTGAGCAATTATTGTTAGGCGTGGCGAATGTGCTACAGCACGTTGTCCCTGTCTATGTGATGTGTGATCGCAAAGATATCCATGTCGTGTCACAAATAAAAGCGACTCATTCTGGACTACCGACCATCTTTTTATATGATCATTACCCTGGTGGCATCGGATTAGCTGAAGAGGTGTATAAACGTTTTGATTCTATCAAAGAGGCGGCTACCAACTTAATCAAACATTGTCCTTGTGAGGATGGATGTCCTTCATGTGTTGGGACGGAAATAAGTGGGATTCAAGCGAAACAACAAAGTATACAATTGTTAAATCAATGCTAATATGATGTTTTCCAGCGGCGGATGAATGAAGGAGGAAAGTAGATGAGTCTATCTAACAAGCTTCAGCGAATGAAGTCTCATTTAATTAAAGAGGAACAAATAGTGAATGAGGAGAAAGAGAAACCCATTTCTATGGAAGGCTGGGACAACGCTCAAGTAACTCCATATGTACTTGGCGATCAGTATTGTTTCATTCGAGAGGTTCGCTATCCGCTTCATTATCAGCATGGACGCCATTCTTTTTTGGAAATAAAGGAGGCGGTGAAGACTTGGAATGATTGGGACGGGAATCATCCGCTTTCTGCTAAAGGGATGCAAGCAGAAGACTTGTTTTTCTTCGATACGGAAACAACAGGGCTTGGTGGAGGAGTGGGGAACACCATTTTTCTGCTAGGCTATGCTCGCGTATTGGAAGATCAAGTCGTTTTGCGTCAGCACTTTTTGCCAGAGCCGGGGAATGAAGTGGCGTTATATGCAAGTTTCCTTGAACAGGTCGATTACACAACACTTGTAACGTATAATGGAAAAGCTTTTGATTGGCCGCAAGTGAAAACGAGGCATACACTTGTTCGTGATCATGTCCCGAAGCTACCTACTTTCGGTCACTTTGATTTATTTCATGCATCTAGACGATTGTGGAAGCATACGATGGAATCAGTGAAGCTTGTAAATGTGGAAAAAAATATTCTCAATATTGAACGTCAAGAAGATATTCCCGGATTTTTAGCCCCGATGATTTATTTTGATTATTTAGAGCGGAAAGATCCAGAGGGAATACTAAAAATTATGGAGCATAATGAGAGAGATATTTTAACATTGATTACGCTTTATACACATTTGAGTCATCATATTTTGCAAAAAAATCAAGACAGCACAGAGCGGGAGCGAATCGAAGTAGCGAAATGGTTCGATTACATTGGAGAAAAGGAGAAGTCGACTCAAGCCTATCAGCAAATTGCTGAGACCCATTCATCGATGATCGGATTAGAAGCGAAACATGCTCTTGCTTTTCATTACAAAAGGAAGAAACAATGGCAAGAAGCGATCTCGTTATGGATTGAAGTATGTACAGATGGTTCGGATCGGTGTAAGAAAGAAGCTCACCTAGAATTAAGCAAATACTATGAACATCAAGAGAAAGATTATCCGCTAGCGTTAAAGCATGCTCAACATGTCGCCAATATGTTGACTGAATCCAATGAAATGATGATAAAAAGACTGAATCGCATTAAGAGAAAAATAGGAAACTAACCAGTATCATCCTTGGAATTTGTTTTTATACAAAAAATGTTCACTTTCTTATTAAATTCCCCAAATTCCTAATGGATATTTATTGTATATTCAAAGCAAAGGTTGTAAAATGTAGAATCATGTAGAAATATTATGAAAAATACTTATGGGGTGGATTGACCGTGTATCGTGCTTTATTTGTCTTGTTTTTTGTTTTTGTTTGTTTGACGGCCGTAGTGATGACGAATTTAAAGACGAGTTTCTATAGCTTTATGTAAAATAGGTGTTTGTAATAGTACATGTTCCCTTGTCCTTTCATAAACTGCTTATGTAAATAGGAAAGTGAAAGGGGGAGTCCAAATGTTTCCTTGTAGACCACCTATAGTGATGCCAGCTGTGGTTCATCCACCAAAATGCTGTGAAAATCACATGTTTGAAAATATTATTGTTCCACATATTCATCCAACTCATACAACAAATGTGCAGCATCAACTGTTTGAGCATCAGCATTATTTTCCGCAGACACAGTCCTTTGTTCAAAATGCCCAATACCAGCAACAGATGTGCGGAGGTCGTCCTAGACCGCCTTTTGGCTATTAATAGTAAATGAAAAGTAAGGGGTAACCCTTGCTTTTTATCATTGTATAGGGGAGGATGCATATGTCCGTTTGGGCTGTGACTGGCTATAAACCTCATGAAATTGGGGTGTTTAAACAAAAGGATATAGCCATTGATTATATAAAGAAAGCCCTCAAACAGCAACTTCTTCAGCTTTTAGACGAAGGGCTTGAGTGGGTCCTGATTAGCGGACAGTTAGGTGTGGAATGCTGGACAGCTGAGGTGGTCTTTGAGTTGCAGAAGGAAGGTCGGGATGTAAGGTTAGCCATTCTCACTCCTTTTCTTCAGCAAGAGGTCAATTGGAAAGAAGAAAAGCGTACATACTATGAAGTGATTGTTAGTCAAGCGGATTTTGTTGCTTCTGTATCCAATCAGCCGTATACGAGTCCGCAGCAATTTAGAAACAAAAATCAATTCATGTTACAAAAATCGGTGGGACTGCTTGCCTTATATGATGAAGAAAAGGAAGGCTCGCCACAGTATTTATATCAAATGGCGAAACAATGGCACGAACAACGATCATATCAAATTCGGCAAATTAGCTTTTATGATCTTCAACTTATTGTTGAAGAAGAGCAATTAAACAATTTAGACTGGGAATAAGGGATGTTTCAATTGACAAAACAGGCTATTTTTGAAAAAATGAATAAAACAGTTGCACTATATTGAGGTGATGACGAAGATGTTATCTGACAAATTAAAATTAACAACAAAAGACATTTTAGAAAAAGAATTTAAAACATCGATGAGAGGCTATCATCCAGATGAGGTCGATCAATTTCTAGATCTTATCATTAAAGATTATGAAGAGTTTCATCAAGCGATTGAAAAGCTACAACAGGAAAATATGCGTTTGAAAAAACAAAGTGAAACAACTATGACGCGTTCTCAGCCGACGCCTTCACCACAATCGGTGGCAGGGTCGACTAATTTTGATATTTTAAAACGTCTATCCAACCTAGAAAGACATGTGTTTGGCGATAAGTTGTACAATGAATAAGTTGCTAAATGAGGTAATTGAAATCAATCATTGCAATGAGGTCTATTTTCCTCTATAATGGTTCAGGTGATAATAATAACGTTCGGGTAATCGCTGCAATCTTTAAGGTTGTAGAGGAAAGTCCATGCTCACACGGTGCTGAGATGCCCGTAGTGTTCGTGCCTAGTGAATAAATAAGCTAGGGCAGTTCGGTGAAAATCCGATTGACGGCAGGGAAAATACCTAAGTCGATGAGATATGGTATGAGTACCTTGAAAGTGCCACAGTGACGGAGCTTTATAAGAAATTATAAAGGTGGAACGAGGTAAACCCCACGAGTGAGCAACCCAAATTTAGGTAGGGGCATCTTCTTTAAGGAAATGAACGATAAGAAGGGCGGATGCCAATGAAGGCGTCCGGAGATAGATGATTGCCACCGGAGTACAAGATCTCCCAGATCGCTTGCAGTACGATGGAACAAAACATGGCTTACAGAACGTTATTGTTGGGAAACTAACTTCACATGCTCTCCTATTATAGGAGGGCTTTTATTCTATTTCGCGTAATATTGGTTATGAAAGATAGCATACATAGGTCACATATATATAAAAATAAAGGTACATAGAATTTAAAGAGTGCAGGTGAAATGATGGCGACATATACATTAATTGCTACGGCAGCGATGGGTCTGGAAGCGCTCGTAGCGGACGAGATAAAAAAGCTCGGCTATGAAGGCCGAACAGAAAACGGAAAAGTCATTTTTAAGGGAGACGAAGAAGCGATTGCTCGCTGTAACTTATGGCTGCGCACAGCGGATCGCTTAAAGGTCGTAGTCGGTGAATTTAAGGCAACGACGTTTGACCAACTATTCGAATCGACGAAAGCGTTACCTTGGGAAGAATATTTACCGGTAGATGCGGAATTTCCGGTACAAGGAAAGTCTGTAAAATCGACGCTGTTCAGCGTATCTGATTGCCAAGCGATCGTTAAAAAAGCGATTGTTGAACGGTTAAGATCGAAGTATAAAGTGCAAACATGGCTGCAAGAATCAGGACCGCTATTTAAAATTGAAGTCGCTTTATTAAAAGATAAGGCAACGTTAACGATTGATGCGAGTGGCGTTGGCTTACATAAACGCGGATACCGAATTGCTCAAGGGGGCGCACCGTTAAAAGAAACGTTGGCTGCGGCGCTTGTTCAATTGACAAACTGGCATCCCGATCGTCCATTTGTCGATCCGTTTTGCGGTTCAGGAACGATTCCAATTGAAGCGGCTTTAATTGGTCAAAACATTGCTCCTGGCTTCAACCGTGATTTCGTATCTGAAAGCTGGCCATGGATGAAACAAGCTGTATGGGATCAAGCAAGAATCGAAGCGGAAGATGTGGCAAACTATGATCAACCACTTGACATTGCTGGTTATGATATTGATCATCGCATGGTCGATATTGCAAGAGAGAATGCCTTTGAAGCAGGGCTTGGAGATTTAATTGAATTTAAACAAATGAATGTGGCGGATTTTACGACAACGAAAGAATATGGCGTGATCATTGGGAATCCTCCATATGGAGAACGTCTAGGGGATCGTCCGGAAGTTGAGCAAATGTACAAAGCTATGGGTGCTGCTTTAGCGCCGTACGACACGTGGTCTGTGTACATGATGACGTCACATGAAGGCTTTGAACAATTTTATGGCAAGCCAGCAACAAAAAAACGGAAGCTGTTTAACGGCTTTATTCGAACAGATTATTATCAATATTGGGGTAAACGCCCACCGAGAAAAGAAAAATAGAACAGGTTTTTGAGCGGAGCGACAAGTCGTCTTCGCTCTTAGTCTTTTGCTTCATGATAGGTCTATCTATACGTGAAAAAGTTAGAATATTTTGTTATAGTAAATAATTAGGAAATGAATCGATTATTTTTTCATGAAGGAGGTTGTGTTTACAGTGAGCGACAATCTAATTTCTCATTATGGCTGGTTTAAGTTTTGGGGAGTTGGCATTTTTGTTATGCTCGTGTTGCTATCGTTGTTATATATGAAATTAATAAGTAAATATAAAGTGACGACTAAGCAGAAGTTCTTTTTTTTCACAGCGGTTGTGTTAGTTTATCTTTTTAAAGGAAGTCCAATAGCTGTAGTGAGTGCCGATCAATTATTTAGCGCCCATGTGCTGCAACTGATGGTGATTTTATTTATTGTGCCACCGCTATGTGTTATGAGTTTGCCGGTTGATTTTTTGCGCTCTTATTTTTGGTCTTATCAAAAAAGAAGAGTGATGAAGTGGCTGACTCATCCGTTTCCATCTGCGTTATTATTTAATATGTCGTTATCTGTTTATTTTGCTCCACCCGTTTTTAATGTGATCAGTGACCATTCATTATTAACGTTCGTTGGTCAAGGAATATTGCTATTGTTTGCTTTTATTATGTGGTGGACCATTATTACGCCGCTTCCAGAAATGACGAAGCTTTCCGAGCCTGTCCGCGTCCTTTATATTTTTTTAGCCTCGCTGTTGCTTTTACCGGTCGGTATTTTTCTTCTTGCTTCAGGAAATCCGCATTATACATTATATCAAGAAGGTCAACAAATCCTGCCTAGCTTATCGGCACTAGGGGATCAGCAATTGGGAGGCGGCTTTCTGAAGGGGATTCAATTGACGACATACGGTATTGCTTTATTCGTTATTATGTCAAAGTGGGCGAAAAAGGAAGAAGAGCCTGATGATGATTATCCCTACTATGCTAGAGAAACGTTTAATATGCCTTATAAAAAGAAATAAAAGCTACAGAGCATCGAGCTCTGCAGCTTTTATTTAGCGTTAAACAGGTCCTTCCACTTTAGGTTCTTACCAAAGTTTGAAGCCTTTCGATCCGATTGGTCCGTATTGGAACATATCCATGACTGGAATGGCGTAAGCGATCAAGATTAAAGCGACTGTTACTGTAATCCAAATTTTCCAGTTTTCGAAGATCATTGGTGTTTTTTCAGCACCTTCAGCTACTTCTCCAATTGGGAATTCTTGTTCGCCTTTTGGTGCAAACCAAACTAGGTTAATAAAGATGATTAGTACTAAGATGATTCCTAAGAATAGAATGGTTCCTCCGACAGCTTGAGCAATTTGATATGGAATCCAATCTAATGCTTGTGCCGCGTCCCCGTAAGTGGAGAAGGATGAACGGCGTGGAGCCCCTAGTAACCCAGCCGCGTGCATGGCAGCTGACATAATCGTCATACCTAGTGCCCATGTAAAAGCTTGAACAATAGCTAATCTATTCATTGCAGGCGTTAGTACACGTCCTGTTAAATGAGGGATGAGCCAGTAAGCGATACCGAAAAATGTTAATACGACAGATGTGGCAAGTGTTAAATGGAAATGCCCTGTTACCCAAATGGTATTATGAACAACTTGGTTCATTTGGTTCGATGCGTTAATGATTCCGCCTGCTCCTGCCGGGATGAAAGCAACCATTCCGATAAATGGAACGACAAAGCGTGCATCTTTCCAAGGAAGCATTTTAAACCAGTCAAATAACCCTTTTGCGCCACGAGAACGACCATACAATTCAAAAGTGGCAAATAAGCTAAACGCTGTCATTAACGATGGGATAACGACCATCATTGTTAAAATGACTTGAAGGAATTTCCAGAATGGGCTAATTCCTGGTTCTGTTAACTGATGGTGAAAACCGACAGGCACAGAGAATAATAAGAATAAAATAAAGGACAGTCGTGCTAATGAATCAGAGAAAATTTTTCCGCCAATGACTTTTGGAATGATCACATACCAACACATATACGCTGGAAGTAACCAGAAGTATACAAGCGGATGTCCGAAATACCAGAACAGTGTACGGCTAATCAGTACGTCCACACGATCGACTAAACCTAAAGACCAAGGAAGTAATTGGAAGATTACTTCTGCTGCTACTCCTAGTGTAGCCACCAACCAAAGGACGATATTGATGACAGCCATAAACGTAAAGAGTGGTCCAGGTTGGCCAGGATTTTGTTTCCGCCAAGAGATGTATTTCGCTATTTGAGCGAATCCGACTAACCAGCTACCAACGACAACAAATGTCAATCCAAGATAGAAAATCCAATGAGCTTGTAATGGGGCATAAAATGTATAAAGGACAGTTGCTTCATTTAATAAAATCATGGCAGTAGCCATTGCAGTACCAGTTAACATTACCCAAAATCCAATCCAGCCTGTTAAGCGTTGGCCTTTGGATAAGGTGCCAGCTGTGCGGCTCACACCTGCTACTTGGAAACCGAGAATAAAGAAAGTTGTTAAAACAAGCCCGAGTAATACTCCATGTGTTGTTAATACTTGATAATAGCCAATATTTAATGGTAATTCAAAGC